>NZ_WTPX01000045.1 GCF_013036045.1 Alienimonas chondri
GCCCCGGCCGGCCCCGATGGCGCGCGGTCCGGTGCCGCACGCGCTGGTCTGGTTCGCCGCGGTGCCGGCCGGTCTGGCGCTCTCGCTGGTGCCGCCGCTGGCCTGCGCGGCCGGGGTGGCGTCCCGCCCCTGGCCGCCGAAGGGTCGGCCGGGCGAGTTCCTCACCCCCCAGGTTTGGAACGATGTGGTCGACGGCATCCGGCGGTCGAAGGATCGGACGGAGCGGGAGTCGCTGTTTATGGGCGTCAACGCGCACGACAACAGCCCGGTCCTGATGCCCCGCTCGCTCGTCAATGAGCACGTCCACTTCCTGGGCGGGACCGGCAGCGGCAAAACCTCCGTCGGGATCATGGGGTTGATGACCCAGCTGATCCGGGCCGGCGACTGCTCGGTGGTCGTTCTGGACATGAAGGGGGACGACTCGGCCCTGCTGCACACCGCCCGCATCGAGACCGAGAAGACCGGGCGGTGGTTTCGGTGGGTGACCTCCACCGCGGGCCGCTCGACCTACCTGTTCAATCCGCTGGATCAAGCGTTCTTCGGCGCGAAGACGCCGGCGGAGAAGGCGGACCTGATCACGGAGGCGGCTAACCTTCAGTACGGCACCACCTACGGCCCGGCGCATTTCACCGCGGCCAACATGCACGCCCTGGCCGCGGCCATCGAACTGACGGAGTACGAGAATCCGCTCCGGTCGTTCCGGCAGCTGGAGGAGATCCTCCGGGACAAGTCCGGGCGTCTCGCCCGCCTCTCCGCCAGGCACCGGCAGGACGCCCTCGCGGTCCATCGCGTCATCTCCGAGTTGGCCGACCCCCACGGGCTGAACGCGGTCCGAGGCGCCCGCGGACCGGGCGCGCCGCCGCCGTCGGCGTTCGAGCGGGCGATCGACTGCGGCTCCCTGTTCCGGTCACCGCAGACGCTGTTCTTCCAGCTTCCCAGCGGGGACGGGGCGAACACGGCCCGCACCACCGGCCTGCTCGCCATGCACTCTTTTTTCCAATCCGCCGCCCACCTCCGCACGGACCGGAAGGTGCCGGTGTACGTCATCATCGACGAGTTCCAGCGGATCGTCTCGCCAAACATCGAGATCATCCTCGAACAGGCCCGCTCCATGGACATCGGGGCGGTGATGTCGCACCAGTCGATGAGCGGCCTCAACCTGGGCCGGGGCGTGGACGTCGGCCCCAGCGTGACGGAGAACACGGTGCTGCGGCAGACGTTCAGCGTCCGCGACGTGCGGCAGTTGCGGGAGTTCTCCGACGGGTCCGGGGAGCGCGTGTTTCTCGGCCGAACCTGGAACGAATCTTCGACGTCCGCGGGCGGCGTGACGACGAACCGGGTCACCCGGGGGCTGGCGGAGACCGTCGGCAACCGGATCTCCGTCAACGACCTCATCCTCATGGGCGACCGCCCGCGGCGGAGCCTGTTCCACCTCTCCCGAGGCGAGGGCTACGCGCAGTACGGCGGGTTTTCATTCGTGATCGACGGGTCGCACGTCATCACGAAGTCGGAATATGAACGGCGCAGACGATTGCCCTGGCCGGCCGTGTCGGAGCAAACGGTCCCCGCCGGGCGACGGTGGAACCGGTACGCCCCGGACGTGAGTCCCGGGGCGGAACGCCCGTCGTTCACCGGGGACGACCTGTTCCGCGACGACGACGGACCGGCGGCGGGAGAGACGGGCGACGACGACGCTCTTCCCGAGGACGACGGCGACCCGTTGGCCGGTCTGGACGACGAACCCCGGGACGCGCCCGGACCGGAGGACGAAGAGAATCCCGCCGACGACGACGGCGACGGCCCGGAGGACCTGTGACCCCTTCCCCCACGAACCAAGCCTCGCCATGAGCGGAACCGCCCCAGTCGAACCTCCTGAAGAACCCGAGCCGTCGGCCGCCCCACGCTTCGCCATGATTCCGCGGCCGGAGGGCGGCCCCGAGGCACCGCCGTGGGAACGGTCGCAGGACCGGCCGGCTCCGCGACCGGCCGCCGGATGGACGAAATCCGTCCTCATGGGCGTCGCCGGTCTGGCGATGCTACTGGTGGCCGCCCATCTCGCCCTGAACTGGCGGTCGGAGCAGGCGCTGAGCCGGCTGGAAGCGGACGTTGAGACCCGCGAGCGGCTGGCCGACGCCCGCGTGCGGGGCGAGGCTTTGCGTCAGGCGGAGCTGACCGAGGCCGCGGCCCGGAGCGTGGCCCGGTCGAAGCTGGACCGCGAACTGGCCCGGCTCGCCGCCGCCCGCGCAGCGGTCGCGGAACTGCGGGACGCCCGCCGCCGGCTCGACGACGCGCGGGCTTCGCTGCTGGACGGCGAAGTCGGCCGGGCCGTCGCCGCCGACGAGTCGCTGTTGGGGAGGGCGGAAGCCGCCTTTGCCGCCGCCGGGGAACTTCCTGGCACCCCGCCGGGAGAAGCCGCGGAGCGGCTGGACGGGTTGTCGGACCCGCTCCGCGCCGCCCAGTCGCACCTGCCGGCCGACTACGCTCCCACCCCCGCGTTGAGCAGAGAGATCGACGCGGTCGCCCGAGAGACCCGCCAGCGGGCGGTCGCGGTCGCCGCGGAGGCCGACCTCTGGCAGAGCTTGGCGGCTGAGATCGGCGAGCCTCCGAGCGGGGGAGTCTCGCTACGAGTCGCGCTCGACCGCCGGCGGCGGGAGCGGGACGCGAGAGCCGCTCAAGTCCGGGCGGAGTCGGTGGCAGCGGCGCGGCGGGAGGACGAAGACCAGAGCACGCGGGCGGCAATAGAGACGAACCGCACGATCGCCGCGGCGGAACGCGAGGCGGCGAAACTGGTCGGCGCGCAGCTGGCGGAGTCGATCATTATCGAGGCGAAGAAGAAGGCGGCGGACATCGCGGCCGCAAACAAGATCGCGGCGGATCAAGCGAAGCAGGAGGCGTTGGAGCGGGAGTTCGCCGCCGACCGAGCCGCCGTCTCCCGCTATCTCGCCGCCTTCACCGCCGACGGGGACCAGTACCGGGGGCGGAACGCGCCGGCCGCGAAAGGCCCGGCCTCCCTGATGGCCCTCCGCGGGATGAGTGCTCTGGACGACTCAGAACTCGGGCTGCGCCAACTGCTGTTCGCCCTCCACCCCGGCAACAACGGCCGGAGCGGACTCGACTGGGCGGCGCTCCTGACGCATCTCCCGCCGGCGAACTGGTCGGACGGCCAGCGGTCCCACGTCCAAGAGACGCAGCGGCTGCTGCGTAAGTACGGCGAACTGATGGTCGAGAAGGGGCTGCTCGCCCCGTAAAGGGCGAGACGGGACTAAAAATCCGCCTTATGTTTTGGCAGACCCGGCGGGAGGTCTGGTCGTCTTATGACTCCCGACGACGGAGGAGGTGCCCGATGGCTCCGGCTCGATTGTCCGCGGCCCGGGGGCGCGGGCAAGTCGCGGCGGCTCGGTCGGAGCGTTTTTCCCTCGTTCGAGCGAGAACGTGACAGATCCCGACGGTCGTGATAGTGAAGGAGGGCGGGCCGGTGTCCGCGACTGCATCGGGTAGACGATTCGTTCCGTTTCCAGTTCGGCGGTGAGCCGGCCGGGAGGCGCGACGCCCCCAGGTTTTTCGCTCGCGCAAGCTTTTCATCGCCGTCTCCGCTTCGAGCCACGACCCGGTCGGGCCGCGGACCGCTCTCCGGCTCACGGGAGTCGTCCGCGGCCCGACCACTTCCGGTCGAACGCCGAAGCGTGCGCAGTTTCGCGCAGGGAGACGAGACGATGAAACAGAACCTCACGCGGGCCTCCGACGAGCTGTTCAAGCGGCGGCCCGACGAGTGCTTCGAGTCGCTGAACGCCCTCGCGGCCCATTGCGACGCGGTCCGGGAGGAGTCGGGCGAGACCTGGCCCCCGCCCAGCGCCGTCCGGCCCGTGGACGCGGACGGGCGGCTGATGCTGGACGCCGGCTCCGTCGCCCCGCTGGGGCTGTCGGACTGGTCGTTCAGCCAACTCTGCGCGATGTGCGGAGTATCGAAGCCGACGATCAACCGGCTCACGCCCAAGACCGCCGGCACGGCCCTGTTGGAAACGCTGCCCCGTGGGGACAAGCCGATCCAACTGCTGACCACCGGGAACGACGTGCGGAGCGTTCACGGCACGGCCTACACCCGGCTCTGGAACGCCGAACTGCTGGACGTGGTCCTGGAGTTCGGCGACTTCCGGCCGCCGGCCAGTCGGCACGGGAGCGAGGAGGACAACGACGATCTCTCGACCGGCCTCTACTGCGGTGAGCAGGACATGTTCTGTTTTCTCATCGACCCGGACGGCTGGGTGGACCTGGACTGCCGCGACCCCGAGACCGGGTGGAGCCGCACGGAACGCTTCGCGCCCGGCTTCTTCGTCTGGAACAGCGAGGTCGGCCGGCGTTCGCTGGGCGTCCAGACCTTCTGGTACCAGCACATCTGCCAGAACCACATCGTGTGGGACGCCGTGGAGGTGGCCGAGTTCAGCCGCAAGCACACCGCCAACGTGCGGAACGGCTTGGACGAGATCCGGCTCCGCATCGACGCCCTGGTGAAACGCCGCGACGAGCGGCGGGACGCCTTCGCCGACACGATGCGGACCGCTATGCAAACCCGATTCGCCCCGGACGCGACCCGCGAGAAGGCGGTGAAGGCCCTGCAAAAGGAGGGCATCCCCGCCGCGCTCGCCAAGCAGGTCGTGCCCGAGAGCGGCAAGGCCGGAACGCTGTTCGACGTGGTCGACAAGCTCACCCGGCTGACCGGCAAGACGGTCTTCGCCGGCGACCGGGCCGAACTGGACGCCAAGATCGGCCGCCTGCTCGCGCTGGCGGTCTGAACGCTTCGCTTCCCCTTACCCACAGCTGAAAGGAGGGCCGCGATGGCCCAGACGCAGAACCCCCAGAGGCCGGTTCACGAGGTCCGCTACGGGCGCGTGAAGGCGGCGGTCTGGGAGAACAAAACCAGCGGCGGCACCCGGCACAACGTCACGGTCTGCCGGATCTACAAGGACGAGGCGAGCGGCAACTGGCGGGATTCCCAGAGCTTCGGCCGGGACGACCTGCCCCTGCTCGCCAAGGTGGTCGACGAAGCGCATACCTGGATCTTCCGGGAGGGCGACTGAGTCGAATACGGCGGTTCCGCTTCGCAGCGTAACCGCCGGGGAAGGTTCAACGGGCGTCGTTTTGCCTTCCCACACCCACGTTCGAGCGTGCGACTCGGTTTTACCGCCGGGCACGCGCCCGCTGCTGTTGACGCAACCGGAGCCTATTGAAGACTAGATTATAGAGGCGCGGTTCGTCCGCCTCCAAGGTGACGGTGACGCCGAACCGTTGGTTCTCGAACGACGCCGGCGCCCAGGTCCGCTGCGCCCGCACGACGAGATACCACGTCTCCCCGTAGTCCGAATTCTCCCGCCGAAACGTCCACGCCGAGCGTTGCAGCGTGCTGGACGCGAGAAACTGCGGGCCGGGATCGAGGTTACACCGGAACGGCGACCGGAACGCTCCCTGGACCCCGCCCGCGGCCTTCGCGGCTTTGACTTCCTGCGTGGAGAGTTGCCGGTAGGCGTCCACAATCTCGTCCACGGTCTTCCCGCGGATGAGCGCGTGGTCCATCTTCACGCCGAGGTAATCGGCCCGCCGCCGACGCACCGGCGGGTCGAACGCGAGCGTGACGATCACCCGCTTATCGCCCGGCGCGGCCCGGAACTCCGGGGGCGCCGGCACCTCGAACACGGCGAAGGTGTCCAGCGGAATCTCCTCTTCGGCCACCAGCGTCACGCGGCGGTCCCCGGACGCCTCCAAGACTTCTTCGTCGATCCGCCCGTAGCCGTAACACCGCCACGCGGCGCGCTCCTCCCCCGTCGGCTCGATGCGGTCCTCCTCGACGGCGGGCGGCTCCGCCGTCGATGCCAGCACGGCACGGACGAGGTTCGCGCTCGGCTCGGTCTCGAACGTCTCGCGGAGGTTCGCCAGGGCGATCGCCGCGGCCCGCGAGACCTGCGGCGCGGCAAGGCTCGTCCCGTTGTCGAACGCGAACAGTCGCTCGGTCGGCCGATGCGAGAGCGACATCACCGCCAGCCCGGGGTCCCGCTTCACTTCCCGATGGCCCGAAAAGCCCTGAAACGACAGGTTGCCGCCGACGCCCACGAACTCAGGTTTGACCGCCGCGTTCAGTCCCAACCCGACGCGGGAGGTCGGCGTCGGCTCGCCGACCGCCGCCACGGCGATCTGAATGTCTTTGTCCTTCCGTCCGAGCGCCACGGACTGCACCGAATGCTCGGCGACGCCGCCGACCGTGACGGCGATGGCGGCCGTGGCCGGTTCGCACAGGCCGCACTCCGGCTCGAACAGCAGCCCGGGGTAGGTCGTCAGCACCCGCTCGGCATCCGCGGCGTTCGTCGCTTGCCCGAGGCTCTGATTCCCGGCGGAGACCACGATCACCACGTCCAGCTCCCTGGCGAGGATGTCCAGCTGTTCGGCCCACAGGCTCTGCCGGTCGTTGTCCCGCAGCCAGGCCGCCGGACTGCCGAACGACATATTGAAGACGCGGCAGGAGTACGGGGATCCGACGAACGCCTCGATGGCCTCCCGCATCTGCGAGATGATGAGCTTCTCGTCGTCGAACTCGTTCGCGGCGTTGAGCACCTTCGCCGAGAAGACCCTGATCGCGGAGCCGAACGCCCCCTTCTCGTAGCCGTCTCGCACCGACCCGTAGACGGCCACGCCGGCGACCGCGGTGCCGTGCCCGTTCTCATCGGCCGGGGCGTCGTCGCCGCTCCGCACCGAGGTCGCCCCGCCGACATACGGCGCAAGCAGCGGATGATTCGATGTGACGCCGCTGTCCACAACGCAGACCGACGGCCCGTCGGGCGGCGGGGGCGGCGGGGCGTCGAAGTCCCGCTTCGTCGTGCGGAACGCCATCCGGGGGTCGAAGCTCGGCCGCGGCGGGACTTCGACCTCCGCCACGACGTCCAGCGACAGCAGCGCGTTCAGCTTGTTCCCGCGAACGGCGAGCCGGGCGAGGCAGAGGCTCGACCCGACGAAGTAATCGTGGACGGATTCGCCGTCCCGCGTGTCGTCGTTCACCAGCTGACGCAGTTCTTCGACCGCGGCGCGGGCGAGTTCGTCCGTTCCGCGGTGCCACAGTTCGACATCGACGACGTAGAGCGCGTCAGGTTCGACGGACTCCCCCTCCCCGCCCACGGACGCGGCGAGCCGACGCCCGATACGGTCCGGCTTCGACCAGAGACTCATTCCGGCGGCGTCGATCCACGCGAGGCCGTCCCACTGAGTACTCTTGTACGCCTGTCCGGTCTGCGGGTTGATGCCGGTTTGGGGGCCGCGGCCGTACGCGGCGGCGGCGTCCCGAAAGGCCGTGAGGTCGGCGACGGCCCGGAAGGCGACGATCGCGCCGTCGCCCTCGATCGCCACGACCGTCAGGCCGAGATTCTCCAGCAGGTCCGCGATGTTCTGCGAGGAGGCGTGCGGCGCGAGCGGCACGCGGAAGACGAGGTGCGGCTCGATGCCGGCGGGCGGAGGTTCCCGACCCTCGACCTGCTCTTCCAGTTCGTTCGCGCTTTCCTCCAGCCGCTTGGAATACCGGCCGCGGCCGCCCCGGTTCGGGGGCGGACCCGGCGGAGCCGGACGCCGGCGCCGGTCGGGCGTGGGTTCCTCCCGTACGAGCGGCAGGTGCGGGTAGCGGGCGTCCTCGGGGTGGTGCGGCATCAGTTCTCGGAGGAATCTCGACCGGGCGGCCCGCTCGGCGGTTCGCCCTCCCCGGTGTCCGTGATGGCACGAACCGTCACCGCTCCCCGGCGCAGCTGGCGTTCAAGACTACGACGCAGCACCGACGGGGTCACCTGCTCCCGACCGTCGAGCAGCGTCTCCTTGATCGCGTCCTCGGCGACCCGCTCCACGTCCGCGTGCGACAGACCTTCCAGGGACCGGGCGACCGACCGGAGCCGCGTCGACTTGGACACCGTGATCTGGCGGAAGCGGCGGCAGAGCAGCGTCTCGATCTCCTCCGCCGTCGGCGGGGGAAACAGCAGGATCTCGTCGAACCGCCGCCAGAGGGCCGGGTCGAGCAGCCCTTGATGGTTGGTCGCCGCGACCGTCAGCGTCTCGCTGTGAAAGCCGTCCAGCAGTTGCAGGAACGAGTTGACGACCCGCTTGATCTCCCCGTGTTCGTCCGCCGCGTCGCGGTGCTTGCCGATGGCGTCGAACTCGTCGAAGAACAGCAGGACGGGCCGCTGCCGGGCGAAGTCGAAGACCTTGCGGAGGTTGGCCGCCGTTTCGCCGAGGTAGGACGAGACGACCGCGTCGAACCGAACGGTCGCCAGCGGCAGGTACAGCGCATTGGCGAGGGCTCCGGCCGCCGCCGTCTTCCCGCAGCCGGGCGGGCCGCAGAACAGCATTTTCTGCACGGGGGTCATGCCGTGCGAACGCAGGAGGTCTGCGCTCCGCCGTTCGCGCACAACCCGGTCGAGTCCGCGGCGCACGTCGTCGGTGAGGACCAGGTCTTCCAGTTCGCGGTCCGAATCCGAGACCTCCACCAGGGAGGCGTCTCGCTCCCGGTCCTTCGGGAGCTGTCCGGCCCCGCCGCTGTAGGTGGCGAAAAACGACTTCGCCTTGCGTGGGGAGCCGTTCGCGCCGTTGAGGATCTGTTCCAAGTCGTTCGCCAGAACGGTGTGGTTGAGTCGCCGCTCGTGCTTGACGATCTCCCGGGCCGCCGTGCGAAACCCCGCTTCATCGCCCCCGAAATGGGCGATCAGCAGCCGTCGGACCGTCGCGGTACGCTCGCTCATGCTGGCTCTCGGCAACGGTCCCCCTGTTCGATCCTTTCGCTTCATCCGTTTAGCTGTTCTCGACCGCCACTCTAGCAGCCTCCGGGGGGGCCGTCACACGGGATATTGCGAGCCGCGCCGCCATTCGACGCGACGGCAGACTCGTTCACGCAGGGGGCGCCGGTCCAGACGACTTTGACCGCGGACGAACCCCGCGGAGTCTCACCCACGGAAGCAGGCCCGCGGCAAGAGCAGGAAAGCGCGAGCCGGGGGAGGCCGACGCTTCCACCGCATCCGACTCGTCGGGGATGCGTTGGGCGAACCCCAACGAGTCGGCTCCGGCGGAAGCAGGCGACGAACAATATATTGTCAGAATTGGATGTTCCCGGTCCGGCAGACGGCCCACCGGTCCGCGCCGTCCGGGGCGATCCGCCGAGGCGTGACCGGTGGGCCGTCTGCCGGATTGGGGGCTTGCCCTTCCCGCTCGTTCGTGCCAGATAAAGGACGTTATCAGGCACCAACTGACGGGGAATCTTGAGTGAGGAGAAGCAGCTGATTCGGAGCGAGGTCGGAGCGGTTTCTGACGCGGTTGGTGCAGGAACTGACTTGCCCGCCCTGATCGTCGTCGGCGGGGACGCGGCCCGGTTCGCTTACGAGGAGTTCCTTCACGGTCGCATCCGCAACCGACACACCCGCCGGGCCTACGAGCGGGCGGCCCGCCGGTTCTTCGACTCGTTCCGCGGCTCCCGCACCCTCACCAGCATCACCCCGGCCGACGTGGGGCGTTATCTGGACGGGTTGAAGCTGTCGGACACCAGCAAGAAACTGCACTTGGCGGCCATCCGGCACCTGTTCGACGAACTGGTCACCCGGCACGTCGTCGTGCTGAACCCGGCCGCCAGCGTGCGGGGGCCGCGGCTGTCGGTCGTGGAGGGGCGGACGCCGGAGATCACCGTGACGCAGGCCCGCACGCTGCTGGCGAGCGTCGGCGCCGACTCCGCGGTGGGACTGCGTGACCGTGCGGTCGTCGCCGCGCTCATCTACACCGCCGCCCGCATCGGGGCCGTGGCCCGGCTGCGGCGGGGGGACTTCTACCACGACGGGGAGCAGTGGCACCTGCACTTCACCGATAAGGGCGGGAAGAGCCGCGAGATCCCCTGCCGGCACGATTTGGCCCGGATGCTGCGGGAGTACGCCGAGGCGTCGGACATCGGCGAGGCGGACGACGCCCGGCTGTTCCGCACCGCCGACGGCCGCACCGGCCGGCTGACCGGCAACCCGGCCGCGGCCGGCGACCTGGCGCGGATGGTCAAGCGGCGGATGCGGGACGCCGGGCTGCCGAAGCGGCTCTCCCCGCACAGCTTCCGGGTGGCGACCATCACCGACCTGCTGGAACAGGGCGTCCCGCTGGACGACGTGCAGCGACTCGCCGGCCACGCCGACCCGCGGACGACCCGGCTCTACGACCGCCGGGACCGCAAAGTCAGCCGGAACATCGTGGAGCGGATCAGCATCTAGAAATCACGGGGGCCGAGCCATTCGACCAAGGTCGGGCTGGAATCAGAACAAGAAGTTCCACTGCGACAACAGTTTATGTCTTGGGGCTCACTTCAAACTCCGTGGGCGGCCTGAACACAGCGCAGAAACTTCGCCGAGCTAGAACGAATCACACAAAAAACTGCGTCGTCACGTCTCGTCTGTAATCGATCGAAACAGATGATGTACTGGAGGCGACAGACCGAAAGCCGAGCAATCGATCCGTCACCGCCCCCTGCCCCAGGTCGGTTCGCTGGAGCGGGATTTCACCTCAGTTACCACTCAGTTACCACGCCGCGACCGCCGTGCCGTTCGTCACGAGGCGGCGTCAACCAGCGGGGGTTCAGCCGCCGCATTCCGACGACCCGGCAATGGATCGCACAGTGATGTCTTCCGTATGCGGAAGGTGCATGAACGTTGGAGCTCAAACAGTTGAGAGCTTTCGGCAAGCCGCACCGCCCACGCCCAGTTCCGCAGTTTAGCGGCCCCCGGACGACCTAGTGCGGGTGGTGGTAGGGGCCGTGGATCGGCGACGGATACGACGGATAGATCGTGCCGGGAGCGACGTGACGGTGGTGGTCGTGGTAGTCGTCGTGATAGGGCCGGGGATGCAGCGGCGAACCCGTCGTCCCGGGAGCGTGCCAACTGGGCGGGGTGTGCACCGGTCCCGGATATGGGCCGTGATCGTGCGGGTCCCGGGGTACGGGGCGGGCGGCCTCGCGCTGTCGATAGTTGCGGTGGTTCGGGTCCAGCACGGCGAGATCCTCCTCCAAGTGGTGCTGAATGGCGATCATCTCTCGCACGATCCGGCGGGTCTGCACGATGGCGCCGTTATAGTGCCGGGTGAGCACGCCGCGGCGGGCGATCTGCGTGATAACTTCGTCCGCCTCGTGCACCTGCGTGTCCAAGGCAACGACGTCCGCCCGCAGGTGCGGAATGCTTTCCCCGGCGTGGGCGACCGCGTGCAGGTGGGTGGCCAGCCGTTCGACCTCCGTGGCGTGGCCGTCCATGTGTCGGAAGTACTCGTGTCCCTGCAGGTGGGCGTGCACTTCGTCGTGGAGTTGTTTGGACAGGTGTTCCAGACGCTCCGCCATCAGATCGACGTGGTCCCAACTGCCGGGATCGGCGGCCCGCAGATCGTCGCCGCGGGTAATGGTTCCGCCTGCATCCGCCGGGCCGCTCTGAACCGAGCCCCCTTGGACCGGACTGCTCTGCACCGTGCCGCTCTGCACCGGGCCGTCTTGAAACGCGGGCCTGCTAAGGGGCGTCGGGCCGCCGGGGGGCGGCGAAGTCTGCGCCGGGAGCGAGGCGACCGCTCCGAGGGAGAAATAGAAGCCGATCCCGAGCAACCCGGGCCCGAGCACCATGTTGAAGGGTCTCATCACCTGTCTCCGTTCTGGAGGAGCGCGTGGCGAAGTTCGATCACGCGGGGACAGCGGGGCGAACGCCGCCGCCGAGAAACCGAGCCGACCCGGACGGGACGGGTCTGTCAAGCAGTTTCCGATGCGTTCTCGCAAAGAGGGTCTGGACAGTCCTCTCCCTGGCCAGTCATCCCCCGCCGCCGCTGACAGGCAAACTTCTGCTGCGGTTACTTGGATGCCGTATTGCTACCAAATGAACCTCGCCGAAAGTCATCGCCTCCCGTTCGTCGCTGAAGATCATGCTGACGGCGATCCACACGCCGGAAGGCTCGCCGGCCAGGGGGATGACAACTCGATAGGTCATACGGGCAGATGTTGTCGTGACCGCGATGCAGTTGGGACGCCCCTCACATTCCCCGCGGCGTGAAAACTGTGACCGCAACGACGGCGCAGCGTCCCGGTTACGCTACGCATTGGATCATCCGCCAAGACTGTCGCAGAGGAGAAAACGCTTCCTTCGCAGGCGGAAGGCCGGCGCGCGGCGTTCGGCACGGCGGGTGCTTCATAGACAGGTGTTGGTTTTTCCCTCACCTGTCTCAGGATCGCTACGATGATTCGCTCCACGCTCACCGCCGCCGCGACGGCCGCCGCCCTGTTCGCCGTCGGTCAAACCCCGGCGGACGCCGGCGACCGCCCTCGCGTGTCGATGCAGCTCTCCGTCGGCAACGGCTATGGCTCGACCTACGGCGGGGGATACGGGGGCGGGCGCTCCTCCGGCTACCAGAACTTCAGCCGCTTCGACTCCTACGGCGGCGGGCTCTCCGGCAATCGCTTCGGCTCCGGGTTGAACCGCGGTCGCGGTTTGGGCAGCGACTACGGCTACAGCTCCCGATACGGCAACACCTACGGGCACAGCGGTTACGGCAGCCGGGTGAGAACCTTCGGCGGTGGGCACGGCGCCGGCCACTACGACTACCACGCGCCGACGGTCGTGCCGCACGGCAATCACCTCGACGTGACGCCCGGCCACTACGATTTTCATCGGAGCCATCGCTGAACCGAGGGCCGACGCCCTGCGGGGTGGATCGCCTCCCCCAGTCCGCACAAGAAAAGAGGCTCGCCCGGCGGACCGGGGAGCCTTGGGCGGGTTCATCATTGGCGGCGTCCCTGCCGTTCGAGAAGCCGTCGATCAACGGTGCGGAACGTGGTCGAAGTGGGTCGTCGTGTGCGGCCGAAGATCGACATGGTTACCGTGACGGACCGGGTCGAGATGCGTCGTCGTGTGCGGGACGTAGTGATTGCCAAAGCGGCGTCCCCCGAACTGCTGGTTTCCGTAGTACGTGGTGGGGTAGGACTGACGCGGCTGGGCGGGGCGATAAACGTTCTGCCCGATCGGCCGGTAGGCGGTCTGCGGGTACTGGCGGTAAATCTGCCCGCTCTGTCCGAACTGCGTCGGGTATCGCACGCCTGTCCCGAACTGCGTCGGGTAGGTCGTGCCGACCCGGTCGTAGTGGGTCGTAGTGTGCGGGACCGCGTCGTAATGCGTGGTCGTGTGCGGCACGGCGTCGTAGTGGTTGCCGTGCCGGACATAGTCCGTGTGGGTCTGCGTATGCGGTACGACGTCGATGTGCGTCGTCGTGTGGGGGACGACGTGGCCGCCGTGCTGGTGGCCGTAGTGCTGGGCGTTCGCGGCTGTCGCGGAGGCCGCCAGGCCCCCGGCGATCAGTAGCGCGGTGCGGGTGAGGGTCATGACGTCGTTCCGGGGGATTCGTTCGGGGAGGGGCCGCTGCGGTCGTGGGCGGTCGGGCTGAGAGTCAGAAACCCGAGCGGGCACCGCCGTCACTTTAGCGGGAAGCGGCATCCGTCAGGGACAGTTGCTTGCTGACGGGCCGTTCGCGCGGCCGGAGACCGAAAAGTCGCCCACGCTCTCGCAGTCGGGTCGCATCGCCGAGAAGCGGTTCTGCAGGCCGATCCCGTTGCGGCAGAAGTGAGGACAGAGCCGATTCTCCCGGCGTTGACGGACACGAGACCCGATGCCCCGGCACGCCGTGCGGGGCGGAGACGCCCCCATGAAGCCCCGCAAAGCCCTGCTGCCGTTCGCCCTCGCCGGCTTGGCCGGCTGCGGAACCGGCAACGCGCTGACGACCCACAAGTACGAGGCGGGGAGTCCGCTCGCCTCCGGCTCCGCCGCGGGCTACGGCGTTCATGCGGCGGCGGTCGCCGCCGCGGAACCGGCGTTAGGCGGATCAATCCAGCCGGCGGCTTATCAGGAGGAGCCGTCCGTAGACGAGGGCAGGGACCGCCCCGTCACGCCCGATCCCTTCTCCCCGGAACGGCCTTCCAATGAATTGGCGAACGAAGCCGAAAAAGCGGAATCGACGAACGGGGGAGACGGAACCGATCCGCTTGCCGCGCCCGTCCCCATACTGGCCGACGTCCCCGGGGGCGGCGTGCTGCCGGACGACCACGCCCCCGGCGGGCTGACGCTGGCGGAGATCGAAGCCGCCGCCCTCTCCGCCAATCCGACGCTCCGCGGAGCCTCCGCGGCGGTGGACAAGGCCCGCGGGATCTACACGCAGGTCGGTCTCTACCCGAACCCCACCGTCGGCTACACGTCCGAAGACATCGGCGAAGACGGCTCGGCCGGGCGGCACGGCGCCTTCGTCTCCCAGACGTTCGTCACCGCCGACAAGCTGCAGTTGAACCGCGCGGTCGAAAGCTGGGAGGTCGAGGGGCTGCGCTGGCGGACCGAAGCCCAGCGGCTGCGGGTCGTCAACGGCGTGCGGCGGCAGTACTACGTCGCGTTGGGGGCCCAGCGGCGGCTGGAACTGGCGGAGGAGCTCGTCGCATTGGCCGAGGAGGGCGTCGGCGCCGCTAAGGAGTTGTTCGAGGCCGGAGAGGTCGCCAGACCGGACGTGCTCCAGGTCGAGATCCAACTGGGCGAAGTGGGCATCGTGCGGCGGGACGCGGAGTTGGAGTTCGAAGGGGCGTGGCAACGGCTGATGGCGCTGGCCGGAACGCCGAATCGCCCCGTGGGCCGACTGGATGGGCAGCTGGAGGGACCGGTCGCCGAACACGACTCCGAAGCCCTGTTCGCCGAACTGCTCGCCGCCAGCCCGGAATTGGCGGCGGCCCGGGCGCGGGTCTCGCGGGCACGGGCGGCGATCTGCCGGCAACAGGCCCAACCCGTCCCGAACGTGCAGGCGCAGGCGGCCCTGACCTACGGGTTCGGCGGGGACGAGCCGATCGGAGGGCTGCAATTGGGTCTGCCGCTGCCGGTCTTCAACGACAACCGCGGCAACGTCGCCGCCGCCGTCGCCGACCTGCACCGGGCTACCGCCGAGCTTCATCGGCTGGAACTGGATCTGCGGGCCCGGATGGCGGACGCCCTGCGGGACTACCGCCGGGCCGGAAACCGCGTCACCCGCTACACCGAAGACGTGCTGCCCGCCGCCCGCGAAAACCTGGCGCTGACCGAAGAAGGCTACCGGCAGGGCGAGTTCGACATCGTGCGAGTGTTCACGGCCCGGCGGAGCTTCTTCGAGGCGAATCTCGCCCGGGTGGAAGCCCTAGCCGACGCCCGTACTTCGGAGGTCGCCGTCGACGGCCTGCTGCTCGTGGACGCCTTGGGCGGCATCCCCGACGCCGGCGGCGACAACCTGCAGGGCGTCGGCCTGCGGGACCTGTCGCTCGGCGGTCAGTGAGCGTGAGGGTCGTGCGGATTCCTTCGATTTGGGTTCCCGGCCGGTGCGGATCTGCTAACCTTTCGCGGCAAGCCCAACGCTGTTTCTGTGCCCGTGCTCCGCTTCCTCACCCCGCTGGTCACGCTCGCCGCTGTGCTGATGCACGCGGTGTTGGGGTGCTGCATGCATCACGCCCATGCGGGCGATCCGTGTTGCGGAGCGGAACCGACTGCGGCTCCTTGTCACGCCGCACACGAACACGGCGACGAGGCTCACGATCACGGTCACAGCCACGACGGAGCCGGTCACGACCCGCCGGACGCTGCCGGACATCAGCACGATGATCCGAGCCAAGGTGACCCGCACCAACACAAGGGGTGCGGCGAATCGGAGTGTTCTTGGCTGACGGCGCCGGGGGCGGCGTGTCCGGTCCTCGCGCCGGTCGGCTTCTGGTCGCTGTCGGAGTTGGCGCCGACGGGCGGAACCGGCGGAAACGGTCTCGATTCGTGGAGTCGGACGAGTCGTGAGACAGCACGCAGCGGTCCGGGCGACCGCTTGCGCACGCGGGTCTTCTTGCTGTAACGGACGTCTGCGCCGGCCGCGCTCTCGCGGCGGCTCCGCAGCCTGAGGGCTGCCTCTTCTCTCCTCCCGGTCTGATGCCGGGCTCCCGCATGTCCACGTCGTCCGGACGGCTTCGCGCCGTCGCGTGACGGCGCGAATTGGCGGCGGGGTTTCCTCCCTCCCTCTCCCGGTGCTGTCGTGCGCCTCGGCAAACTCAATCTGTCTCCCCGATGGTTGGCGGTCGCCGCCGTCCCGGTCGCAGCCATTGCGCTGTGGCTGTCGGCCGGTTGGTGGCTTCCGGGCCTTTCCTCCCTGGCCTTCGGTGAGGAGACGCCCGTCGGCGAAGCAGAGGACCCGCACGCCGGGCACGATCACGGCGTCGCCGCCGCGGGCGAGGTAATCCGCCTGTCCGATCAGGCCCGCGGCACGATCGGGCTGCGGACGGCGACGGTCGAACTGACGAACTTCGACCGCACGATCACCGTGCCCGGCGTCGTGGCGGAGCGGCCGGGGCGGTCGAACCTCCAAGTGTCCGCCCCGATGACCGGCGTGGTCACGGACGTGTTCGCCACGGAGGGACAGGCCGTCCGCCCGGGCGAAACGCTGTTCGTGATGCGGCTGACCCACGAGGACGTGGTGCAGGCCCAGACGGACTACCTCAAAACGCTCGAAGCCCTCGACGTGGAGGAACGGGAGATCGACCGTCTGCAGAACGTCTCCCGCGGCGTGGTGGCCGGGAAGGTCGTGCTCGAACGGCAGTACGAGAAGCAGAAGCTCGAAGGGTTGCTCAAAGCTCAGCGGCAGAGCCTGTTGCTGCACGGTCTGGAGGAGTCGCAGGTCGCCCGCATCGCCTCGGACCGAAACTTGGTGCGGGAGATCCGCATCGTCGTGCCCGATCCCCACGACCCGAACGAGGATGGCCACGGCGAGTTGCACGACCCGGCGGTGCGGGAGGCGACGCGAACGGCGCCGGCCCGGACGGCGAGCCTGCAGGAACCGGCGTCGCAGTCGCAGCCGTCGGAGTCGCATCCGCCGCTGACGATCGAACGCCTGAACGTCCACGCGGGGGACGCGGTCGACGCGAACGCCCCGCTGGCGGAGCTGAGCGACCTGTCCCTGCTGTACCTCGAAGGCCGGGCGTTTGAGCGGGACGCCGCCGCCGTCGCCGCCGCGGCCCGGGAGGATCGCCCGGTCACGGCCCTGCCGACCGACAACCTCGCCGGCCCTTCCGATCCCGTGACCGGGTTGGAGATCGCCTACGTGGCCAACCGGGTCGGCGCGGATTCTCGCGTGTTGCCGTTCTACGTCCTGTTGCCGAACGAGATCGTCAGCGACGGACGCGATCAGGCGAACGGCGGGCGGTTCCTCACCTGGAAGTACAAACCGGGCCAGCGGATGCGTCTGCGGGTGCCGGTGGAGACGTACGAGGAGGCGATCGTGTTGCCGATCGAGGCCGTCGCGGAAGCCGGGGCGGAGCGGTTCGCGTTCGTGGAGAACGGGGCGACGTTCGAGCGCCGGCCGGTGCACGTCGTCTACCGGGACGCGGAGTCGGTCGTCGTCGCGGACGACGGCTCGCTGCTGCCGGGCGAGTCGGTCGCCGTCTCCGCCGCCCATCAATTGCAGATGGCGTTGAAGAACGCCGCCGGCGGGGCGATCGACCCGCACGCCGGCCACAACCACTGACGTTCCGCCCGGCCCGGTCTCCTTCCCGGCCCCGTCTCCTCCCCCGTTTTTCCGAATCCGTCCGTCCGATGCTCAACGCGATCATCCGCTTCGCCCTGCACAACCGCGTGCTCGTGTTGGCCGGCGCGCTGCTGGTCTTGGGGCTGGGCGGGTGGCGGACCGCGGGGCTGACCATCGACGTCTTCCCGGACCTGAATCGGCCGCGGGTGGTCGTCATCACCGAGGCCCCCGGCATGGCGCCGGAGGAGGTGGAAGCCCTGATCACCTTCCCGTTGGAGACCAGTCTGAACGGGGCCAGCGGGGTGGAGGTCGTCCGCAGTTCCAGCGCGGTGGGCATCAGCGTGATCACGGTGGACTTCGCCTGGGGCACGGACATCTACACTGACCGGCAGGTGGTCGCGGAGCGGATGCAACTCGCCGCGGAAAGCATGCCGGAGGGAATCCGGCCGACGCTCGCCCCCGTCAGTTCCGTGATGGGCCAGATCTTGATGCTCGCCGTTTGGAGCGAGCCGGGAGCCGACGGGGAGCCGCAAACCGCCCCGTTGGAGTTGCGGACGCTCTCGGACTGGGTGATCCGCCAGCGCCTGTTGACGATCCCGGGCGTCAGTCAGGTGTTCGTCATCGGCGGGGGGCGGAAGCAGTTTCAGGTTCTCGTCGACCCGGACGCCCTGCGGGCCTACGGGCTGACCCTGGATCAGGTGAAGGAGGCCGTCGGCGAGAGCAACCTCAACGCCACCGGCGGCTACCTGGACGAACGCGGACCGACGGAGCTGCTGGTTCGCGGGCTGGGTCGGGCCACCACGGTGGAGGATCTGCGGAAGGTCGTCGTCACCATCCGCGACGGCCGCTCGGTGGCGCTGGAGCAGGTCGCCGACGTCGTCGAAGAGGCGCAGGTCAAACGCGGGGACAGCTCCGCGTTCGTGCGGACGGAAGTCGGAGGCGCTGGGTCGGACTCTGAGGACCCGGCGGCTGAGGGGCCGGACGCCGGGGAGGACGACGCACTTCCGGTCCCCGGCCTCTCGTCCCTCGCCCCGCCGCAGTTCACCGGCGGGCCGGCGGTCGTTCTGACGATCGCCAAACAACCCGGCGCCGACACTCGGGTCGTCACGGACGCCGTCAACGCCGCGATGACCGACCTCGCAGTTTCCCTGCCGGACGACGTGCGGGTGGAGCGGGTCTATTCGCAGCGGAGCTTTATCGACCGCAGCATAGAAAACGTCGTCGAGGCTCTCGCCGACGGCGGCGTGCTGGTGGTCGTGATTTTATTCGCCTTCCTGCTGAACTTCCGCACGACGTTCATCACCCTGACCGCGATCCCGCTGTCGATCGTGGTCACGGCGCTGGTCTTCGCCGCCTTCGGGCTGGGCATCAACACGATGACGCTCGGCGGCTTGGCCGTCGCCATCGGCGAACTGGTCGACGACGCGATCGTCGACGTGGAGAACATCTTTCGCAGGCTCCGAGAGAACAAGCAGCGACCAAGCGCCGAACGACTGCATCCGCTGGTCGTCACCTTCCGGGCGAGTACGGAGATCCGCAGTTCGATCGTGTTCGGCACGGCGATCGTCGTGCTGGTGTTCCTGCCGCTGTTCGCCTTGGGCGGCATGGAGGGCCGGCTGTTCGCCCCGCTGGGGGCCGCCTACGTGGTGAGCATCCTGGCCTCGCTGGCCGTCTCGCTGACGGTCACGCCGGCGCTGTGCTCGCTGCTGCTGGTCGGCAACCGCGGTTGGCACGTCGTCTCCCCGCTGCTGGGGCTGGGGATGAGCGCGGCGACCTTCTACTGGATCGCCCCGCGGGCCGCGGAGATCTTTCATATCGAAGCGCTGCACCCCTCGGACCCGCTGTGGTGGACGCTGGCCGCCGCCCCGGCGTTCTGGCTCGGCGTGGAGGCGCTGGACCGCGTCACCTCCGGCGGCGAGGAGGAAGGCCTGTTCCTGCGGGGCCTGCAATGGCTCGCCGGCGGGGCGATCCGCGGCGCGACGCTGTTCGCCTGGCCGGTGTTGCTGATCACGGCCGGGGCGGTGGCGGTCGCCGGGGCGCGGATGTCGACGCTGGAACGGGACTTCCTGCCGCCCTTCAACGAGGGGGCGATGCAGGTCAACGTGATTCTCGACCCCGGCACCTCGTTGAAGACGAGCAACGAGATCGGCCGCGCCGTGGAGAAAAGCCTGCTGGCGGTCGAAGGCGTGTCCTCCGTGGTTCGCCGGACCGGCCGGGCGGAACTCGACGAGCACGCCGTGACCGTCAACATCAGCGAAATGATCGTGGAGTTCGACCCGGAGTCCGACCGCGAGCGGGAAGCGATTCTCGAGGATCTCCGCGAGGCCGTCGCCGACGTACCCGGCGCCGTCGGCAGCGTGGAGGGACCGCTGGGCCACCTCATTTCGCACATGATCTCCGGGGTAAAGGCCCAGATCGGCATCAAGCTGTACGGCGACGACCTCGACGTGCTCCGCCGCAAGGGCGAGGAATTGAAGGCCGCGATGTCCGGCGTGCCCGGTCTGGTCGACGTGCAGCTCGAACAGCAGGTCACGATCCCGCAGCTGCGGATCGAGCTGGACCGCGACGCCCTGCTGCTGGCTGGCCTCCGCCCGGCGGACGTGATGGAGTTCGTCCAGACGGCCATGAACGGCGAGGTCGTCTCCGAAATCCTCGTCGGTCAGCGGACGTTCGACCTGCTGGTCCGCCTGGACGAACCGTTCCGCGAAGACTTGGAAGCGTTGCGCCGGTTGACCCTCACCACGCCGGAGGGCGGGCGGATCCCGTTGGAATCGGTCGCCCGCATCTACGAGAGCGGCGGTCCGAACACGATCAACCGGGAGAACGTCCGCCGCCAGATCGTGTTGCAGGCGAACGTCAGCGGTCGGGGCGTGGTGGAGGCGGTCGAGGACGTGAAGGCCAGCTTCGCCGACGTGGAGTTGCCGCCCGGCTACTTCCTGGAATTCAGCGGTCAGTTCGAGAGTCAGCAGAGCGCCAGCCGCACGCTGGGTCTGCTGGGGGCGGTGTCGGTGTTCGGGGTGTTCCTTGTGCTGTACACGCTGTTCGGTTCGGCGAACTTCGCGTTGCAGGTGATGGCTGCGTTGCCGACCGCGTTCATCGGCGGGGTGATCGCGCTGGTGATCACGGACCAGACGCTCACCGTGGCGGCGCTGGTCGGGTTCATCTCCCTGGCCGGCATCGCCAGCCGCAACGGCATCCTCTTGCTCAACCACTATCTGCACCTCGTGAAGCACGAGGGCGAGGGCTGGACGCGGTCGATGGTCGTGCGGGCCGGCCGCGAACGGCTGGCCCCGGTGTTGATGACCGCCCTGACCAGCGGCATCGGCTTGGTTCCGCTGGCCCTCGCCGCCGGCGAGCCGGGCAAGGAGATCCTGTACCCGGTCGCCACCGTGATCATCGGCGGGTTGCTGACCAGCACCGCCGCGGAGTTCGTAGTTCGCCCCGCCCTGTTCTGGGCGGTCGGCCGCCCCGCCGGCCGCCGTCTCGCCTCCGCGAGCGGCGCGCCCGTCGCCCTCACCGAAGAGTCCGAAGAGCACGTTTGAAGCGTTTCCCCGGGCCTCGGGACAGTCCCGTCGCCCATCGTTCCCCCCCGTTCCTGAGAGAAGGAGTTCGCCATGACCCGCCGACTGTTCCCCCTGTTCGCCGCGACCCTCGCCTTGGCGGTCTTCGCCCCGACCGCGCCCGCCGCATCGCCGGTTGAAGCGAAGGCTGACGAGATCGTCGCCTACCGGGCCGTGAAGTGGCAATCGAGTCACTTCGAGGACGCCGACAAGGCGGCGACGCACGCCAAGACGCTCAAGAAGCTCGGCTGCGAGGTGAAGACCGGCGCGCACGGCGGCCACACGGACGTCTCCCACCGCTGCCCGGAGTGGCGGGAGATCGCCCTCGCCACCCATGAAAAGGCCCATGAGTGGGAGGAGTGGCTGAAGGCGAACGGCTTTGAAACCCGCCACGCCCACTAGCCCCCGCCCGCCCGCCGCCCGGAAAGGAATGCCGGGCGATCCCTTTGGCTTCGGAGATCCGCACCGATGCGAATGCCCAAGCGAAACGTCGTCCTCGCCGCCGGCCTGCTGCTGGCCCTGTTTGCGGCGACGACCGCGGTGACGCTCACCCAGGAGCACGACGAACGGACTGCGGACTTCGTGCCGCAGCCCGTCGTTTGCGCCGTGAACCTTCTCGCCGATGCCTGGAACGGCTCGCAGGCGCAGGCGCTGTACTGCCGGTGGGACGGCCACGTCGCTGATTTTTGCGCGAACCCCTCCCACCGTCACTGAGCCGTTCGACCCGTCCCGTCCGGAGCGTCTCCGGGCGGGATCGTTCCCCCTGTTTTCATACCTCAAGGATCTGCCGATGATTTCCCCCGCCAAACCTCTCGCCGCCGTCCTCGCGCTGGCCGTTTCCGCCGCGTTCGTCGGATGCGCCCCCGAGGAGGACGAACCGCTGGCGATGGACGACGCCCCGCCGGCGCTCGCCGACGACCACGAAGGCCACGACCACGGCGCCCATCCGACTGAAGGCCTGCACGGCGGCGGGCTGATCGAACTGGGCGACGAGGAGTACCACGGCGAACTGGTCCACGACGACGCGGCCGGCGCCGTCACGATCTACATCCTCGACGCCCACGTCGAAGCGGCCGTTCCGATCGACGCCGCCGAGGTGACGGTGATGGTCGTCCACGACGGAAACCGCGAATCCTTCAAACTCGCCGCCGATCCGGACGCCGGCGACCCTGAGGGAAAATCCTCCCGGTTCGTCTCCTCCAATGCGGAACTGGCCGAACACCTCGATCACGAGGGGGAGACGGCGAAGCTGATGGTCAAGATCGACGGTCGCTCCTACAGCGGCGACATCGCCCATGACCACGATCACGACGGCGAAGGCCACGAGGGCCACGATCACTGACGCCCGCTGACGACGGGACCTCCCCCGGTGCGGCGGCGGCTGCGCCGGGGTCTTTATATCCAGAATTGTCTGTTGTAAATCCGCCCGGTGAACCACATGTACCGCACCTTGAAACGCGATGACGAAAACGACCCCCGACAATGACTCGGACGACGACCGCAAACGGAACCTCCGCCGCGGGAAATGGACCGAGATCGCCAGCCTCGCTTACAACCTGACGGAGGTGGGCGTGTCCGTCACCGCCGGGCTGATGACCGGCAGTTCCGCCCTCGTCAGCTGGGGCGCGGACAGCGCCGTGGAGAGCGCCGCCGCCGGCACGATGATCTGGCGGCTGCGCGGGGAGGAACGAGGCATCGGCCGCCGGGACGTGCTGTGGCGGAAGAAGGTCGCCCTCGGCGTGCTCGCCGGGGCGTTCGCCGTCGCCGTGGCGTTCATCCTGTACGAGGCGATCGGCAAGTTCGTCAGTCAGACACCGCCGGGCTTCAACTGGTGGGGGATCGGCATCCTGCTGGTCTCGCTGGTCGTGAACCCGGTGCTGGCGTGGGCGAAACATCAATATGGGAAGAAGCTGGACTCCCCGGCCCTGAAGTACGACGCCATCGACACCCTGATCTGCGAGTACCAGACCGTCGTGGTGCTGATCGGCCTGGGCTTGGCGAAGTGGCTCGGCTGGTGGTGGGCCGACCCGGCCGCCGCGCTGCTGATCGTGCCCTACGTCGCTTGGGAGGGCTACGAGGCGGGGCGCGACGCCTTGGCGGTGGACCCGGACGAGGAGGACGCCGACGCGAACGAGGACGAAACCTCCCCATGACCCCCTTCGACATTTTGACCGGCCTATTCGAGGCCGTCCTCTGGTACTTCTTCCTCTGGTTCGGGCTGGACTCGATCAAGAAGGAACGCAACCCGTGGTTCGCCGCGGCGGTGTTGCTGGCGCTCGGCTACGCGGCGTTCGTCGCCTGCCCGTGGGTCCGCGACACCCAAGCCTGGAAGAATCTCGCCCAATGACCGGCAATCACCCGCACGCACACGCCGGCCATACACAGGCGGTCGCCCCGGAGGAGCCGATGAGACCTGACGACGACCACCAAGGCCATGACCACGCACCCGGCGAGGGGCATGACGAAGCGCACGCGCACGGCGTGATCTTCGGCTACAACATCGAACTCGTCTTCGCCGTCGCCAGCGGGGTGTGCGTCGGCGTGGGGTGGCTGCTCGACACGTTCGCGCCGGTCCACTGGGGGGCGCCGGTGGGCCTGTACGTCGCGGCCTACTTCTTCGGCGGCTACTTCACCGTTCAGGAGGCGATCGGCAAGATCCGCCGGAGGCAGTTCGAGATCGACTTCCTGATGCTCGTCGCCGCGGCCGGGGCGGCGGCACTGGGCGAGTTCTTCGAGGGGGCGCTGCTGCTGTTCCTGTTCAGCATCGGCCATGCCTTGGAAAACTACGCGATGGGCCGGGCCCGGCGGGCGATCGAGGCGCTGGCGGAGCTCGCGCCGGACACCGCTCGCGTCCGGCGAGGCGACGACGTGATCGAGACTCCGGTCGAAGAACTGGCGGTCGGCGACACGGTGGTGGTTCGGCCCGACGAACGGATCGCGGCCGACGGGTTCGTCGTGGTCGGGCAAAGCGCCGTCGACCAGTCGCCGATCACCGGGGAGAGCATTCCCGTCGACAAACGGCCGGTGGACAACCCCGACGCCGTGGTCGACCCGGAGGCGCTGGACAAGGTCTATCGCGTCTTCGCCGGCACGATCAACGGCAGCGGCGTGCTGGAGGTACGCGTCACGCGACGGGCCGGCGAAAACACGCTGGCTCGCGTCGTGGAGATGGTCGCCGGCGCCGAAGGCGGAAAGTCGCCGACGCAACGGTTTACGGACAAGTTCCAGAGGATTTTCGTCCCAGCGGTTTTGGCGCTCGTGGTCCTCCTGCTGTTCGCCCCGCTTGTGCTCGACGAGTCGTTCGCCGAGGGCTTCTACCGGGCGATGGCGGTGCTGGTCGCCGCCAGTCCCTGCGCCCTCGCCATCGCCACGCCGAGCGCGGTGTTGAGCGGCGTCGCTCGCGCCGGACGCGGCGGCGTGCTCGTCAAGGGCGGCTCGGCGTTGGAAAATCTCGGCACGCTGACGGCGATCGCCTTCGACAAGACCGGCACCATCACCCGGGGCGAGCCGCGACTGACGGACGTGGTCCCCGGCGACGGGGTCGAGGAATCGGAGTTGCTGTCGGTCGCCGCGGCGGTGGAGGAGCTGAGCGACCACCCGCTGGCCCGCGCCGTGGTCCGCGACGCGGACGGTAGGCTCGGCAACGCCGAGCGACCGACCGCCCGCGGCCTCAAGAGCATCACCGGCCGCGGCGTGCGTGCCGACGTCGACGGCGAGGCGACCCACATCGGCAAGGACGACCTGTTCGCCGAGGTGGAGGGTCCGCCGTTGCCCGACGCGGTGCGGGCGTCGGTCGAGCGGCTGGAAGAAGCCGGGCGTACGACGATGATCGTGCGCCGCGGCGACCGCTACCTCGGCGTCCTCGGTCTGATGGATACCCCCCGCGCCGACGCCGCGGCGGTCATCCGCGAGTTGCACGACATGGGCGTCCGCCGGACGATCATGATCTCCGGCGACAACGGCAAAGTCGCCGACGCCGTCGCCCGCGAGGTCGGCATCGACGAGGCGTGGGGCGACCTGATGCCCGACGACAAGGTCGCCGCGATCGAGAAACTGCGGGCCGGCGAGGGCCGGGTGGCGATGGTCGGCGACGGCGTGAACGACGCTCCCGCGATGGCCGCGGCGACGGTCGGCGTCGCCATGGGCGCCGCCGGCTCGGACGTGGCGCTGGAGACGGCCGACGTGGCCCTCATGGCCGACGATCTGCGTCATTTGCCTTTCGCCGTGGGTCTGTCACGCAAGAGCCGCGGCATTATCCGCCAGAACCTCTGGTTGAGCCTGGGCATGGTCGCCTTCCTGGTCCCGGCGACGATCTTCGGCCTCGGCATCGGCCCCGCCGTCGCGCTGCACGAGGGCTCGACGTTGATCGTTGTTTTCAACGCCCTGCGGCTGCTCGCATACCGCCAGTCGGCGCCTCGAACGGCGACCGCTTGAACGCGAAGACTTTCACGCTCGCGGCGTGATCGAACGTCGACACGACCCGCGGCTCTGCCGTCGGGCCGCGCCGGACAGCGTCTGAGCGACGATCGTTCTCGAAAGAGAACCGGCCGCCGCCTTCGGGGGCGGCGGCCGGCGAGGTCGTGACCGACGTTCCGTGCCTCATCGCACGCGGTCGCGGGACCCAGCGGCAAGGAAGGCCGCGGGATCGGCCCGTACGTCACGGACGCAGTCTTCGCAGCAGACGAAGACGGCTTGGTCGCCGACCGGCACCTTCCACGGCGTCCCCATCGCGCCCAGCCTGCGGTCCTCGACAGGGCAGATGACTTGGTCGTACAACGCTTCGCGGTCGGCGGCGGTCGCCCGCACGGGCAGACCGACCGCCGGCGGGGCGACGATCCGCGTCGTCTGTCGCACGACGACGCCGTCCGGCCCTGCCCCCGGTACGCCGTCCAACCGCACCGCCACGGCGACCCGCCGGCCGGCGACCTTGCCGAGGTTCAACGGCAGCGCCAGCGGTTCGGGGCGCCCATCGAGGTCGCGGGTCGGGGCCAGTTCGTACCGGTATTTCCTCTCGCTGCCCTCGACCCGCAGCGCCGCCACGCCGCTGACGCGGTCCGTCGGCAGGGCGCGGCCGTCGGCGTCGGTCAGCCAGAAATGCAGGCCGGCGTGATCGACCAGGGTTTCCACACGCAGACGCCCGAACCGGTCCACCTCGCCGCCGTGCGCCCCGTGGTCGTGCCCGGCGTGTTCGCCGCGTAGGCCGCTGTGGTCGTGCCCCGCATGATCGTCGCCGGGGGCGCCGTGGTCGTGCCCGGCGTGGTCCCCGTGGTCGTGGCCCGCATGATCGCCGTGGTCGTGGCCCGCGTGGGGGTCGTAAGCGGACTGGGCCGCGGCGACGTTCGCCGTCAGCAGGGCGAGAGCCGTGGTCGACAACAGAGTCTTCATCAGAGTTTCCTTTGATCGGGGCATCGCAGTGGGTTCCGGCAAGGACCGAAACGGCAGGCAAACTCCTTCGCATACCTCATGCCGGTGTGAGCGAATCGCTCAAGAAGCTCGCTCTATGCCATAAATCAAGATCCAACACTCGCTTCCACCCCGGCTCCGAGACACAATCGATGATCAATCCGATCCAGCGTGTTGCACAAACGACAACACTCTGCAGCCCGGGTGGAGTGTGCGGTGAGTAGAGAAGCGAGGCGGGACCGACGCTGGCATTGAGGAGAGGGACGTTACCACTGCCTTCGCGCACGTTCGTCCGAAGAGTCCAGAAGTACTGCTGCGCCGCCGGGTGTCGGGTTCTGCGGCGTGGCTTGCGGCCGACAACCGACGCCGGCGCATCCCGCAGGCCGGTTGCGGGTACGGGAGGGGGTGTGACCCGTCCCACGGAATCGGTCGTCGTTGACTATGTAGAACGCCTGCTGAGCGATCGCGGGCAGGGTGCGGTAGTAGGGTCCGCCGACGGCGTACTCGAACCAATCCCCCGTATGGTCCGGGTGCAAGAAACCTTCGACGTGCATCGCCTGATGGAGCATCACGGCCGCCATGTCCGAGGCGAGCCGGTCCATCCCCGCCGTGTCGTTCGTGTAGACCGCCGGCCGCTTCCCGGCCTCGTCAAAAAAGGACCGGACGTTCAGTTCCAACCACGGATCGCCGAGCGGGGCCGCCGCGGCGTACCCGTCGCACTGCCGGCAGATGTCGTACATCACGAGTTGTCGTTCACTCTTCCGTCCGTAACGGAACTTCCCGTCACGCAGCAGGCGGTCGAGATCGTCCGTCGAGAACTGCCCGAAATCGAGCAGCGAAGGGGCGTCGTCGAAAACGCCGGCTTCGTCGGCCAGACGCACCGCCGCGTCGTGAACCGATCCGTCCCGCAGGCCCTCGTGCAACAACCGCGTCGCCCGATCGAGAACTTCCACCACCCAGTAGTCCCCGACCTTCACGTCCTGGTACGCCGTCAACAAGAGTTCGGAGAACCCGATGTCGTCCGGGGCGAGGTGGGACACGGCGGTCGGCGGGCGGGGGGATACGAAAAACGGCCGCCCGACGGGGATGTCGGGCGGCCGCGGCTCACGCATGATTGAGCCAGATCTGCGCGGCCAGGGCGGCGAACACCACCAACTTCATCAGAACGAGGATTTCCTCCCTCTGACGCCGTCGGCTCGGATGCCGGTACCTGGTGAGCGCAGACCATAAGGTCCGTCTTTTTCGCATCTCACCCTCCTTGGTTGTTTAGCCTTAGTGTTTTCAACTGCCGGGCCTCAGCAGCACTTCCTTTGGGATTGGTAGGAAGCGAACCAAATAGCGATTGGACAAAGGATTGTCGGCGAGGTGAGACCGGATGCAAGTGCCGACCGGACGGGCCTTCTCTGGATACCGGCCGCTGCCTGGCTCGGACAACGGCGGAGAAGCGTCATCGCACGCCGTGTACCATGTTCTCTGCGGCGGCGCGGTATCGCGTCGGCTCGTCGACGCCCGCCTCGGCGAAATCGACAGCTATCGGCTCCGACGAATGAAAAACGCCGCCGATCCCCCGAGGGAACGACGGCGTCGGCTCACTAATAGATGAGCCTGACCATGCGAACGAGAGTGCAAATGCACTCCAACATCACCACAAGCCGCACCAGAAAAATGAGTTCATCCCTCTGGTAAGCTGCGAGTTCCGCCGTGTTCCATGGTCGTCCTATTCTCCTATCCTTTGCCATTGCTCCCTCCTGGAGTCTTTACGTTTCGGTCGAGTTTCTTCCCGCCTGACCGTGACGGCGGTGTCCCCTATCTTTCTCAACCCGGGACGAAGGTTGATTGCGCGGGAAGGTGGGTTTTGCGGAGGGAGGCTGGACGGCGTGCGTCGATTGTCTGGCAATCCGGGCCGGATTCAAGCCGATTTTGGACCGGGCGTGCCGCCCGCTGACAGCGGCGGGCGGTGAAAGAACAGGCAGTCCTTCGGCAGCTGCGACAGGCCCGCACGCTTGCGGCGGGCGTTGACGGCCCGCAGGAGCCGGCACAGCTGCCCGCGGACCGGGGCGTAGCCGCGGTAGGGGATCGCGTAGAGCCGGGCCGCCAGCGCGTCGGCGGACAGCCGCGTCGCGTGGTGTTCCAGGCTCGCCAGCAGTTCGCGGTACGGGGTCTCGTCGATGCGGACGTGGACCCGTCGGCGGGACTGGTCCCGGCCGTCACGGCGGAAGCTGACGGAGTAGCCGCCGACCCGCAGGGGGTGCTGGCGGAAGTCCCGCACCCCGCCGGCTTCCTCGGCGAACAGCGGGTGGTCCCCCTTGGTGGCGAACAGGAAGAACCGCCGGCCGTGCCGGAGGTAGCGGACGTTCGCCCGGCCGGCCTTCTTCCGCCGCCAGCGGGTGCTGTTCGGCAAGTTCGCCGCGTATTTGGCGATCAACTTGGCGTCCACGGCTGCGGGGTCTTTGCCGGCCGGCACGAGACCGGCGACGTAGAACCAGTAGCCGCGGCAGACCACGGACGCGGCGAGGTACTGCACGAGGTCGTGCGGGCTGTCGAAGAGAATCCTTTGCGCCGGCAAGTCGCCCCGTGAGTGCTCTGGGTTGATCAAGGTGGGAGCTGATTGGTCAAAGGCTCAACTCCCAAAGCCGGAAAAACAGTCGGGGGCGAGCTACGAAGAGCGAACTCCACGCAGCAACTACATTCATAAGATGAAGCTCTTCCAATCTATGAACGTACCCGCTTACAAATCCTTCGACCGACATCCCGAGGTCCAGACGGATCTCGGGCGTCGGCCGTCAGAAGGGCAATCTCGGCCGGACCGTCCGCCAGGACCGTCCGGCCGAAACCGCCTTGCCACCTTTCACGGGCGGACCCGAAGGTCCGCACCCGGCGGCACGCGCTTTTTCACCCGTGCGAATCGCACGGGATGTCCGTCGGCGCTTTCGTCGTCCGTTTGGATACCCGGTTGCCAGACCGAGCCGGAACGAGCCCCCACTGCCTTGCAGGGGACATCGCCGGGGCTCCCGCCCCGCTCTCTACTTGCGCCACACTCCCGCTCTTGAGCGTTTGGAACACGCCGCTTGTCACAGCGGCGCACCGGGAACCACCCCGGCCGCTCAAGAGCTTCCCGCATTAGCCGTTCGCGTCGTCGATGGAGTCTCGTGGCTATCCGGTGTGACCCGGAAGGTCGCGGCGGTACGCGCCCCCGCCAAGGGGGCCGCAGTCACCGCCGCCGGCGCTCTCGCGCCGTCGGACGTTTTCTGGGAGGCGAACGTAGAAGCCCTCCCGTACCCGTCCGCCGCGACCGTTCGCGGTTCGGCTCCGACTCTCCATCGACTCACCCCAAAGCGGTCGCCCGCCTTTCCCGGTTGAGCTATTCGCCGCCTGGATCTCCCAGGACGCCGGGCCGACTGGCCCGGTACCCGACATCGCTGTCGGGCAACTCCCCGGTGGGGCCGGGTTGAACGCGGTCGCAAGACCGTCGAACCCCCCGGACGGGATTTGCGGCTCACTCCCCGAAGGAAGGAGCCGCTCACCCGCTTCGCGCAACGACGGCCCGGGGCGTTGCCAGCGGCAACACCCCGGGTCTGTCTGCGTCGCCCATGACCACGCCCCCCGCGAGGGATCGGGTCGAACCGCGGGATTACTCTGCACAGGTTCGCCTCCCATACGAGGGGAGAGAACTTGCGTGCAGGATTAGTCCGCGGAGCCCCCGTCGAGCTGGACAAGCTCGTCTCCGAGCATCCAGCTCTACAGACAGCAGCTGACGGTTGGTATTTTCCATCCCCTTAGACTCGGCTGGCGGCCGAGCTTTACCGGGTGCTGCTCGCGCATGCGCCGCGTCGGCCACGCCCGCCCTTCGTCCGCTGGATTGTGCCAGCGGGTTTCGGGCCGGAAGCGTCGCGCCTTCGTGACGACTCGCCCCAAAACGGGGCGATACGCCGGCAGACATAGCGCAGGCTCGCGGGTTTGTCTCCCGCTCAAGCGGAAAACCTCTCCGGCCGTTCCTCGGGCGTTGCGCCGGAGCCTCGATCCGTCGTAGCGTTGCCTGATGACCCGCCGAGCCGAACACGGACGCGACCGCTCCCCGCTGCTGAACGCGCGGTTCCTGGCGGCGTCGTTCTGCGGGTCGGTCGGGGCCGCGCTCGTCGGCGAGTTCGCCGGCCTGCCGGAACAGATCTCTTTCCTGGCGGTGTTGGTAAGCGCGTTGATCGGTCTTCAACTGGGGCGGATGGAGTATTCCGAGGCCCGGGACCGCGAACACGCAGGCTTGCTGGCCGCGCTCCGCCCCCCGCGCGGACTGGTCGGCGACCCGGAACTGCTGGCCGTCCACCGGGGACTGACCGACGCGCTGGCGTCGCTTTCGGCGGTCGGGGACGGGACACTGCGGCGATCCGCCCTCCTGCTGCTGGGCGAATTGCACGCCGGACTCCACGAGATGGCCGACGGACGGCTCACTTTCGACCGCACGGAAACGTGGCGCACGGTCTACGAACGGCTCCTGCGCAGTCCCGAGGTGGACCGCTACCGCTCCGCCGCGTGGTTTCGCACCGCCGACTACTGGCAGGACCCGCCGGGCCGGGCGAGCCTCGCGCTCAACTACGAACTCGCTTCCGCCGGCCTGTCGATCCACCGCGCGGTCATCGTGCCCCCGGCTCTTTGGCCCGCCGGCGATCCGCTCCCCGGGCCACCCGTCCGGGCGTGGGCGGACGGGCAGCACGTCCGCGGCATCTGGGTGACGCTGGTGCGGGAGGAGGACGTGCGGGACGAACCGGACCTGCCGGTGGATCTCGGCCTCTACGGGGACCTGGCGGTCGGCTACCAGACGGTAGACCCGGACGGGCGTACCCGCCGGTTCGAGTTGGACTATCGGGAGGCGGAGCGGATGCGGGCGGAGAACCTCTGGGAACGGCTGGCCCTGTACGCGGTGCCG
>NZ_WTPX01000046.1 GCF_013036045.1 Alienimonas chondri
GGCACGAACGCGGCGGCGACCAGCCCCAGCGCCGTGAAGAGCAGCGGCCAGCGGAACCGCGTCAGCGCCGCGTCGTCCGCGTTCGCCGACCGCTTCGCCGCGGCGCTGACGCGGTTCCGCTGGCCGCTGCTCTTCACGGCGCTGGGGCTGGTCGCCGCCGCGTTCGTGCCCGCGAATCGGTTGGAGTTGGAGCGCTCGATCGAGTCGCTCTACGCCGACGACGATCCCCGCCTCGCCGCGTTCAGCCGCAGCCGCGAATACTTCGGCGGAGACGAGTTCGTCGTCGTCGCCTGGGATCAGCCCGACCCGACCGCCCCCGAAAACCTCGACCAGATCGAGGCGTTCGCCTACGCCCTGTCGGACGTTCCCGGCGTAAACCCGGACAGCACCCAGGATCTTTCCAGGGTGCTGCGTCCGCCGGGCGTGAATTTCCTGCTTCGCCGGCTGATTCCGCTGTGGGAATCGGAGCTGCTCGAACTGTCGGAGGGGGCGATCATCAGCTCGGATCGCCGCACCGTCGCCGTCGTCCTGCGTCTGGAAGCGGAAACTCCCGGCCAACCGGTCGCCGGACCGGGATCGCGGGCGGAGACGTTCCAAACCATCCGCGACCTCGCGGCGGCCCACGATCCGCCGGCCTTCGTCGCCGGGGAGCCGATCCAGATTCATGACGCCTTCGAGGCGGTCGAGTCCGACGGGCGGATCCTCTTCTACGTTTCGCTGGCCTTGCTGGGCGGCGTTCTGCTGGCGTTATTGCGGAGCGGACGTTGGGTGTTGATCCCGCTGGCGGTGGTGCTGGCGGCGATTCTCTGGACGCGGGCGAGCCTGTATTTATCGGGGCTGCGATTGAGCATGGTGTCCAGCATGTTGAATTCGCTGGTTTGCATTGTGGGCGTGGCGACGGTCATGCACGTCGCCTTGCGATTTCGCGAGCTGCGACAGCTGGGCGGCGGATCGGGGAGCGAGGTCGCGCCCATCAATGCGATGCGGCAAACGCTGTCCCAGTTGGCGGCGCCGATCTTCTGGAGCTGCGCCACGACCGCCGTGGGCTTCTTGTCGCTGTTGGCCGCGGAACTCACGCCGGTCCGCAGCTTCGGTTTGATGATGGGGCTGGGGGCCGGCGCCGTGCTGCTGGCGACATACTCGCTGACGCCGGGCCTGTCGCTCGCCGGCGGCTTCGACAGCACGCCCCGCGGCGTCCCCGGCGAGGGAGCGCTCGGCGGGCTGCTGGGCTGGGGGCCGGACGCGATCCTGAGACAAAAAGTTCCGATCGCCGTCGCGACCGTGCTGCTCACGGCCTTCAGCATTCTCGGCGTGCTGCGACTGGAGATCGAGACGGACTTTTCCAAGAACTTCAAAGCGGACAGCGAGATCGCCCGCGGCTTGGACTATATCGAGGAACGACTCGGCGGCGCCGGCTCCTGGGAGATCAACTTGCCCGCCCCCGGTCCCGAAGAAGGGCTTCAACAGGAATATCTCGATCGAATTCGCGTGCTCACGGCCGACCTTCGGAACCTCGAGATCGACGGTCGCCCGGCCGTGACGAAGGTCGTCTCCCTCACGGACACGCTGGACACCCTCCCGCTGGTCGGCTCCACCGTTCGGGAGCGTCTGGATCAACTTAAAGACTTCGCCCCGGAGGTCGAACCGAGCCTCTATAACCCGGGCGAGCCGGGGCGGGGCGAGGGCCGTATGCGGATCGTGCTCCGCAGTCTCGAGCGGCAGTCGTCCGAGCGAAAACGAGCCATGATCGAACGGGCCGAGGCGCTCGCCCGCGAGCGCTTCCCGGAGGGCGACGCCTCCGCCGGCGGTCCCGCGGAAACGACGGGGATGTTCGTCATGCTGACCTATCTCATCGAAAGCCTATTGCGGGATCAGTTGGTGAGTTTCTGCTGGGCGAGCGTCGGCCTGTTCGGCATGATGTGGCTGGCGTTTCGTAGCCTCAAACTCGCCGCGGCGAGCATGCTGCCCAACCTGCTGCCGATCGGTCTGGTGCTGGGCGGATTGGGCTGGGCCGGATTGCCGGTGAATATCGGCACCGCGATGATCGCCAGCGTCTCGGTCGGCCTGACGGTCGACGGGAACGTACATTATATCGCGGCCTATCTCCGACAACGCCGACTGGGCAAGAGTCGCCGGGAAGCGTTGACCGTCGCCCATCGATCGGTGGGTCGGGCGATGACGTTCGCCGTGCTGGCCCTCGCCTGCGGCTTCGCGGCGTTAACCCTCAGCCAATTCGTGCCCCTGATTTATTTCGGAGCGCTGGTCAGCCTGGCGATGGTCGGCGGCCTGATCGGCGACCTCGTCCTGCTGCCGTTGATGATCGGTTGGAAAGCGGATTGAAATGCCCGGCCGGCACCTGGCGATCGGCGACATCCACGGATGCCTCACGGCGTTCGAGACGCTGCTGGCGCTCGTCGCTCCGCAGCCGGGCGACGTGGTCGTCGCGCTGGGCGACTACGTCGATCGCGGGCCGAACTCCCGCGGCGTACTGGATCGACTGATCCGCTTCGAGCAAGACGTTCCGGGCGTCTCGCTCGTCTCCCTGCGGGGCAATCACGAGATCATGCTGTGCGACGCCCGCGACGGCGTCGCGGAGCGACGGCGATGGCTGGACTGCGGCGGCGATGCCACGCTCGGGTCGTATGCTCCGCTGGGGCAGGGGGCATCGATCGATCATATTCCGGTCGATCATTGGACGTTTTTGGACGAGTGGCTGTCCGCCTACCACGAGACCGACGACCACATCTTCGTCCACGCCAATCTGTACCCCGACGTGCCGCTCGAGGAGCAGCCGGATTTCATGCTATATTGGGAGCTTTGGGAGGAAGCTCCGCCGCCGCACGAGAGCGGGAAGCGGATGATCTGCGGACATACCCGACAGCGATCCGGCCTGCCGAGGGTCACGCCGTACGCGGTTTGCATCGACACCGGCGCCTGCCGCGACGGTTGGCTGACCTGCCTCTGCGCGGAGACCGGGGAGCTTTGGCAGGCGAACGAACGGGGCGAAACCCGCACGCTGTGGCTCGACGAGGTCTAAACTGGGCCCATGCCCTTTCCCCTCAAACTCTGGTTCGTTCACCCGGACGCCGACGCCTGCGAGGCGCTCCGCGAACGGTTCGCGTGGTGTGCCGACGCGACGGTTCATCACTCTCGGTTCGAAGACCTTCCGCCGCACGATTGTTTCGTCACGGCCGCGAACTCGTACGGACATATGACCGCGGGCATCGATGCCGCGGTGGTCGGCTTTCACGGCGAGGAGTTGATGACGCGGGTGCAGCATCGCATCCTCGACGAATACCTCGGCGAGCAGCCGGTCGGGACGGCCTTTCTGATCGAGACGCACACGCCGAATTATCCGTGGGTCTGCCACACCCCCACGATGCGGGTTCCGGGGAGTATCGACCGAACGGACAAGGTCTACACCGCGACCTGGGCGGCTTTGCTGGCGATCTATCGTCACAACGCCGCCGCGGGACCGGACGGCGATCGAATCAAAACCGTGGCGTTCCCCCTGATGGGAGCAGGGTTCGGCGGGGTGGCGGCGACGGAGTCCGCCCGGCAGATGGCCGTAGCCTGTCGCTACTATTTCGAACCATCCCACCGACTGAACTGGGATGCGGTCGTCGAACGGCACAAAGCGATCGTGTACGACGACGGCAAGCCGATGATGTAGCGCCGACTGCGTTTATCAGAAACCCGTCGTGGCGAATGCCAGCCCGACGGGAACGAAGCACGGCCGACGCTTGCGCGTCGGGCTGGTAGAACCGCTACGCAAAAGAGATGAACGCTCTAATCGTCGGGGTAGTCGACCCGTACGAGATATAACCCCTGCGGCGGGGCCGTGGGGCCGGCGAGAGTCCGGTCGCGGCTTTCGATCAGGGTGCGCAAGTCGTCGGGCGGGCGTTTCCCCATGCCCACCTCCGCCAGCGTGCCGGCGATTGTGCGGACCATATTATAGAGGAATCCGTCGCCGGTCACTTCCAGGAACAGGAAGGGGCCGCCGGGTTCGCTGGCTCGTTCCTCCCCCGGAACCGGGCTCCACGCCGGCCACGTCGGGGAGCGGGTCAGGGTGAGTCGATGAACGGTGCGGATCGTATCCGGGCGGGGCGAACCGGCGGACTGGAAGCAGGCGAAGTCATGCGTACCGACGATCTGAGCCGCGGCCTGCCGCATCGCGTCGTCGTTCAGGTCGTTCCCGCGGGCGTCCGGTCGGACCCGCCACGCAAACCGTCGGGCGAGGGGATTGGGTTCGCGGTCGTTCAGGAAAACGTATCGATACGTCTTGGATACGGCGTCCCGGGTGCTGTGGAAGTGCGGGGGCACGTCGCGGCCCTCCCACACCGTCACGTCTGGCGGGAGGTGCGGCCGCAGGGCCGGGCCAAGTCGATCGGCGGGCGCCGGGGTGTGCGTCCGGAAGTGGCAGGTCTGGCCGAGCGCATGCACGCCGGCGTCCGTCCGGCCGGCGGCGACCACGGTGCGGCGCTCGCCGGTCAGTCGATAGATCGCCTCCTGCAGTTCGCCCTGCACGGTCCGCGTCCCCGGCTGGACCTGCCAACCGAAGAAGTCCGTGCCGTCGTAACTCACCCGCAATCGCACCGTGCGGCCCTGCGGATGGGGAGCGGAACCGTGCGGATCGTCGGCGGGAGTCCCCAAGTGGGCCGTCTCGTTCGTCACTCGAACGCCGACGGCTGCACGGTCACGTCGCCGAGATCGACGGCGCCGGTCTCCGGCACGGTGACGGTCAGCGTGGCGCCGTCCCAACCGGCGGGGGCGTCGCCGGACAGTTCGTCGCTCTTCAGGAAGCCGGTTCGTTCCTGCCAAACGCGGAACGACCATTCGCCCGGGGGCAGGCCGCTGATCGAGAAGCGCCCGTCCGCCCCGGTCACGGCCATATAGGGGTGATCCTGCACGAACAGATGGGCCTTCATCCACGGGTGGATCGGACAGGTCACCGGCGACGGGAGCAGTTCCGGTTTCTCCAACGTCTTGACGACCGGCGCGCCGCCGGCCGGGACGCTTTCGTTGAAGGGGATATTGCGGTTGAGGAAGGCCGTCGCCTGATGGGCGATCGGGTCGGAGTTCGTCACCTTCAACTCCTGCCCGGTCCGCAGCAGCACGATGTGCGGCTCAAACCGGCACTCGTCGTTATCCAGCGTCACGGCTTCGGTCGACGGGGGGACCTCCGCCGGCGCCCGACCGCTGGAACGAACGTCCAGCCAGATCACCACGTTCGCCAAACCCCCGTCCTCCGCGACCAGCAACGTATCGTCGGTCAGTTTGTGGGGACCGCAGACGGCCTGGTCTTTGTTCACCTCGACCAGTTCGGGCGTCGGCGCCGGGCCCCCGTAGAGCAGTCGACCGGTCAGCGAAGCGCCCGCGGGCGCTTCGTCCGCAGCGACGGCCTGGGGAACGCACGGGATCGCGACGAAGGCCAACGCGAGACCGAAAAGCGACGTATCAAATCGAGACATTCAGGCTGTTTTCAGTGAACCGCAGGTCGAAACGGCGGTTAAGGAGGGGGGTACCGCACTGTAGACTGTTCCCCGACCACGTTCCCCCCCCGCTGTGCGCCGCGTTCCACTCTTCGCAGAGACGATATGATTTCCACTCCCGCCCGTCGTTCGCTCGCCGGCGTCGCTCTGCTGGGAGCGGCCTCCGTCATCGCCGTTCCCCTGCTCGCCGGCGCCGCTCCGCAGCCCGCACCCGCCCCGCCCGCCATGGCCGACATTGATCCCGCCGACATTCCGCCCCTGGATCAACTCACCGACGAGCAAGCCGCGAAGATCGACTGGAAGTCGCTGACCGACGCGCAATGGAAGGCCCGCATGACGCCCCTGCAGTACAAGGTGATGCGGGAAGAAGGCACGGAGCGGTCCGGCACCGGTCAGGACGCCCCCGGCAAGAAGAAAGGCGTCTACGATTGCGCCGCGTGCGGCCTGCCGCTGTACGACGCGGAGACCAAGTTCCAAAGCGGCACCGGCTGGCCGAGCTTTTATGCGCCGATCGGCGGCGTGAAGGATTCCAAGAACGTCGGCACCAAGATCGATAAGAGCTGGTTCTCGACCCGCACCGAAGTGCACTGCAACCGCTGCGGCGGCCACTTGGGGCATGTCTTCGAGGACGGTCCCAGACCGACCGGCCTGCGGTATTGCATGAACTCCGTTAGCCTGAAATTCGATCCGGCGGAGGAGAATAAAAGCGAGGCGAAGAACGATTAGTTCCTGCTGAGCCATCGTCGGAATCAAGCGCCCCGGACGCGACGAGCGTCCGGGGCGTTTTGCGTTATTGGAACGCTCAGTCGACGATCAGACCTCGGCCTGCGCTTTCTCCCAGCGAGAATTGTCGGGCTCCGGAGCGCCGCAGCCGATCAGGCCGAACGTCGCGAGAGACACGCACAGTAGGGGAACGACCGCTGAGAGACGGAACATCACGGCATCCGGAATGAAGCGGGATCAGGGTTTAGCGTCCCCGCCCCCAATCCGGGACGCAATGCCAAAGCGGATCTGCCGAAGCCTCTACAACGCGCGGCGGAGGGGGAGAATCGCTCCCGACAAAAACCTTCAGTCGTTCATCCCCTTCAACGTCGCCAGCACTTCTTGCACGTTGGAGCGCCCGCCGTGGGTCTTGCTGACTTTTGCGAACGTCACCTTGCGATCCGAATCGATCACGAACGTGCTGGGGTAGGCCGTTTCACGAGGGGCGTCCCACCGCAGTTGATAAGCGTTAGTGAACTTGTAACCGGGATCCATCAGGAACGTGAACCCCTCGGGCAGCTTCATCCCCTCGGAGAACTCTTCGGCGAAGGTTTGCAGATTCTCCGCTTCACCGGGGTAGATCATCACCACGCGGGCGCCGGCTTTCTCGAAGGCGTCGGCTTCCCGCAAAAAGGCGCCTACCTGACGGGTGCAGGCGGGGCATTGGTATTCGGGATAGCCCCGCAGCACCATGAGCACGACCGGCCCGTCGGCGGCGACCTTCGACAGCGTGACCGGCTTCTCCTTGCCCAACTCCGGCAAGGTGAAGTCCGGCACGGTCTGGCCTACCGTCGGCGGCGCCTTCAGCGGGGCTTCTTCGTGATGATCGAGCGGGCCGAGCGTGAGCGCAGCGGCCAACAACGGAGCGAACGACATGGGAACCTGTGGGAACGGGGAACGCGGGAACGTTCCACCCTAGACGCCCGACGAGCCGAACCCCAATGGGTTCAGTCGCCCTCTTCTTCGGACTCCCGGGCCAGCAACTGCTCGACGGCCTCGGGATCGTCCCCCAGCTCATGCAGCAGACGATCCGGGGTCAGCGGCTCCGTGATTGCGTATTTGCCCTGGCTCCACCGCAGCAGATCCACGTTGCGGCAACGTTCGGAGCAAAACGGAAACGCCCGATCCGCCGCGCTGGTTCCCTCCGGGCGGACGTCCGGCGGGATCGTCGCGTCACAGATCGGGCAGGTGCGGGGAGCGATCATGTTCAGCCTTAAAACGACGGGGATCTCTACGGAGCGGTCAGTCGGACTTCGACGCCTTCGCGTCGCCGCCCTTGCTGCCGCCGTCGGACTTCTTCTCCGCCTTCGGCTCGGAGGACTTTTTATCGGCGCTGGCGCCCTTTTTATAGTTCTCGCTGCGGTAGTCCGTCTGATAGAAGCCGGATCCCTTGAACAAAATTCCGGCGCCGGCACCGATGATCCGTTCGGCTTTTTTCTTGCCGCACCCCGGGCATTTTTGCGTCGGATCCGCGGTGATGGGCTGGAACTCCTCCCAGCGGTGGTCGCAACCGCGACACTTATAATCGTAGGTGGGCATGCGGGCGAAGGGCGGAGAGCGAGCCTGGCGTGACGCGGGGATGCGGGGAGCGGGCGGGAGTTTAGTCGCTCGGGGCGGTGGCGACGATCACGTGGCTGGGTCGCACCACGCGGTCGCCGGCGGCGTAGCCCCGCTGGGCTTCCTGAATCACGGTGCCCGGCGGGTGATCGAGGCTCGGCGCCTGGGCCAGCGCTTCGTGTCGGTTCGGATCGAACATCTCGCCCACGGCGGGGATGGGACTGATGCCCTGATCGTTCAACGCCTTCTCCAGCGACTTCAAGACCGCGGCGACGCCGCCCACGAGGTCGTCCGCGAGTCGCTCCGCATCGGCGCCGGCTTCGCGACTGGCTTTCGCCGCGTCCACGGCCCGACGTAGATCGTCCAACCCGGGCAGCAAAGCCTTGGCGAGCGGCACGGCGGCGTACTTCCGCCCTTCGGACTGGTCGCGGACCGAACGCTTCCGCACGTTCTCCGTCTCGGCTTGCGCACGGAGGAGCTTCTCACGCAGCTCGTCCCGCTCCGCGGCGGCCGCTTCGTATTGCTCACGGGAGAGTTCCGGCTCCGGCTCGCCGGCCCCGTCGCCGGGGGGTTCCGCCAGCTCTTCCATCGGGCCGGGTTCGTTCGGCTGCGGTGCGTCCTCCGGGGTGGAGTCGGCGGGGTAATATTCCTGACTCGCTCCCGCGTTCTCGGCGGGATCTGGGGCGTCGGTCGGCGTGGACATCGCGGGGAGAATGAAGTGGAGGATCGTTGAGTGAGCCGAACGGCGTCGCGGCGGCGGGCGATAAACCCGCGACCGCGATTAATCGTCATCCAGCGAGAAATACATTTTCAGCTTCTTCAACCAGCCCGCCCGGTGCGGGGTGACGTGGGCGTTCTCGTGGTCGGCGAGGCGTCGCAGCAGCTCTTCGTGCTCCTCGGAGAGTTCCTTGGGCACTTCTAACTTCAGCTTGACGAACAGGTCGCCGCCGCGACCGCCGTGCGGATCGGGCAGGCCTCGGCCGCGGAGCTTGAAAACGCGGTCCGGCTGGGTGCCGGGCGGGACGGTGACGGTTTCGCGGCCGGGTTCCTCGTCCAGTTCCGAGGCCAGTGCCGGGACTTCGAGATCCGAACCGAGCGCCAGTTGCGTGTAAGAGATCGGCACCTCGCAGGCGAGATGCGACCCCTCGCGTTGGAACAGCGGATGCGGTTTGACGGTGAGGTCGACGTACAGGTCGCCCGGCGGGCCGGCGCCGACGCCGGGGACCACGGAGCCGGGTTCGCCCTCGCCGCGGAGGGCGAGTTGCATGCCGTTGTCGACGCCCGCCGGCACGTCGACCGACAGCGTGACGCGTTCGGGAATCGTGCCTTCCCCGTCGCACTCCCCACAGGGGGAAGTGATGACCGTGCCGGCTCCCTCGCAGCGGGGACAGGCGGTCTGGACGCGGAAGAACCCTTGGCTTTGCAGCACGCGACCGGCGCCGCCGCACAGGCCGCAGGAGTCCGGCGTGGTTCCCGGCTCGGCCCCGCTGCCGTCGCAGGTCGGGCAGAGCTTATGCCGATCGAGCGGCACCTCTTTCGTCACGCCGACGGCGGCCTCCGGCAGGGTGACGGTGAGGGAGGTCCGCAGATGACGGCCTTTTCGCGGCCGTCCGCCGCGTCCCCCGCGACCGCCGGCCCCGCCGAACAGTCCGAAGCCCTCGAACAGGTCGCCGAACGTCTCGAAGACGTCGCCGGCGTCCCGGAACCCGCCGCGCCCGCCGGCCCCGTTGACGCCGGCGTGACCGAACCGGTCGTAGCGCTCCCGCTTTTGCGAATCGGAGAGCACTTCAAACGCCTCGGCCGCCTCTTTGAAGCGTTCGGTCGCTTCGGGACTGGGGTCGCGGTCCGGGTGATACTTGACCGCCAGCTTGCGATAAGCCTTCTTCACCACGGTCCCGTCGGCGTCACGTGAGACGCCGAGCACCTCGTAATAGTCCCGCTGGGTCGGCATCCGGGTCGGGTGGGGAGAAGCAGAACGGTGGGCGGGCGACGTGCCGGGATGGCAGTCGAGTCTACCGTGCATCTTTCGTGCCGACGCCCCCCCTCGCCGAAATCCCGGGCGGGGCGTGATCCGGCGAGCCGTTCGTTAACCGGTCCGGCCGATCGCCTCTCGCCCAATTTCCGGTCCCGCGACCGGCGCCTCGACGTCCTCCTCGGCAGCGATTGCGGCCCGGATGAGCTCCGCCACGCTCCGAACGCCCAGCTTGCGCATCGCGGAGCCGCGGTGCTTCTCCACGGTCCGCTCCGTGATCCCGAGATCCTTGGCGATCACCTTGTTGGTCACGCCGGTGGTCACCACGCTCAGCACCTGTCGCTCGCGGGGGGTCAGTTTGGCCAATTGGGCGGCCGCCTCTTCCCGTTCGATGCGGCGGTTCCGGGCAGCGAGTTCGACGCTGACGTCCCGCCCCACGCTCTGGAACTCCAGCACCTCACGGGGGGCGCCCGGCGCCCCGGGATCGGGCGGGGCGAACAGGGCGCGATTCGTCCACTCTTCCCACCGGGTGGTCCCGCCCGGGCCAGGCAGGGGGAGCAACGCTTGAACGCTGGGGTTCTCCGGCGTGACGGCTGCCAACTGGCTCCGCGCCCATTGTTCGGCCTCCCGGGACAGATGGTCGTAGATCGTCATCTTCCCGACGACCTTCTCCGCCCCGCCGCCTTTCGCCTCCAGAAACGCGCGATTTGCATAGGTGATCAAGCCGTCGTGCGGGCGGAACCGGTTGACCATCTCCGACAAATCGTCCAGCACGTTGCGGTGGCGCCGTTCGCTTTCGGCAAGGCAGGTTTCGGCCTCGAACCGCTCCGTCACGTCGCGTCCCACGGACTGCACCTCCGTGAGGATCCCTGCGCGGTCGAAGAACCCGCGAAACACCCATTCGAGTTGCCGCAGCGCCCCGTCGTGGCGCCGGCCCGCCATCACCAACCTCGCCAGCGAATTCTCCGGCGTGAACCCTCGTTTCACGCGGTCGACCTCCCGACAGGTCTCGCTATCCCAAATGGTGCGGAGCGTTCGGTTCTCGGCCCCGTCGCTCAAGCCGAAGAACCGGCAGCAAGTCCGGTTGGCAAATGTGAACGTGCCGTCCGGGGTCCAGCGGCAGACCAACTCCGGGCTGTCTTCCACCAGGGAGCGATACCGCGCCTCCGTGCGAGCGAGCGCTTCCCGGGCGGCGCGGCGCTCGGACACGTCCCGCCCGACGGACTGATACTCCCGAATATGCCGTTCGCCGTTCGCGTCGACATCGAAAAGAGCTCGCACGATCCAATAGACCCAGACCTCCTTTCCGTCGGGGGTGGGCACCAGGTTCTCAATATGGACCACCATATTTTCCGAGGACAACATCCGCATCGTGCCGCAGATCCGGTCCAGATCTTCCGGCCGAACTAGGTCTCGGCCTGGCTGTCCGATAAGCTCCTCGGGGCTGCCGACGCCGACCAAACGCGCGTACGCCGGATTACAGAACGTGATGCGGCAATCCGAATTGGTGCGGACGATAAACTCCGTTTGATCCTCCGTGACGGCCCGATAGCGGGCCTCGGAGCGGCGCGTTTCATCCTCGGCCGCCTGCCGATCGCTGGTATCGAGCGCTACGCCGAACAGACTTTCGAGCCCGCAGACGTTTAAAAAGTTCAGGTGAAATTGAACCGGATACAGGGCGCCGTCCGGCCGCTTCAACCGCGCAGCGTGCCCGACCGACGTCTTCGATCGCAATTCATCAAACGCCTCCTGTTTTGAGCCGTGCGGCCAGTCGACGTCGATTTCCGCAATCTTCGTCCCGATCAAAGCCTCGACGGAGCGACCGCAGAATCGAGCGAACGCGGCGTTCGTCCGATTGATGAGCAGGTTCTCATCAAGCCAAAACACCCCGCAGCCTGAATCCTGCAGGGCGGTGGAGAGGGAAAAGGCGTCCGGGGGGGGGCCGCCGGACGCCGAACCGGAATGGGAATCGGGTCGTTGCGCAAAATCCATAGTTGTCGCTCCACAACTGGCAAGTGGGACGACCGTACAACGTTCAAGGCGTTGAGTGCCACTAAGATTGGGATAGACGGATGTGAATTGGGTCGCTTTCCAGGGCGGCCCTCGATAAAGCGGACTGAACAGGGGTCGGCGGACCCGGTCTTGCCCTTCGCGGCCCGGGCGATCTAGCGTCTTCCCCGCTGCCCGCCGTGTCCGCACTCCGCCCGTCATGCCGTACCGCCCCGACCGGCGCGACCGCCCCGCCCGCCCGCGATGGGGTTCTGCTCGCCCCGCCACCTCGCTGGCTCTGTCCGGTGCGACGCTGTTCGGCTGTCTGTTCGCTCCGGGCTGCGCGGCGGTCCGCCAGAAATGGGACGCCGCGGTCGCGACGGACGTCGACAACCCCGCCGTCCCCAGGAAGCCGATCCGCGTCCCCGGGGCCGTCGTCGCCGACGATCCCGGCCCGCTCGGCGAGCGGCCGGTCGTTCAACTTGCCGATGCCGTCGACCCGACCAGCGACGTCCGCGTCGCCGGCATGGACACGGAGGCCATCGCCTCCGCACGGCCGCCGCACTTCGACGACGAGGACGTCGTCGCCTCGGTCAACGGCGAACCGTTGCTGGCCGGCGATCTGCTGCAGTTTGAAGTTGAGTTGAACGCCGCCCGAGACCGGATCGCCTCCGCCCCGGACATGGCTGACGCGGTCCCCGGCGGCCCCCCCGGCCTCACCGCGGCTCAGCGAGCCGCGCTGAACGCCCAAATCGACCAGGCCCGCCTGCAGATCCTCGCGGAGCGTCTCCCCGCCAAAATCGAGGAGGCGTTGCTCGCCCAGCAGATGCGGCGGACGTTGCAAGCGGAGCAGTTGGAGAAGCTGAATGACGCGGTCGAGACGCTGTTCGACCAGTCGGAACTCCCCGAGATGCTGCGAAAGGCCAACGTGCAGGCTGCCGCCGCCGGCCGTCCGCCGATCGAATCGAAAGCCCAGCTGCGACGGCTGATGGCCGAGCAGGGTCTGGATCTCGACGCCGTCGTCGCCGCTTGGAAGCCGCAGCAGATGGCGATGGCCTACGTCGAGCAGAAGACCGGCATGGCGTCCATTCGGATCTCCCGGCAGGAGGTGACGGACTATTACGACGCCCACCGCGAGGACTTCACCCCGCCGAAGGCCGCCCGCTGGGAACAGATCGAGATTCCGTACGCGGACGACGTCGCCAAGGAAGCGGCGCTGGACGTGTTGGAACTCGCTGCGGCCGATCTGCGCCGCGGAAAGTCCTTCGCGGAGGTGGCGAAAAGCTACAGCCGCGGGCCGAAGGCGGCCGAGGGCGGTCGCTGGGACTGGACCGCCCCCGATGCGTTGACGGATAAAACGCTCGCCGCGGCGGTTTGGGAGCAGCCGATCGGCGTGATCGGCTCGGCGTTGGACTGTCCGCTCTCGCCGGACGGGTTCCCGCCGGGCGGGGCGTATCACATCGTCCAGGTGTTGGAACGTCGGGGCGACGCCCCGCCGCCGCTGGATGAGCTGAGGGACCAGATCGAAGCCAAGATCAAGTCGGAGCGTCGCCAACGGAACGTCGCGGATCTCCTCGCTCAGGAACGGGCCGCGGCTCAGATCGAGGTCTACGTCCCCGGGACGAAGTGGCCGCCGGAGAATTGACCGCCCCGCGGGGTCACGCCCGCGGCTCGGCGTCCCGGTCGCGTCCGCCTCGTTCGCGGCGTTTGCCCTCCTGATAGAGGGCTTCCATCTCCGCCAGCGAGACCTCGCCCAGCTCCCGCTCGCCTGATTCCCGTTCGCTCAGGCGGTCCTCGATGTAGCGGACCCGGTCGGCGAACTTTCGGTTCGATCGCAGCAGGGCCTGCTCCGGATCGAGTCCCCAGCGACGGGCGATGTTCGCCATCACGAACAAGACGTCCCCCAGTTCGGCTTCCGCCCGATCGCGGCGGGCCGGGTCGGCGATCGGCTCGTCCGGAATCACCGGCGCGTCGATCCCTGCGGGGACCGCGTCGGGGGCGTCTGCGTCGAACAATTCGCGGGAGAGCTCGGCCAGTTCCTCGGTCAATTTGTCGAACTGCATCCGCCGGTCGGGGAAGTCGTAGCCGACGGCGGCGGCCCGGCCGGACAGCTTCTTCGCCGCCGCCAACGCGGGGAGCGAGGCGGGGATGCCGTCGAACACGCTGCGTCTCGCCGGCGGATCGTCGCCGCCTCGCTCCGCCCGTTTCGCCTCGGCCCAGATGGCGCGGACGTCGGTCTCGCCGTCCGCGGACGCGTCCCCGAACACATGCGGGTGCCGGCGGACCAGCTTCGCCCGCAGCGTGTCGGCCACCTCGGTGAGCGTGAACAGCCCGTCGTCCGCGGCGATCTGGGCGTCGAGCAGCACCTGTAGCAGCAGATCGCCCAATTCGTCCCGTACCGCAGCCGCCTTGGCGCCATGGTCCGGGTCGTCCGGGGACGCGGCGGCGAGGGCGTCGATCGCTTCGAACAGCTCGTGGGCTTCCTCCAGCGTGTGCGGCTTGATGCTGGAGAGCGTCTGCGCCCGATCCCACGGACAGCCGTCGGGACCGCGAAGCTTCGCCACCACCTCCGCGACCGCGCGCATCGCCGATTCGAGTTCCGGCCCGGGCGGAACGCCGGGCGTCGGACCGTTCGGCGCCCGACTGTGCGTGGCGGAATCGTCAGACGACACGGGCGAAGCGATCGGCTCTTGGGGAAGGAGGGTCGAAGGAAGCGGCGAGCGGGAGCATACTGTCGCCCCGTGCTGCCCCGCGCCACCCCCGTACCGCTCGACGACGACCCGCCCAACGGGGCGGTCGTGTTCGTCACCGACTTCGGCACGACCGATACCTACGCCGCCCAGATGGTCGGGGCGTTGATGCGGGTCGATCCTCGCGCCCGCGTCGCGGCGGAGCATCACGCCGTCCCGCCGCAGGACGTGCCCGCGGGATCGGAGGCGCTGGCGGAACTGGTCGCCGCGTTCCCGGCGGGCGTGACGTTCGTCGCCGTCGTGGATCCGGGCGTCGGCTCCGACCGGCCGATCCTCGCCGCCCGGGCCGGCGGCATGTTCTTCGTCGCCCCGGACAACGGCCTGCTCGCGCCGTTCTTCAGCGCCGACCCCTCCGCGGAGATCGTGCAGCTTTCCCAAGGCGAATCGCGGTCGCGGACCTTCCACGGCCGCGACCTGATGGCCCCCGCGGCCGGTCGCCTGACCCGGGGGGAACCGCTGCGAGCGTTGGGCGAACCCGTTGCCGAGTGGGCGCCGCTCGAGCGCCCCGGACCGGAGTCGCAAGCAGACGGAACCATCGTGGGGCGGGTCGTGCGGTCGGATCGGTTCGGCAATCTGCTCACGAACGTCTCCCGCCGAGCCTGCCCGGCCCCCGCGAGCGTTCGCATCGCCGACCGTGCGGTTCCCGTCGGCGCCACCTATGCAGACGTCCCGGTCGGCGGACTCGTGGCGCTGATCGGCTCGAACGATCGCTGGGAGATCGCCGTCCGCAACGGCAGCGCCGCGGCCCTCCTTTACACCGACGGCGGGGGCGCTGGCGTCGACGCCCCCGTTACGTTCACCTCCTAAGCCGTTCGCTGCCGTGCCCCCCGGACTCTTGATCACCGGCACCGATACGGACGTCGGCAAGACCTACGTCACGGCGAAACTCGCGGAGCGTCTGCGGGGCGGGGGAAGCTCCGTGGGCGTCTATAAACCGGCGTGCAGCGGAGCGGAGGTCTTTCATGGCGAACCCGTTTGGGCCGACATCGAGGCGCTGCGGTCCGCGGCGGATCTGACGACGGCGGACGACGATCGAATCTGTCCGCAGCGGTTCCTCGCCCCCCTCGCCCCGCCGATCGCCGCCGCCCGGGAGAGACGAACGGTCGATCGAGATTTATTAACCGAAGGCGCCCGGCGCTGGGCGGATCGGTGCGATCATCTATTGGTCGAAGGGGCCGGCGGTCTGCTCTGCCCGCTGGCGGAGGACGTCACCGTTCTCGATGTGGCCGCGGACCTGGGTTACCCGCTGTTGATCGTGGCGCGGGCGGGGCTGGGGACTGTCAATCACACGTTATTAACCATCGCCGTCGCGAAGGCCCGCAGCGTTCCCGTGGCGGGCGTGGTGTTGAACGAGACGAACGCTCGCGAACCGGAAGCGGCGACGAACGCCGCGATGATCGAACGGTTCGGCGAGACGACCGTTCTGGGCGTGATCCCTCCGGGTGGTGAGCTGCCCGCAAACATCGACTGGGAAACGCTTGTCCGTCGTCCTCTTCAAGAGGACGGCTAACGACTTGATTACTTAATTAAGGTGAAACAGGTCGCCCACGCCGACGCTCTCCCCGCTGCCCAGCGGTTCGGCGTGCGTGACGTGGGTCGCCCAGCCCCAGTAGCGGGCGCGGGTTTCAATATCGTCGAACAGCGTCGGAAACGCCGTCGCGCGGCCGGTCGTCAATTGGCTTTCATAACAGCGAATCGCCGCGAGCTTTTGTTCCAGGTGCCCCGTGATGTCGACGCAGAAGGACGGCGTGGGGATCTCGCGGAGGTGCACGCTCCAGAAGTGATAGAGCTTCGGCGGAAGGAACGGCTCGCCGGGCAGTCCGCCGCGCTCCGACCACGGCTGACCGGCGAGGTCGGTTTTCGTGAGTTTCGCCCAGAAGCGGGCGTCCGCGGTGAGGCGCGCCGCACGGACGTGATCCGGGTGCGTATCGGTCGGAGCGTGGCCCAGCACGATGTCCGGCCGGGTCAGGCGGAACACCGTCGCGAGCGCGGCGCGGGCGGCGTGATCGTCTTCCAGATGCCGATTCTTCAAACCTAAGTTATGCCGCCAGGTGAGGCCCAGCGCCTCCGAGGCCGCGGCGGTCTCGCGCGCACGGGTTTCCGGGTCGCCGTGCGGCGTGGGTTCGCCGTCGGTCAGATCGACCACGCCCACCGCCTTGCCCGCGGCGAGGTGCTTCAAAATCGTGCCCCCGACGCTCAACTCCGCGTCGTCCGGGTGAGCGGCGACGACCAACAGGTCGAGCTTGGGAACGTCGGAGGATGGCGGGGCGTCGGCGGGCATGCCGGCAGTGTAGGAGGGAGCGGTCTGGACCGCCGCGCCCGATCTGAACTACCTCCCCGCGATTCGCCGCCGCGCAGGTCGTCTTCGGGTCCGTCCATGTCCAGATCCCCCCATCGCACCGCCTGGCTCGGAGCCGCGTCGATCTGCGTCGCCTCCTGCCTCGGCTCGGTCGGCTGCGCCGTTTCGGATATGGCGGAAGAGGCGTGGTTTCAGACGAAACGAACGCTCACCCCCAGTTCCGAAGGCTACCTCGATCCGACGGAGAACGTCGCCGACGACTGGGGCGAAGTTCGGGAGTTCGGGCGTCCCGACCAGGAACTGGTCGAGGACGATCCCGACTGGTATCGCAAGTACTTCATGAGCGCCAAGGCCCGCGACATCGAAGGCAACCTCGGGTACGACTGAGCCGGGCGGTCCCTCGCAGACGGGCGAGAAGCGGCTTCAAGACCAGCCCGGCGCGCAAGCGTCGGCTGTGAGTCGTCCGCGTCTGACGTTCGACGCACACGCTTAACCGGGCCGACGGCCGATGTTTGCGCATCGGGCTGATACCGACCTTGGAAGCAAGCTTCTAATTCGCTGGAGCGAACGCTTCCCGCATCAAGCGGGCCTGCTCCAGCTTGTGCGCCTTGTCCGAACCGGTCGCCGGGCTGGCGGAGGCGGGACGGGCGACCCAGGAGAGCGGGAAACGGCCGAACAGGTCGTTGCAGCCCACCGTGGCCAGCACGTAGCGCCACGCGCCCATGTTCTCCGGTTCTTCCTGCACCCAAACCGTCGGCGTGCCGTCGGCGTAGTCCGCGGTGGCGGCTTTCAATTCCGCCGCGGGCCACGGATAGAGTTGCTCAACCCGCAAGATCGCGACGTCCGCCGCATCGCGTTCGTCCCGGGCGGCGGCGAGGTCGTAATAGACCTTTCCGCTGCACAGCAGAACTTTCTTCACCTCGGCCGGGTCCGCGGTCGCGTCGGGGATGACGTTTTGGAAGCCGCCGTTCGCCAGATCCGATAGGTCGCTGACCGCCGCCGGTAGGCGGAGCAGGCTCTTGGGCGTCATCACGATGAGCGGTTTGCGCCACCGCCGCAGCGCCTGCCGGCGGAACATATGGAAGCATTGCGCCGGGGTCGTGGGATAGCAGACCTGAATATTCGATTCCGCCGCCGCGACGAGGAATCGCTCCAGACGAGCGCTGCTATGTTCCGGCCCCTGCCCCTCGTAACCGTGGGGCAGCAGCATGACGAGACCGCTGAGGCGATTCCATTTATCTTCGCCGCTGGTGATAAACTGGTCGATCACCACCTGGGCGGCGTTGACGAAGTCGCCGAACTGCGCCTCCCAGACGATCAGCCCCTCCGGCGTATCGACGCTGTAGCCGTATTCAAAACCCAATACGCCCGCTTCGGAGAGCGGACTGTTATGGATCTCGACCCGCTGCTGCGTGTCCGAGAGGTGTTGCAGGGAGAGGAATTCCTCGCCGGTTTCGCTGTCGTGCAGGACGGCGTGCCGATGGCTGAAGGTGCCGCGTTCCGCGTCCTGCCCGGTCATCCGCATCGGCAGCGGGCCGATCGGGTGCCCGTCCGGTCCGGCGCCGTCCGGGCCGGCTCCGGTCACCAGCGTGGCGAACGCCAGCGCCTCGCCGGCGCTCCAGTCGAGCGGCTTCTTGCCCGCGGCCATCTCCGCGCGCTGGGCGAGGAACCGACGTTGAAGCGTGCGATGCGGCTTGAAATCCTCCGGCAGATCGCTGAGCTTCCGCAGTAACTCCTGCAACGTCTCCGCCGGAACCGCGGTCTCCACGTGGTCCGCCTTGGCGCCGCCGTGATACCCGTCCCAGACGCCTTCGAGCGACGCCTGTTCTTCCAGGCGAGGCTTTTCCTTGGCGAGAGTTAATTCCGCCTCCAACCGCACCCGGGAATGCTCCGCAATCTCCTCCGCGTCTTCCGCGGTGACGTCGTTGCGTTCCAACAACCGAGACAAATACCCCGCCCGCACGCCGTCGCGGGCGCGGATCAGGGAATACATCGCCGGCTGGGTGAAGGCCGGCTCGTCCTGCTCGTTGTGGCCCCGCTTCCGGTAGCACAGCAGGTCGATCACCACGTCCTTTTTATTCTCGCGGCGGAAGTCCAGCGCGAGTTTGACCACCTGCGCGACCGCCTCCGGGTCTTCGCCGTTGACGTGGAAAATTGGGATTTGCAGCATCTTGGCGACGTCGGTCGCGTAGGTGCTGCTGCGGCCCTGTTCGCTGGTCGTGGTGAACCCGATCTGATTATTCACGACGACGTGCACCGTCCCGCCCACGGCGTAGCCGGGCAGCTCGGAGAGGTTCAACGTCTCTTGCACGACGCCCTCGCCGGCGAACGCGGCGTCGCCGTGGATCAGCAGGGTCATCCCGCGTTCCCCGCCGGTCCCGGGACCTTCGCCGGTCGGATCGTGGGTATCCCCGACGCGATCCATCTTCGCCCGGCAGCGGCCCTGGGCAATGGGATTAATAAATTCGAGGTGCGACGGGTTGAAGCAGAGCGACAGATGCACGCTCTTATCGCCTCGAACCTCGTAGCTCCCGCTATAGCCGAGGTGATATTTCACGTCCCATTCGCCCATGTGGCTTTCGGGGTCGTCGTCGTCGAATTCACGAAAAATCTCCCGCGGCGGCTTGCCGAGGATGTTCGTGAGGACGTTCAACCGCCCGCGATGGGCCATGCCCAGCACGATTTCCCGCACGCCGTAACGGCCGGCCCGCGAAATCATCAGGTCCAAGAGCGGGATTAACGTCTCGCCGCCCTCCAGGCTGAACGTCTTCTTTCCGGGGAAGTTCGTGAGGAGAAATTCCTCGAACACCGTCGCGTCGGTCAGCTTGCGGAGAATGCGAAGCTGCGTGTCTTTTTCGAGGCGGAGATAGTTGCCGGTCCCCTCCATCCGATCCTGCAACCACCGACGGACGCGGAGCGAATCGATGTGCATATATTGCACGCCGATGCTGCGGCAGTAGGTGTTTCGCAGCCAGGAAATAATCTGGCGAAGCGTCCGGCGCTCGGGGCCGCCGAACGAACTGGTGCTGAACTTGCGATCGAGATCCGCCTCGGTGAAACCGTAAAACGCCGGGTCGAGTTCCTCCGGCATCTCGTGATGACGGCCCAACGGGTCGATCGCCGCGGCGATATGCCCGCGGACCCGATGGTTGCGGATCAGCATGTCCACCGACTCCTGCAGCGCGGCGGTGTCCAGATCGCCCTCGGGGACGTCCGCCCCGACCCGGGCGTGCGGCGCCGCCCCGTTCGCCGCGGTGCCTGCCGCCGGCCGAAACACCGACCGACGCGGAAACGGCGAGCCGGCCGCCGGCGCATCCCCGGCGCCGCCCTCAACGGTCTGTTGCTCGAAATAGGCTCGCCAATCCGGCGAGACGCTCTGCGGGTCGTCGGAGTAGCTCTGCCAGACCTGCTCCAGAAACGGCAGGTTCGCGCCGTCCGGCAGGCCGTCGTCCAGCGCCTCGCCGGCGGCGGTTCCGCCGGAGCGAACCGGAGCGTCGGAGCGGCCGTTCGAGGACTTCGAAGAGGAGGAGGTGACGAAAGCGGGGGCGGACATCCCGGGCGGTGGTGAGTCGGGAGCGGCGAGACGCCCGGCGAGACGGCGGGAGCCGGACGACGATCCCGGGCGCAGCGGGGTCGCGTCGGCGGGGCGTGTGGGAGGCTGGATTCGAAGCTTACCCGACTCGCCCCGCGGTCGGCACCGCGAAGGGACGGTTCCTTCCCCCGGCCGTCGTTTCCCGGCGACGCCCCGGTTCGTGTAGGCTGGCCGTTCCCCACAATCGTCCGACCCGGGCGCAACACTCCGACCCAGTGACTGACCTGATGGACAAGGCCGAGATCCGTTCCGAAGCCTTCCGCCGTCGCAAGGCCCAAGCGGATAAAGACGAGGTCAGCGCCCGGATCTTCGATCGCGTGTTCGACCTGCCGGAGTACCAGCAGGCTCGCATCGTGCTGTTTTACGTCGACGCCCGCAGCGAGGTTCGCACCAAGGCCGCGCTGCCCAAAGCGTTGGCGGACGGCAAAACCGTGCTGGTCCCGTGGTGCAACGAGGACGGCCGGCTCGAACTGTTTCGGCTGACGGACATGAGCGAGCTGGAACTCGGCATGTACGACATCCTCGAACCGGCGCCGCGGCTACGCCGTCGGCCGGATCGTGTCGCTTTGGGGGCCGATCTGGACTTCGCCCTGGTCCCCGGCGTCGCGTTCGACGATCGCGGCGGCCGCGTCGGCCACGGCAAGGGGTACTACGACAAGTTGCTGGAAGGCGTGCGGTCGGACTGCCCGCTAGTGGCGCCGGTGTTCGAGTGCCAGTTATTCGATGAAGTCCCGACCGACGCCCACGACGTCTTCATGGATTTCCTCGTGACGGAAGACCGCATCCTCGAAGGATTCGGCCGCGGCGCCTGAGGCCAGTCAAACCGAGCGAAGTTCCTCGGGTTCGCGCATCGCTTGCGGATTCGCGGCGCCCGAGAACTCTCGGACGCCGCGAAACCGCAAGCGTTTTTCGAAGGGGCAACCCGAAAACCGGCCCTCAGCGGATGGTTTGATCAGCTCTTCGGACCGTCGGGGATCGCCGCCGGCGCCGCGGGGCCGAACTTCTTCGGAGAGTCCGGGGCGTAGGCCAGCACCTGGCCGGTCCGCCACGACTCGTTCGCCAACGAGCACGCGGTGATGCCGTAGACGCCGAGTTCGATCGGACATTTCAGCGCGACGGAGGAGTCGCGGAGGTGTTCGTGAAGGTTGGAGTGGTGCAGGGTGATATCCTCGCTGCCGCTGGCGACGTGTTCTTCCAGCACCTTGCCGTCCTTGTCCTCGACGACCCAGCCGGTCGGGCCGCCCACGCCGCCTTCGCCGCGGAAGGTCAGGGTGCCGCGATAGCCGCGGATCTGGTGGGGGATTTCGACCCGGTTGCTCTGCGTGCCGAGGCAGTAGACCGTCATCCCTTCCGGAGCGCCGAGCGCTTCCGGGTAGGTGAGCATCATCTCGAAGTTGTCCGGCATATCGCGGCCGTCGGGCCACTGGAAGATGCCGCCCATGCCGACGGCGCGGGTGGGGAATTTCAGCCCGCAGGCGACCAGAATCCGGGTCAGTCGGTGGATGAACAGATCGGTCGCCACGCCGCCGGAGTACGGGCTGTGGCAACGCCATTCAAAGTAGTGATGCGGGTTCCAGGGGATCGCGGGGGCGTCGCCCAACCAGGCGTTCCAGTCGAGGTCGTCCGGCTTGGGCTTGTCGGAGGTCAGGCCAGGAACGCGCCACGGTCCCTGCTCCCCGTAGCGGCGGACGTAGGAGATCTGAGCCTGAACGACCAGGCCCAGCACGCCGCGTTCGATCGCGTCCGCGGCGGCGGTGTACGAATCGCGGGAGGTGCCCTGCACGCCGACCTGCACCGGCAGCCCGGTCTCCTGTTGCACGGCGTGCACCGCCGCGGCTTCGGCGGCGGTGTGGGTCAGCGGTTTCTCGCAGTACGCCGCCTTCCCCGCCCGCAGGGCGGCGGTCAGCATCGGGGCGTGCTGGTGTTCCGGAGAGGCGATCGTGACGTAATCCACGTCGTCGTCGTCGAGGATCGCCCGGTAATCGACTTCCGCCTTCACCGGCAGGTTCTTCTCCCCGCCGAGCGTCTTGGCGCCCTCTTCCGCCCGCGTCTTCCAGCAGTCCGCGACCGAGATCGGCTGGAGGTTGTCCGGCTCCGTCAGTTGGGCGAGGGAACGCAGGTGGCCGCTGCCCATCCCGCCGGCGCCGATCAAGGCGACGCCCAGGCGATCGTTCGCCCCGCGGATGCGGGCGTAACTGCGGGCCGGGAAAGCCGTCGCGGCAACCCCGGCGGCGGAAGCGGCGAGGAAGGTGCGGCGGTTGGTCGAGGCGGGAATCGTCACGGCGATCGATCGAAGAGGAGGGAACGCGCTAACATAAACGCACGCCGACCCGTGCGTCACGCAACGCCGGACGCCGTCGGCGGAGCCTCGCCCCTCCCCCTCGCTTCCTGCGCCAAGGCCATGGTGGACTTCGAGTACCTCATTGCCGGGATGAACGCCCTCGCCCGGGCGCATCGCGCGGGATCAATGTCCGGCCATCTCGGAGCGGCCGTCGCGGCCGGTTACTTCATCGGGGAACGATGTCCCGATGCCGACCCCGCCGTCGTCGAGGGGATCGAAGCGGAGTTGAATGCCGTCCGACGCGGCGAATCGGTGTTCAGCCCGCCGGCGAACGGTGCAATTAGTGTCGCGGAGATGTTCGCTCCATTTCCGAAAGAAGCGGCGGACGAGACGGCGATCGCAACCCTCGCGGAGGCGCTGGCAAGGAACATCGATCGCCCGCGGCAGTCCGGGCACAACGTGATCTTCGCCTCGATCGCCGTCCGCGGACTGACGGACCACCCCGATCTGGCCACGCCGGCCCGTGTCGACGGACTACGAAAGCTGATCGCCAAGTTCGACGGCGTCACCCCCGGCAACGGGGACTACGGCCCGAACCGCGGCCGCATCGATGGACGCAAGGTGACGTTGTCCGACGACGACGGCGTCGCCCCGTATCAAGATCTGACCGACATGGCGACGCGGATTCTGACCGAACTGGTCGACCATGCCGCCGAGCGTCGCATCGGCTTCGGCGGGCTGTGGCACGTCGTGAATCACGCCGCGGCGTTAGTCGAACTGGCCCAGTACGGCTTTCCGGACCTCGCCGCCGCCGGGCTGCCCGCTCACCGGGAACATCTGCGGCTGTGGAAAACGCTGCCGGATCTCACCGCATCGCGTGGCGCCGAGGCGCCGACCGCTCATGACCCACGCACCGCCGTGTTCTGGACGGACGGCGATCCCCGGCGGGAGGGCGCCCGGCTGACGCATCGCGTCAAGACGCTGTACGGCTATGACGAACTCGCCGCCCTGGTCGACGATGCCGCACTGAAGGAGCGAGCGAACCGCGCCCTGCGGTACCTCATGTGATCTCCGCGTGCGGGTTCGATCCGACTCGGTTAGAGACTGCCGCTGCGGAACACGCCGTAGACCAGCCAGAGCCCCAACAAGCTGCTGAGCAGGAAGATCGGGACCGCGAACCAGAAGCTCTCCGGCACGCTGCGGATCAGTAATGCGCTGGACAGAATCAACGCGCTCATCGCCAGACTGATCGCCAGCCGGTTGCCGGCCCGGTCGATCTCCCGCGTCAACACGTCCAGCCCCGCCACGTCGATCTGCACCCGCAGTTCGTCCCGGCTGAGCTTCTCCAGCGTCCGCCCCAATTGATGAGGCACGGCGGCGGCGAGCGTCGCCAGTTCGCCCGCCTCGCCGGCAAAGCGCTTCGCGAGGCGTTTCGGGTCCAGCCGCTGCTTGAGTAAGTCTGTCGCGAACGGTGCGACGTGGGCGGCGAGGTTGAAGTCCGGGTCCAACCGGCGACCGGTGCCCTCCACGCTGACCGCCGCCCGCACCAGCAGCATCAGGTCGCCCGGCAGGCGAATGCGGTGCCGACTGAGCAGCGAGAGAAAGTCGCCCAGCACCGCAGCGACCCGCAGCCGGGCCAGCGGGACGTTGTAGTGGGCCGAGAGAAACTCCCGCAGATCGACCCGCAGCGCCGTTTCGTTGATCTCGGCCATCGGCGTGCCCAGCGCCAAGAGATGGCGGGACACCGCGGCCACATCCTCCCGAGCCACCGCGGCGAGCAGATCCACCAGCCGATCGCGCACCAGTTCATCAAGAACCCCGACCATCCCGAAGTCCAGCAGCCCGATCCGGCCCTGGGGGTGATCCGCCGTCGGCGGGATCACGCGCACGTTGCCCGGGTGCGGGTCGCCGTGGAACAGGCCGAAGCGAAAGACCTGCTTGAGGAACACGCGGGCGCCCTTCGCCGCGATCTCCGCGGGGTCCAAACCGCGTGCGCGAAGCGTCGCCGGTTCGTCGGCCGGCAGACCGCTCAGCCAGGTCGTCGTCAGCACCGCCTCCGCGGTGAGGTCTTCCTGCACGACCGGGACGCACAGGTCGTCGGAGTCCGGGCCGAACAGCCGGGCGATCTCCGCGGCGGCGTTCGCCTCCCGGGTGAAGTCCACCTCCCGGCGAATCGTTCGCGAGAAGTGCCGCACCAGACCGGCGGGGTCGAAGACTTTCAGTTCCGGCAGCCGGCGTTCGATCAGCGCCGCGAGATCGAACATGAGGCTGACGTCCCGCTCCACGTCGCTCTTCACGCCCGGCCGACGAATCTTGACGGCGAGGTCGGCGCCGTCGTGGCCGACGGCCCGATGCACCTGTCCCAGCGAACCGGCGGCGACGGGAACCGGGTCGAACTCCCGGTAGGCCTCGGCGACCGTGCGGCCGAGCGCTGCTTCGACGGCGGCGACGGCCACTTCGCCGTCAAAGGGCGGGACGGTCTCGCGAAGCTTCGTCAGTTCGACGATCACTTCCGCCGGCAGCACGTCCGGCCGGGTGCTGGCGACCTGACCGAACTTGATGAACGTCGGCCCGAGATCCTCCAACGCCATGCGGAGCCGTTCCGGCGTGGTCCGCTCCGGCGCCGGCGGCGGATCTTGCCGCCAGAAGAACACCCGCCGCCCGAAGTTCAAATAGCGTCGCAGGTTCAACCGGCGCACCACATCCCCGAAACCGTGCCGCACCAGCACCGCGACGATCTCTCGCCCGCGGTTGAGGTTGCGCAGCAGTCGAACGGGGCGGGGGGCCATGAAGAAGTCTAACGGGAACCGCGAGGCGGCGTGTTCGGAAGGGCGCTGGAGAACCGCGTCCGCCGCTCACATCACGCTGAAGTAGTTCGCGACGGCGAAGTCGAAGGCGGCGTTCGTCAACTCGACCGGCTGCTGCTTATAAGCGCAATAGTTTCGCACCTGCATCAACAGGTCGCGGGGTTGGCAGCAACGGAACGGGCGCTCCCCTTTGATGTAATGCTCCTCGACGAGATATTCGACCGGGGCGGAATCATACTCCAGATTCAACGCGCCGCACATAATCTTCATCAGCGCCGTGAATTCCTCGCGGGAGGGGTCCGGCACCTCGATCTTATAAGGAATGCGTCGCAGGAAGGCGCCGTCGACGAGATCCCGCGGCTCCAGGTTCGTGCTGAACACGATCAACTGGTCGAACGGCACTTTCACCTTCTTGCCGCTGGGCAAGTTGAGGAAGTCGTATCGCTTCTCCAATGGGACGATCCAGCGATTCAACAACACGTCGACCGGCATCGTCTGGCGACCGAAGTCGTCGATCACGAGGGTGCCGCAGTTTGACTTTAATTGCAGCGGGGCTTCGCAGATTTTCGTGACGGGATTCTGCACGACCTCCAATTCCTGCATCGTCAATTCGCCGCCGGCGATCACGGTGGGGCGGGTGACGTTCACCCACCGCGGATCGACGCCGGACAGGTCCAGCAGCCCTTCGGCGCCGGCGCCCTCGACCTCCTCATGCACGCCGGGATCGAAGAGCCGGAGGATATCCCCGTCCACGCTGATCGCGCGGGGGATCCAGATGCTGCTGCCGAAGGCGCGGGTGATCCGCTCGGCGATGCTCGTTTTGCCGTTGCCCGGTTCGCCGAACAGGAACATCCCGCGGCCGCTGTTCACCGCGGGGCCGAGCCGCTCGAACATCGCCTCGTTAATCAGCAGATCGCTGAACGCGGCCCGCAGGCTCTCCTCGGTCGCGACCTGACCGGCGATGCTCTGGGCGGCCATCGCCTCCAGATATTGTTCCAGGGGCACCGGGGCGGCGCCGAAGTAGGTGCATTCCCGCACCAGCTTGCCCGCCGCGGCGCGACCGGATTCGGTGATTTGATAATGATAATCGCCCGCCTCCGCGGCCCCGCTGAACGTCAGGTATTGGCTCTTGCGCAGCTTGCGAACGATCGGGTCGATGATCGTAAACGGCAGCTTCAACTGCGTGCAGACCGCCCGCCCCGAGGCGGCGCCGACGTTGAACAGGTATTTCATGACGAGCCGTTCGATCTCGTCTTCCGTCAGGCCGGACTCCGCAATCGTATTGGGACAACGGGGCCGGAACGCCGGCGCCCCGGCGTCGGCGCCCTCGTCGGAGGGCGGGGGGCCGAGGAGAGCCTCCACGCGGTCATATAACGCACTGAGCCGTTCGGCAGCCCCGGGACCGTCGCCGGCGGCGGCTTCCGCCGCGGCGGCGAGCGCCTGAGCGTCCATCCCCGCGAGTACGTCGCGAGGATCGTTGAAGTTCATGGCCGGGCGGGGGTCGGCCTGCTGATCGCCGGCGACGGCGTTCATCAATACCTGAGCCGCCGGGGAGGGAACGGACGCCGCCGCTTCGCTCTTCGACGACGGCTCCTGCGGGGGATCGTCGCCGCGCAATCGGGCGAGGAAATCCGCGGGCGCCAGGGGCGCATCGACGTCTTCGAGGAGGGACATGATCGACCGGAACCGAGGGGGAGGGACCCTCGAACGTAGGTCACGCAAGCTGGCGGCGTGGCGAAACGGCAACATCGAACCGAAGAGTCCCCGGCCGTCACCGAAATGCGGGTGCATCCGTGCGGGTTCTGACGAAGCGGCCGGGCCAGCGCCCTTTAGAACGTCAACGGTTTGCCCACGCAGCCGCGGTCGGCGCCGCTGACGGTGGCGGCGAACTCCGCCAGATAGCGACGGTCGTGTTCGATCGGGCGGCGGACGCGGGCGGCGCGACGGCGGGCGGCCTCCTCTTCGGTCACGGCCCACGCGATCGTGCCGTCGGTCAGATCGAAGGCGATGCCGTCGCCGTCCTCGACCAGCCCGATCGGTCCGCCGGCGGCGGCCTCCGGGGCGCAATGCACCCCGATCGCCCCGTGACTGACGCCGCTGACGCGGGTGTCGGACAGAAACGCCACCTTCCCGTCGAGTTCCGGCGTGCTCAGCGCGGCGCTGGCGACCAGCACCTCCGGCATCCCCGCGGCGATCGGCCCCAGTCCCCGCAGCACGACCACCGTCCCCGGGGTGATGCGACCGGCCGCCGCGGCGTCGGCGACGGCCTTCGCCTCCTCGAACACCAACGCCCGGCCGGAGAATCGCGGTTCCTTCAAGCTGCTCACCTTGAACACGACGCCGCCGGGGGCGAGGTTCCCGAAGCAGATTTGCAGGTCCGCGGCGGCGTTCAGCGGGGCGTCCGACGTGCAGAAAAACTCATCCGGGCCGGCAATGGGGTCGGCGATCTCCGCATGGTTCTCCGCGAGGGTCTGGCCCGTCACGGTGACGCAGGAGCCGTCCAACAACCCGCAATTCAGCATGTGCTTCAACAAAACCGGCGTGCCGCCGAGCTTGTGCAGGTCCAACATCGTCCCGGCGCCGCGGGGGGCGAACGCGGCGAGCACGGGCGTTTCGCGACAGATGGTCTGAATATCGGTCAGGGTGAAGTTGACGCCGGCCTCCGCGGCGAGCGCCAACAGGTGGAGCACCCCGTTGGTGCTGCCGCCGCTGGCGCAGAGGCTCCGCATGCCGTTCGACAGGGCCGCCTTCGTGAGGATGTCCCGCGGCCGCAGGTCGAGCCGCAACAGGTTCGCCATGACTTCGCCGACGGCTTTGCACTCCGCTTCCTTTTCTGGCCCGACGGCGGGGTTGGAAGAGGAATAGGGCGCGCTCAGCCCCATCGCCTCGCAGGCGACGGCCCACGTGTTGAAGCTGGCGTTGATCCCGCAGCCGCCGGCGCCGGGGCAGGCGGTGCGGGTGACAGCGTCGGCTTCCTCCGCGGTCATGGCGCCCTGCTGGGCCTTCGCCTGACAGTCATAGACGTCGAGGATCGTCGTGTCGCGGCCGCAGTGGTTCCCGGGGAGAATCGAGCCGCCGGAGAGGATCAGCCCGGGATCATTGAGCCGGGCGAGGGCCATCGCAAAGCCGGGACCGTTCTTGTCGCAGCAGTGCAGGCCGATCAAACCGTCGTAGCGGTGGGCGCTGCACACCATTTCCGCGGCGTTGGCGATCGCGTTGCGGCTCGGCAGGCTCGCCCGTCCGCCGGAATGGCCCTGGGTGATGTTGTCCGAGACCGCCGGCGTACCGAAGGCGAAGCCCAGTAGACCCGCCGCTTCGCATCCCTCCCGCACCCACCCGGCGAGCTGATGGGCGTGCAGATTGCAGAGGTTCCCGTCCAGCAGCGGCGTGCCGATGCCCACCTGCGGGCGGTCGAAGTCCGCGTCGGTCATGCCCAGGCCGTAGTAGAACGCGGTCACGCCTTTCTGCCAGCCGCGGGTCAGTTCGCGACTGTTGCGGTTCGGGGGGGCGGCGGGCGTTTGGTCGGCGGGCGTTTGGGACTGGGGGTCGGACATGACGAACCGGCGCGGCGGGACGAGCGAATACGGGCTAAGGTGCCGGCAGTATGGTCGCCGATCCCGCCCGCCGCGCTTCGTCCCCGGGTTTTGCGGAAGGCGACCGCCGTGACCGTCGGCGGGGGCTGTCAGGGCTGCTGGTCGCCGGCGTGGCGTTCGCCGCGACCTTCGCCGCGGGGCTGTACGTCGTGGAGTTGGTTCGCGACTTTGGAACCGATGAGATCGCCGCGATCAAAGCGGCGGGGGAACTTTGATGAACGACAGTGCGCCGCTGCGTCGGCCCGACCGTCCCGCCGTTCTGCTGATCGGCATGCCCGGGTGCGGCAAGAGCACCGTGGGCAAGCCGCTGGCGGAACGGCTGAACGTGCCGTTCGTCGATCCCGACCTGCTGATCATCGCCGGCGAAGGCGGGACGGTGCTGGGGGACGTCTCCGAGAACCTCGACCGGGAGGAGTTCCTCGAAGTCGAGACGCGATACAACCTCGCCGTGCCGAGCGAACCCTCCGTCGTCGCCCCCGGCGGCAGCGTGATCTACTGCACCCCGGCGATGGAGCGGTTTCGCACGTTCGCCGTGACCGTCTGGCTGGACGTGCCGGTCGAGGCGCTGGAACCGCGGCTGGGTTGCCTGAAGGAACGGGCCGTGGTCATCGCCCCCGGGGCCACGCTGCACGACCTCGCCGCGGAGCGTCGACCGCTGCTGGAGCAATGGGCCGACCTGCGGATCGACGCGGCCGACCGCAGCCCGGAGGCCCTCGTCGACGAGATCGCGGGCCGGCTCGCGGAGTGAACGGTCCCGCAGTCGGCGGGCGCTGATTCGGCCTGCATCGAACGCCGTCGCGGTTCCCAGCGGGCGGGTTCGCCGCATACTGTGCTCGATTCACAGTCCGTTCGCCCCGCTGCCCACGCCGTCGCTCGTGCCCGCTTCCGCCCCGCCCGCTGCCGCCACGACCGCCGCCGCTGAGTCTGCCCCGGCCTCCCCTGACTCACGCGAAACTGACTCGCGAGATACGAACAACGTCAACGTGCGGGAGTTCACGCAGCTCATCAGCCCCACGGAACTGGCGGCGGAATACCCCGCCACCGCGGCGGCTCGCAGCGTCGTGCAGTCCGGCCGGGAGCAGATCAAACGGGTACTGGCCGGCGAGGACGAACGCCTGCTGTGCGTGGTCGGTCCGTGCAGCATTCATGACGAACAGGCCGCGCTGGAGTACGCCGCCAAGCTGAAGGCCGTCGCCGCGGAGACGGAGGACAAGCTGCTGATCGTGATGCGGGTCTACTTCGAGAAGCCCCGCACGACGGTCGGTTGGAAGGGTCTGATCTCCGACCCGGGCCTCAACGAGAAGTTCGACATGGCCGAGGGGCTGCGGAAGGCTCGGCGGATTCTGCTGGAGATCGCGGACCTCGGTTTGCCCGCGGCGACGGAGATGCTCGAACCGATCACCCCGCAATACATTGCGGACCTGATCGCCCTGGCCAGCATCGGCGCCCGCACGACCGAGAGCCCCTGCCACCGCCAGATGAGCAGCGGCCTGAGCATGCCGGTGGGCTACAAGAACGGCACCGACGGCTCGCTGCAAACGGCGCTCAACGCGATGACCGCCGCCCGCGCGGGGCACAGCTTCCTCGGTATCGACCCTGACGGGAAGACCTGCATCGTTCGCAGCGCCGGGAACCCGTGGGGGCACCTGATCCTCCGCGGCGGTCACAACGGCCCGAACTACGACGCGGAGAGCATCGCCAAAGCGACCGCCGGCCTGATCGACGACGGCCTGCCGCCGCGGTTCCTGGTCGACTGCTCCCACGCCAACAGCGGCAAAGACCCGCTGCGTCAGCCGTCCGTGTGGCAGAACGTGCTCGGCCAACGGCTCGACGGGAACGACTCGATCATCGGCATGATGCTCGAATCGAACCTCTACGAAGGCAACCAGAGCCTGACCCCCGACGCGGCCGACCTGAAGTACGGCGTGAGCGTCACCGACGGCTGCCTCGGCTGGGAAGACACGGAAACGCTGCTCCGCGAGACCTACGCGAAGCTGGCTTCGTAGGAAATCGGGCCTCGCTGAATAGGAAGACGCGTTGCCGCAGCGTCTCCCCTCTCCCTCAGGGAGAGGGGCCGGGGGTGAGGGCGGCGAGCCTTTCTTCGCGGTCGATTCGGGGACCGCGAAACAATCAACGACCGAGCGACGGGGCGGTGAAGAACAAGCGGACCGTGAACGCCCCCTCACCCCCAACCC
>NZ_WTPX01000047.1 GCF_013036045.1 Alienimonas chondri
GGTTCCAGCGGCTCCGCCGGGGGGCCGAGGATCGGGCCGGGCGAGGCCGGCGGACCGTAGGACGACTGCGGATCGAACGACTCCGGCGGACCGTACGACGACGGGGGGCCGAGGGAGCCGGGCGGCACGAGTTGCCCGCCCTCGAACGCGGCGCCCGGCGGGAGGCCGATCGTCGGACCGAACAGGCCCGGCGTGTAGCCTCCGTGACCCGGTTCCGGCGGCACGCCGAACAGCGGGCCGTGCATCGCTTCGGCTTCGTGCTCCAGGTAGTGCATCCGATCGCTCTCGACCTGCTTGTGCAGTTCGAAGTCCGCGTCCGTGTAGATGATCCGCGGCGTCAGAAAGATCAGCAGCTCGCTGCGGGTCTTCACGGTGCTGTCGGTGCGGAACAGTTGGCCCAGGAACGGGATGTCGCCGACGTACGGCACCTTGCGCTCCTCGACGGCTTCCGAGGAGGTGATGATCCCGCCGATGACGACCGTCTGCCCGTTCGGCACGGAGACGAACGTGTCCGTAATCGTGACGTTCTTGATTGGGGAGGTCACCACGTTGCCGGTGGCGACGTCCGTGAAGATGGGGACGCCGGCGAAATCGAAGTTGCTCCGCTCCGCCCCGACCTGCATGAAGACGGTCCCGTCCGGGCTGATCCGAGGCGTGACCTGCAGGATCAGGCCGCTGCTGTCCCGCTCCGTGATCGGGATCGTCGAGTTATCGGTCACGCTCACCCCGGTGACGACGGGCACTTCCTGCCCGACCTGAATCCGGGCGAGTTGCTGGTCCAGAACCGTGACCTGCGGGCGGCTCAACACGTGGACCGACCGTTTCGCCGCCAGCGCCCGCAGCAACACGGAGACGTTGGCGCTGGAGGCGCTGAGCACGAACCCGCCGAATCCGAGTTCCGCGTTCGCCCGACCGAAGCCGAAGTTGTTCAGCCCCTGGACCCCCGTGCTCGCCGGGTTCGCGGCGACGTTGTTCCCCAGCGGGACCGAGGTGTTGTTGAAGTTGAAGCCCGGCGTGGTGCTTTGAGAGACGACCTGTTCCGTCGTCGTCTGCACGCCGTTGGGCGAGGTGATGGTTTGGGCGACCGTCAGCAGGTCCTCCGCGGCGGTGATGCCGCGATCGAACAGCACGCTGTCCTGGAAGCCGAGTTCGACGCCGAACTCGTCCGTGTTCGTCAGGTCCACCTCGACCAGCAACACCTGAATCGCGACCTGCGGCGGCGCCTCGTCGATCTCTTTGATCAGGCGGATCACTTCCTCGCGGCTGCGGTCCGACGCGAAGATCAGCAGTCGATTCGAAGAGGCCTCCGGGATGATGACGGTGTCCCGCTCGATCAACTCGCCCTGGGCCACGAACCCGGGCACCTGCGTGAGGAGCGTCCGCCGGCCGACGATCAGGTCGGAGAGGCTCTGCGCGACGGTCTCCGCCGGGGTGTTCAGCAGCTTGATGCTGAAGAGGCGTTGCCGGTTCCGGTTCTCGTCGTCCAACCGCAGCAGCACGGCCTCGACGATCGCCAGCGCGTCCGTACCGCCGATGGCGAGCACCGTCTGGGTGCGGTTGTCGGCGCTGAACCGCAGCGGGACGAGGGCGGAACCGGCGTCCGTGGTGCCTTCGAGCGTCACACCGGCCGGGGCGTCGGTCCCGGCGGCGGTGGAGTCGAAGAGTTCGTTCAGGATCTCGACGGCGGTTTCCGCGTCGGCGTTCTGCAAGGTGAACACCTTCACGTCGGCACGGGCGCCGCTGGGGGCATCCAGCGCCGCGACCAACGCCACCAACAGCGGCATGGTTTTTTCCGGCGCCGTCAGGATCAGCCGGTTCCCGGTGATGTCCGGGGCGACGGAGACGTCCGCCAGCAAGCCGCTGCGGCCGACCTCGCCGGTCGCGGTGACGTACTCGACGATCACGCTGCGGGCGGCCTGCAACGCTTGCGCGTCGGCCCCGCCGGCGTTCCCCCCGCCTCCGCCCTGCTGGGCCTGGGCCGGGTTGATGACGGCCCGAATCGCTTCGTTGATGGTGTCCGCGAGGGCTTCCGCGGTCGCGAATTCCAGCGCCACGACTTCCATCCGAGAGACCAGTCCGCTCTCCCCGCGATCAAGATCGCGAACCAGTTTGCGGACCTCCGCCAACCCGCTCGGCTGAGCGTTGACGACGAGGCTGTTCGTCCGCAGATCGGCGAACACGCGGATCTCCGGGAACAGCCCTTCCCGTTCCTCATAGAACGCTTCGATGGCTTCGGCGACCTGCGTCACGATCGCGTTCTCCAGGCGGAAGACCTCCAACTGGGTGCCCGGGGGCACCGGCTGATCGAGCTGCGTGGCGAGTTCGGCGACGGCGTCGAGGTCCGCGTCCGAGGCGATCACGATGACGGCGTTCGGCTTGCCGACCGGCAGAATGGTCACGCGACTGGGAGCCTCGTCGCCGCGATTCCGCAGGCGGGCCAGTTCGCCGTAGACCTCCGTCAGCAACGTGGCCAGCGGCACGCTGTCGACGTGCTTCAACAGCAGCAGTTGGATCTGCGGCTGCAGGCCGGCGGAGAGTTGCTCGAGCTGCGAGATCACCTTCACCACCGCGTCGACGTCCGCTTTGTTCCCGCGGATGATGAGGATGCCGGTGTCGCCGAATTCCTCCACCTGCACGTCGCTGCGCAGGTTCTCGATGATCCGCTGAACCTCCGCCGGGTTCCCCGTCATCCGGCTGATGGTTTCGCTCGACTCATTGCCGGGCGGCTGAGCGGCGGCGGGCGCGGCGGGCGCCGCTCCTTCCTGCCGGCGAAAGCGGGCCAGCGTGGTGAGGACGGGCTTCAATTCCCGGCTGAGGGCGACGGCGTTCGGTCCGCCCGCGACCACCTCCATGCCCCGCCCGGCGGCCGGTCCCTGGTCGATCGCGCGGAGCGCCTGAGCGACCTTCTCGGCCCGCTCGCCCGGGGCGGTGACGACGAGTTCGTCCTGCGTTTCGTCGACGCCGATGCTGAACACCGGCGTGCCGGCGGGGCTGGGATCCTTGACGACGCTGGTTCGGTAGGCGGCGAAGGCCGGAAACCCGCCGGGGCCGCGATCGACCAGCTTCGCCCGGTCGCCGATGGCGACCATCAGCGTGCGGGCGACGGCTTTGGCGTTTCCGCGGGCGACTCGCACGTTCACGGTGACCGGGGGCGCCGCATCGGCGGCGGCGACTTCGCCGGCGGTCAGTTCCAACGCCGGCTTGGCGCCGTCGCCGGCGGATTCGGCGTGGTCGGCGGTGCGGAGACGCTCGGCGGCGTAGCCGGCCGCGGCGTCGCGGGCCGTGCGACCGGCGGGACGCACTTCCTCGTCCCGCTGCGGCAGGACCGACGCGAAGTTCCGGCGACGGGGAGACGGCTCGGGCAGCGGCGTCACGCCGGTGCTCGGGTCGTGCAGCGGCGTGCCCTCGACGCCCGGGGCGGTCGGGCGGCGGTAGTCCTGCCGCACGCTGCGATCGCTGATGACGATCAGATTCTCGCCGACCTCGAGAATGCGGAATCCGTCCGGCTCCAGCCGTTGGTTCAGCATCTTGACCGCCTCGGCCCGCGTGTAGGCGCCACGGTCGAACCGGCTGAACCGGCCCGGCGGGATGTCCTTCATCACGAGGTTCGAGCCGCTTTCCTCCGCCAACTTCCGCAGCACCGTCGGCCACGGAGCATTGAAGTGACGCATCGTCACGCCGTTCTCCGCCGCCTCCGATGCGGGCCAAACGGGGTCGTCCGCTCGGCCGACGGCGACGCCGACGAGCAGTAGGAGCGCGGTCGCCGCCGACGCATTGCGACAGGAGCGAAAAGGAGGGAGCCGGTCCATCGGCGAACGTCCACGATCGGCGGGGGGGGCGGTGGCGTCCGCAGCGAATTTCGCCACGACAGACGCCGACGGCGGTCGGCAAACTCGACCGCATCGGCGCTATCGGCAAAGTCGACCCCGCCGGGTCAGTCGGATTCCGCGGCGCCGAAGGTTTCTTGAATCTCATCCGAGTCCGATCCGGCAGAAGTCGCATCGTCGACCGCCGGCGCCTCCGCTCCCGGCGCTCCGACAGCCGGTTCCTCCGCGGCCGGTTGCTCCGCGGCCGGTTCCTCAGTCTCCGCAGCGTCCGTCATCGGGGTCTCGGCGGCAAACTCTTCTGGCGTCGACTGATCGGCACTCGGGAGCGGATCGCTGTCGGAGGACTCCTCGTCGGCGGCATCCTCCGGCTCTGTCGAGGGGTCGGAGAACGCTCCACGGTCGACCGCGTCCGCCAGGGAACGACCCAGGTCGAGTTGAAGCCGTCGACCGTCTCGGGCGTACTCCAGCGTGTCGCGCCCGATCGTGAGCACCTCGCCCTGCACGCCCACCATGGAGAACGGATCGCCGGGCTTCAGCTTGGTCACCTGGTTCTCGGCTTGGTTGAAGAACGTGGCGACAGGTTCCCCGTCCCGTGTCGTGCGGCCGACGAACTTCACGAAGGGCCGCAGATCTTCCTGCACGGTGACCCGCACGGTCGTCTGGCCCGTCATCGGCGGGGAACCCTGATCCTCAGCTTGAATGACCAAGGTCATTTCTCCCGGTTGGAAGTCCTTCGGCACCTCCCAGCGGAATAGCCCGAAAAAGGAATCGATCGACGCTCCGGCCGGCGGGTCCGCCAAGCTGAAGGTGACGTCGTCGCCGTCTTCCGCATCGGAAGCGTCCGCTTCGATCAGCAGAACGTCGCCCGTATTCACCATCTGCGGCTCCACGCTGACGACGGTCGGCGGCGTATTGCGTTCCACCAGCGTCACCGAGACGGTTTCCCGCAGCGTCGTCGCGGGTTTGGGCACGACCGCGGACACTTCCAACTCGTAGTCGCCCGGCGGCAGATCGTCCGGGGGAGACCAGGTGAGCCGACCCTCCGCCGCGTCGAACTCGGCGCCTTCGGGGAGATCGGTGGCCGCGAACGTCGGGTCTCCGCCGCGGGAATCGAAGTCGGCGGCGGCCACGGTCAGCGAGTACGGATCGCCGCGCACCACGCGGGGCGGCGCCGTGATGTCCAGGCGGGGCGAGAAGCTCCGCGGCTTGCGGAACGGCCCGGTCTCGCTGAAGGCCAACAGGTCTTCGGGCAACGACGAGTGCGGCCAGAGCTGCAGAAACGTGCCGGCCGGCAACGTCGTCGGCGTCGTGCCTTCGGCGCCGCGGGAGAGCGTCCATCGCATCGACAGATCGCCGGCGTCCGTCTCTCCGTCGTGCGGCTCGACGTCCGTCACGACGAGGAACTCGTTCCCCGCCCGGACGGTGAATCCCGGTTCTTCCGGGAACGCGCCGCTGAGGCCGGGCGGCACGAGTACTTCCGCCGACTCCACGTCGGCCTCCAAGTCCGCGGCCAGCCGGGCGATCGGGAAAATTTCCTCTCGATCCGAGGCCGTCGGCAACGAAATCGCTTCCGCTTCGATCGTCACTTCGAGGTCGACGTCGCCCAGTTCCGAGGCGCTGAACACCTTGCTGGCATTGATTCGCTGCATCAGTTCGGTTCGCTCGAACCGATTGAGGAACGTTTCCAACTCGCCAAGCGTCGCCATCCCTCGAAGCTCGACGCGGACGGGCCGGAACTGCTCGCCGCGGCGCGCCTGGACCGGCCGCAGTTCGGCTTGCACCTCTTCCCATCCGCTCGCGACGGCCAGATCCTGCAACCACTGCGGATACAGACGTTCGGCGTAGCTGACGTCCGCCGGCAGACTCCGGCTGCGGGCCACGTTCACGCGAGACGCGGCGGCGGTGATCGCTTTCACCTGCTTCGACAGGCCGGCGGCCCGCTCGAACCGGCCGTCCAGCGTCGACTGCAGTTCGTCCACGGGGCCGGTCGTCATCGCGACGATCGGTCCACGCAGGAAATACCCGACGAGGAAGAGTCCCAGGAGGCCGGCGAGAATCTTTTCGTTGCGCTTCACGTTGCGGCTTCCCCATTCGTCGTTGCGGCGTCTCCCGGAACGGTCGGCGGTAGTTCGGCGGAGAGAGAAAATTTCACGGGATAGCCGGCCCGTCCGGTCACGTTGGAAGTCTGCGTCGGCCGGACGACGTAGCCCGCCGCGGCAAGATCACGCTCCACCAAACGCACGAGATCGGCGCTTTCCGCGAACCCGTCCGCCCGCACCGTCGCCCGATTGCGCGAGGTCGGCGGGGTGAGCTGAAAGTTCTCGAGGAACAGCCGATCCGTGCCTGGCAACAGGAGATCGAGCCGAGCGAGTTCCGCCCGGGAGTCCGTCGCCTCGCCGGACCACTCCGAGAGCGCCGCGTCTTCGATCAGCAGCGGTTCGTTCCGTTCAACCAAGGCGTCGTCCGCCGCGATCTGAGCGTCGAGGCCGGCGATCGTTTCCCGAAGATTCGATTTCTGCCGATCTAGGACGAACCAGCCGGCGCCCACGAGGACCGTGAGGACCGTCGCGGCCAGCAGCCCGGTGCGGAGGCGGGTGTCCTTCGGCGCCGGCCGACGACGCGGCGCGAGGAAGTTGATTCCGGGCGTCGTCTCCGCGCCGATCGCCAGTCCCACGGCTCCGCCGAAGCGTCCCGGATCCGCCAGCGCCGAATCGCCGCTGGCGCCCAGCGGTTCCCATCCGGTCGCGGGATGCGGCGTGCCGCCGAACCGCTCGACGAGTTGCGGCGCCAGTCGGTCCGCCCCCTTCCCGAGCGCCCAAACCGACGTGAGGCCGTCCGTCTGGACCGAGCCGTGCGAAACCAGCACCCGACTGCACTCGGAGAGCAGCGAGCGTTCCCATTGCGCATCGCTTTCCGCCGACGGGTGGGCGGAGTGCGTGTGGGTCACGCGGGCGCCCTCGGGGCCGACCGACAGCAGCGTCAGTTCCGCGAATTCGCCGTCGCGAGAGACGACCAAGGAGTTGCCCGCTGCAAGCTCGCGGGTGGCGACCATGCGGGCGAAGCCCACCGGGTTCAGACCGACCGTTGCGAGTTCCAGCCCGGCGGCGGACATCGTCCCCTGCACCTCGGCCAGCAACTTGCTCGGAATCATGGCCAGCAAAGCGGCCCGACCGAGATTCGCTCCTTCCCCGGTGGGAAGCGGCAGCGGCAGGAAATCCAACGCCAACTGATCCAACGGCGCCGCGCTCTTCGTCGCGGCCTGCATGCGAACGAGATCGGGCAGGTCGTCGTCCGAAACGGCCGGCAAATCGAGGTGCCGGACCGTCGCCCTAGACCGCGGCAACGCGACGACCGCCCGCTTCGCCCCGATCTTCGCCTTGGACAAAGCGGCCTTCAGGCCGTCGCCCGTCAGCGGCGCCGAGATCTCGAACGGACTGCGGACCGCGCCGGCGCCGTCCACGACGCATCCGCGCAGCGGGTCGTCCCCTGTGCGAGGCCAGACGAAGGCGAGCGTGTCGGCCATTTGTTGCGAGGTCGACCGAGTGCGGGGACAAGATGGGTTAGGAAAACTGTGCAGCCGATCAGGGCCGTCGGCAAGGGGCGTCGCGGCAGATCAGGGGCTGAACAGCAGCGATCGGGGCACGCCTCGGCCGAGGTCGGACAGGTCGCGCATCTCCACCACCCGGGCGGGATACGCCGTGCCGTCGATGACCGCTTCGATCCGCACCGCCGGCCCGCCGCCTTCCACGAATCCCACCGAACGGACGCGGAAGAATCCGCCGCGGCAGGTGAGAAACGGGTCCAACCGGCGGAGCGTCGGCAGATCGGTCAGTCCCTCGGCGACCAGCCAGAACGGCGTGAGGCGTCGGGCGTGCATGTCCGGCAACGCCTCCCCGCTCGCCCCGATCATGCGGGCGGCGTCGATCGACTCCGCCAGCGATTCCGTCATCCCGGGCACGCCCAGCAAGGCGCCCATGCGGGCCTGATTGACGTTCACCCGCCCGCGGATCAATTCGGTGTCGAAGACCGTCATCTGCTCCAGCAAGCCGGGCAGTTCGTCCGTCATGGTCGCCGACGAGAAGGGGCTTTGCAGGACGGTCAATTCCCCGTCCACCTCGATTTCCACTTCTCGATCGATGAGGTCGAAGAAGCTGCCGAGGTCCGTGGTCGCCCCGCCGGACAGATCCATGCCGGCCCGCGTCACGGTCAGCTCCTCGTCCGCCCCGCCGATCAAGCCGGCCAACGCTCCGGCCATCGCATCGACCTGCTCTTGCTCGGTTTGAGTGGGGGTCGTCGGGTTGCCGTCTTCGTCGAAGCCTTCCTCCACGAGGTCGTCGATATCCGCGTTCGGGTCCAGGCTGTCGGAACTGTTCTCCGGGTCGATCGGGCCGGCGATTCGGTAGGCGACGATGAACTGAGCGGTGTCCGTATCGAACGTCTCTTCCAACGTGTCGAACAGATCGGTGAGGACGCCGTCGTTCAGATTGATCTTGGCCTCGCCGTCGGCGTTCAGGTTCGGCTCGCCGCCGTGCACGGTCAGGTAGGCGGTCCAGCCGACGTCCAGCAATCCGTCGGCGTTATCCGGCGGGTAGGTGGCGTCGCCGTCGTTCTCGCCGGGGTCGAGCAGGCCGTTGCGATTGGCGTCCTCGCCGTACAGCAACGCCGGCGTGACGCCCTGCACGAGCATCAGTTCCTCGACGCTGTCGATCGGCCCGTTACGCGGCGAACGCGGCGGATCGAGCGAAGCGTACGTGTCGTATTCGGCTCCGAACTCCCGGGCGTCGTCGTCGTCATCGACATAGTCGAGGATCGAATCCGCCAGCTCGTCCGTCATCCCGGGCACCCCCAGGAGAAGGGTTCGCTGTTGAGTTTCCGACAGTTCCTCGCCGCGGACGGAGATGTTCAGCAGGCCGTTCACATCCAGTTTGCCCGACTCGTCGATCAGGCCGAACCGCAGCAGGGAGCCGGTCGGGTCGCCTTCGACGGGGGCGAAGACGGTGAATCGGCCGTTGCCCAGCGGATCCGACGATGGGGCGACCAGCACGCCCTGTAATGCCGCGGGTTCATGATAAACCGGCGGCGGAGCGGACGGGGCGATCGTTCCCTCATCGACCAGCGCGAGGGCGAGGGCGACGCCGCTGTCCGCACAGGCCCGGCTGCGGGCGGCGTTGCCGTGGGCGTTGGCGGCGGCCTTCTCCGCGATCATCCGTTCCGTGAAGCCGTAGACGCCGAACGTCAGCAGCAGCACGAGCACCAGCACGACCAGCAACGCGGAGCCGGTGCGGCGACCGACGAGGGAGCTCGAACGAGAAAAGCGGTTCATAGCCCCGCCTCCGCGTTGGGTTCGCTGAGGGGGGGGCAAACGACCAATCGCGTGACGACCGGCGCCCGATTGCCGATCTCGCCGCCGGCGACGTAGGCGTTCGGCGGACCGTCGAGGTCGATTTCCAGCGACACCTCCACCGCCCGAGGCAGGGAGCCGGAGAACGTGGAGTCCCAGGAGTCGACCCAATCCACGCCGTCGAAGTAGCGAACGGCCATTCCGGTCACCTCCGGCGCGAGCGTTTCCGCGGCGAGGATCAGCGAGTTCAGATCGTTGGTCTCCTCGGCGGAGACGACCGCGGACGTGTCGGCCTCGGAGCGCGCCAGCCCGGCGCCGTCGCGCTCGGCGACCGCCGTGGAGACCGCCCCGCCCTGCCCCGCCAGGAACCAGGTGACGGTCCGGAGATCGCTCTCCCGAGCCGGCGCGGAGGCCCCGTCGCGGGGGGGCAGCGTCGTGTAGAGCGTCAACGTCTCCGCATCGCCGATCAGTCCAACCAGCGGCACCGGGAGGAGTTCTCCCGTTCCCTCGTCCGTGTCAGCGACCGTTGACGAGACCGAAGACGTGGACGAATCGAGCGACGAGCCGTCCGCGGAGGCGGAGTCATCCGCGGGGGTCTCGTCTTCAACGGCGAGCGGCTCCGCGAAACGGACGCTGCGAAGATCCGTCAGCAGTCGGCTGCGAATCGCTCGCGCGATCTGCTGCTCCGCCGAGGCGTCGCGGCCCATCGTCGTGACGCGCCGGAAGGTCTCCAGGCCGGCGTAGACGCCGGCCATCACGACGACCAACAGGCCCATCGCCAGGAGCACCTCGATCAGCGTGAAGCCCGAGGCTCGATGCGCAGGCGCTCTCATAGCGAGGTTCCTCCCGCGCTCTCCGAAACTTGCGCATCGAGCAGCACCGCGGGGTCGCGAATGAACTGCTGCAGGCGGAACGCTTCGTCCGGCGATCCCCGCAAGCCCTCATGCGTGATGACTACGGTGAGGTTCAGCAGCCCGTCCGCCGGGCCGGCCGCGACTTCGACGGAATACGACCACAACCCGTCATCGTCCGTCAGCGGCACGCCGGCCGAGGTCTCCAGCGGTTCGATCCCGGCGAGAACCTCGTTCAGCTTCGTCGTAGCCAGTTCCTCGGCCTTCGTCCGCAACCGGGCCTGATCCGCGGAGCGCACGCCCAACGAGACGTGCTGACCAAGCACGGCCAGCGCTCCGACCAGCAGGACGAGCGCGAGAAAAACCTCGTAGAACGTGATGCCGTCCCGTGTCGCGGGGTAGGAACGGCGTGCCCGGCGCGGGGTTCTCGTCATCGCGACATGCTCCCGGCGTTCGGAGTTCCGAGCGTCGGGCCGCCCAGCGTCGGGACGGGGACCGGTTCGATGCTCGCGGTCCCCGTCAGGCTACGGACCGCTACGCGGACGCCGCCTCGTTCATCCGAGATCGTCACGAACGCTTCCGCCGCGGTGCCGTCCGGCTGGAATCGAATTGGGGGCGCCCATTGAAGTTGAGCGAGCTGGGATGCGTCGGGCAGGCCGAGGAAATAGTCCGCCGTCGGCCGTCCAGTCGTCAGCGAGAGCGCCCCGTCGGACGGGAACGTGACGCCTTCGGACAGCGTGCCCGCGCTGACCGGGACCCAGTCCGTCACGGCGTCCGGATCAGCGGAGCCGGCCTCACGCTCCGCCGGGACGACGACCCAGCGATCGCCGCCGGACTCGGCGCGGAACTCGTAGACGACGCCCTCCTGCACGGCGTTCAACCGGGCGCGGGTGAGGTCCGACCGCACCGCCTCAGCGCTCTGCTTGAGGGCGTAGTCGCCGAAGATCCGCAGGGCGACGGGCGAGATCAGCGCCGCGATCGTGGCCAGCACGACCAGCACCAGCAGGATCTCGACCAACGTGAAGCCGGCGCGGCGCCGGCCTGCGGGACGTTGCTCGGCAAACCGTCGGTGGGGGCGGGCGGAGATCACGTCCCGACGGTCGACCAGTTGTTGATGTCGTCTCCGCCGCCGTCCTCATTCTGGCCGTTGGGGCCCGCGCTCCAGATGTCCGGGTCGGTGCTGATCGTCTGGTTCTTCGCCGGGAACTGATAGAACAGCGGCTCGCCCCAGCCGTCCTTCGGCGACTCCCGCAGGTACGGGTCGACGTTCCGGCCGTCAATCGGCTCGGGGTTCATCAGCAGCTGGTTCACCTCGTCCGCGGAACCCGCCGGCGGGCGACCGTTGTGGTCGATCGCATACTGCTCGATCGCGCTCTGATAGGAGGTGATCTTCACGCGGGTCGCGTTGATGTTGGCCTTCTGCTGCGAACCGAGCAGGTTCGGCACGACCAGCGCCGCGATCACTCCCAAGATCGCCAGCACCAACAAGACTTCGACGAGCGTAAAACCGCCGCGCATCCGGGCTTGCTCAAGTCGAACGGGGCGGAGGGGAACGGGGCGACGCATCGATACGAACTCGGCGGGGGAAATGGGGCGAGGCTTCAAGGATGAAACCCCGGCGGGGGGACTGAGGTTTCGGGTCGATCGCCCGGGTGCGACAATCGACCCGTGATCGGGACGACGAAGCAACGCAGTCAGGCGATGCCGCTGCTCTTGAGGATGGGCAACATCAGGGCGATGCACAGGAACAAAATCGCCCCGGCCATCACCGTGAGCATGATCGGCTCCAGCAATCGCACGAACAGGTCCAATTGGCGGGCGGTGTGCCGTTCCGTGGCGTCGGCGATGTCGATCAGCACCTGCTCCAGATTGTTCGCCTCTTCCCCGACGGCGATCATCTCGGTGACTTCCTCCGGGAATTGACCGGACGAGGCCAGCGGACCGGCGATGCTGCGGCCGGCGGTGATGCTCTCCGCGGCGGTCTCGATCGCGGCGCTGAGCACCCGGTTCCCGGTGGCGTCCTTGGCGATCCGCAGACTTTGCAGGATCGGCACGCCGTTGTGCAGCAGCGTGCCGAGGATCCGGCAAAACCGGGCGATCGCCAGGTTGCGAGCGATCGGGCCGAATCCGATTTCCTTCTTGCCGACCTTCCAGCCGAATAGTCGAACCTGGTCGAAACGGAGCCGACCTTCCTCCGTATCCCGAACGTAACGAACTAGCAGATAGCCGCCCGCGATCACGGCCGCGACGATGACCAGCGCCCACTGGCTGCGGAGCACGTCGCTGGCCGCCATCAGAAACGAAGTGGCCGCGGGGAGGTCGCCGGTGGAGGCCATCCGCTCGAAAATCGGCGCGAAGTTCGGCACGAAGAACGTGACCATCCCGATCACGATTGCGCTGCCCATCACCAGCAGAAAGACCGGATAAACCAGCGCCCCGAGCACCTTGCCCCGCAGTTCCTGCTGGTGCTCGGTGAAGGCGGCGATGCGTTTGAGCACGTCTTCGAGGAAGCCGCCCTCCTCGCCCGCGGTGACCATGCTGACAGCCAGTTCGCTGAACGCCTTCGGGTGGCGACGCATCGCATCGGCAAGCCGGTTCCCTTCGGCGACCTCGGCCCGCACGTCCTCCAGCACCGCCTGCAACGCCGGGGCCGCGCTCTTCCGCTCCAGCAGTTCGAGGCTGCGCAGCAGCGGGACGCCGCTCTTCAGCAGGTCGGAAAGCTGCGAGTAGAAGGCGGAGAGGTGCTTGCCGCCGACCCGTTTGACGCCGGCTTTCGCCTTGGACTTGGCCGCATCATTCAGTTCGACCGACAGCGGGAACAGGCCGCGTCCAGCCAGCGTGGTGAGCGCATCGCGCTCCGCGGCGGCGGTGATCGTGCCCGTCAGCGAGGCGCCGGAGGCGTCGCGAGCGGTGTAGGCAAAATCCGGCACGGTTAGTCCATGTCCCCTTTGGTGACCCGAACGATCTCTTCCACGCTGGTTTCACCCTGCAGGACGCGTTGCCAACCGCTGTCGCGAAGCGTCGTCATGCCTTTGTCGCGGCCGTAGCGCCGGATGAGGTCCGTCGAGGCGCCCTCGGCGACCATCTGTCGCAGGCCGTCGTCGGAGACCAGCAGTTCGAAGATACCGGTTCGGCCGCGATAGCCGGTCTCCGAGCAGGCTCGACATCCGACGGCTTTGAAGAGCGTCGCCGGCGCCTCGCCCTTGGTGCCCGGCGGCATGTCGCGAGGATTGAAGTCGTATTCCTGCTTGCAGTCCGGGCAGAGCTTCCGCACCAGTCGCTGGGCGAGGATCGCCTCGACGGTGCTCGCGACGAGGTAGCTCTCGACGCCCATGTCGATCAATCGCGTGAACGACCCGGGGGCGTCGTTGGTGTGCAGCGTGCTGAACACGAGGTGGCCCGTGAGGCTCGCCTGGATGGCCGCCTGAGCGGTCTCGCCGTCCCGGATTTCCCCGATCAGCACCACGTCCGGGTCATGCCGCAGGATGCTCCGCAAGCCGGCGGCGAACGTCAGGCCGACCTTGGAGTGCACCTGAATCTGGCTGATGCCCTCGGACTGGTATTCAACCGGGTCTTCGACGGTGATGACTTTCACCTCCGGCGATTTGATCTCGTTGAGGGCCGAATACAGCGTCGACGACTTACCCGAACCGGTCGGGCCGGTGACCAGAATGATGCCGTTCGGCTGGGCGCAGGCGAGGCGGAACGGCTCGATAACGTTCGGCGGCATCCCGACGTTCTTGAGGTCGAACGTCATCCGCGACTTATCGAGAAGTCGCATGACGATCCCCTCGCCGTGGATCATGGGGATGATCGAGACGCGAACGTCGATCTCCCGGCCCTTCACCCGCAGCTGAATCCGGCCGTCCTGGGGGCGGCGTTTCTCCGCGATGTTGAGCCGCGACATGATCTTCAACCGCGTGATCATCGCGTTTTGAAAATGCACAATCTCCGGCGGCATGGGCTGCAATCGCAGCACGCCGTCCACGCGAAAGCGAATCGTCAGGCCGCGTTCGGCCGGCTCGATATGAATGTCGGAGGCGCCTTTGTCCAGCGCCTCGACCAGCAGTTCGTTGACCAGCTTGATGACGCTGGCGGCCTGAGCCTCCTCGGCTTCCTCGCCGAGGTCTTCGCCGAGATCCTCCAGCAGTTCGACGCCCTCCTCCTCCCGCCGGGCGACCAGCGCGCTGACGGTGTCGCCGCCCACGCCGAGGTGGGATTTGATCAGGCCGGCGATGTCGTCGCGCCGACTGAGCGCCGGGATCAGGCTGAGGCCGGAGAGCGAGCTGAGTTCGTCCAACCCTTCCAGATCGAACGGATCGCTGGTGGCGACGACCACGCGGCCGTCCCGCTCGTGCAGCGGGAGCAGCGTGTGGCGGAAGATCGGCGCCGCGGGGAACCGCTGGAGCAGCCCCGGTTCGACCTCGAAGTCTTTCAGATCGACGTAGGGGAAGCCGAGTTCGTCGCCGATGGCGGCGAGCGCCTCCTGCTCCGAGATCATTCCGAGGTCGACCGCCGTTTGATCGACCCGTCGACCGCTGCGGCCGGCCCGCGCCGTCTGGAGTTGATCGTCGGTCAGCAGCCCGCGGCGGACGTGGGGGGCGGTAAGATGGACCTCGGAGCAATGCTGGCCCGCCGCGTTCAGCACCGCCGCCGCCGCCGCCGCGGTTCTGCATCATCTGTTGGAGAAACATCGCCCGCGCCGCATCGCGACCGGCGTTGTCGTCGCCGCTCGACCGGGTGGACGCCGCCGCGGCTCCCGAAGAACCGGTCGAACGCGGGGATCGCACGATCGAGCCGCCGCCGCTGACGCGGGGCATCATGGAGCTGAGGGCCGCCGTGACGCTGCCCGGGTCGGCGTCGCGAAGCGTCATGAACTGCACGCCGCGCTCGGCCTCCTTCGCGGCGGTGTCGAGATCCGTCACCAGAGATTCGACTTGCTGGTACAAGCTCTCCGGGGCGGAGACGATCAAGCGACTGGTGCGCGTATCCACGCCGATGGTCAGTTGAACCGACGCCGCGTCGCCGCCGCCGCCCGCCATCCCGCCCATCAACATGGCGAGCGGATTGTCGCCGCCGCCTCCTCCGCCGCCGCGTCCGCTGCGTCCGCGGGACGCGGCTTGAGCCGCCATTCCCTCGGCGGTTTGTTCTTTGAAGACTTCGCTGACGATCTCCGCCACCTCTTCCACATCCGCGTGCAGCACGGGAATCGTGCGGGGGAGGCTATCCCGGGCGTTGTCCGGGCGACTGTCCGCATCGAGCACCGTGAGAAGTTGCTCGACCTGCCGAACCCCGGCCCGCGGTCCCTGAACGTACAGGGCGTTGGCCCGAATGTCCGGGACGATCTTCAACGTGGTCGGGCCGCCCATCGAACTAATGCCGGCGACGTCCATCAGCGTGCCGCCGAAGTCGGACAGGCCGGAGGCCATCGTGCCCACCATCGTGCCGTCGGTCCCGGTTCCCGCGACGCTGGCGGCGGGAATCAACTTATCCAGCGTCTCCGCGGTCAGGGTCGCATCCGCATTGACGAGGTAAAACACGTTCCAGCCGTCGTCCGGCGGGATCAGCGCACCCAGCCGGGTGACCAGGTCTTCCAAATCGTTGAGCTTCTGCTCGTCCTCGGAATAAAGCACGAGTTGTCCGTCCAGCACCGTCATGGTGACGGGGGCGTTCGGGTTCGACGAGGCCTGCGACCCGCCGTTCGTCGACGCGGGCGGCGCAGCGGCCGTCGGGGGGAGCGCCTCGTCAGCGGGGGCGGCGTCCGGCGATGAATCCCCTTGCTCCCGGGGCTGGATCGCCTCCTGCGGTAGCGAGAAGTCGCCGCCGCCGAAGCCGCGCGGGGGAGCGAACAGGCGGGCTTCGTCCTGGCTCGAATCGACGGCGGGGACGGGATTGGCGGGAGCGCCGCCGGGCGTGCCGCGCCGCTCGATGGCCGGCGGGGCGGACGGGGTGACGATGCGAATGGGACTGGAATCGCGGATCTCCCACATCTGTTTGAGCAACGGGACCATGCGGTCCGGGTCTCGTCCGCCCAGCGAAAGCGTCCGCAGCGTGCCGCCTTCGGTCCGCTGGCCGGTGCCGTCTTCGCCGAGTTGCAGCAACAGGTCCCGAATCTCCGACACCTGATCCGGCGACGCCCGCACCAGCAGGCGCCGGCCGAGCGGGTCCGGCTCCACCACGGGGGCGCTTTCGCCCTCGGCGATGAACATATTATTGAGGGTCAGCGTGACGCTGAGCGGATCGAGCCGCGAGAGCGGAATCACCGTCGACACGCTGGTGGCCGTGCCGCTGCCGTCGATCGATCGGATCATCGAACCGATTTGATCCTGCTGCGACGGTGAAGCATAAATCTGAATCGTCTTCGCCCGACGATCCTCGTTGACCACACTGCCGGGGTACATCGCTTCGACAGTCTTGGCGACCTCGCCCGCGTCGGCGGTGTCGAGCTTGTAGCTCTCGAACACCGGCCGACTGGAACCCCGAGACAGCATGTTGCCCGAGGCGTCCTCGCTGACGTCGATCGCTTCGACGATACTTTTGACGACCCGCATCTGTACGGGATCGGCCGTGACCAACAGCGTGTTGGTGCGGTCGTCCGGGGTGACGGAGGTTTCCGCCGACCCCTGCGGACTGCGACGCCCGTCGCCGTTGGAGGCGGAGACGTTCGCGACCAGCGGGGGCAGACCGAGCTGCGTCCGCACGGTCTGGGCCGCGTCGTACGCATCGAGGTGTTGCAGAGGGATCTGCTCGAAGAGCACTTCTGCGCCAAGGTTCTCCAGCAACTGCACGATCCGACGGACGTTCCCGCCGGTGTCGCGGATCACGACGCTGTTGGTGGCGGTCAGCGCCGCGGCCTCGCCCTGCGGGCCGAGCAACGGGCCGATTTCGCCGACGGCCTCGCGGGCTTCGCCGCGTTCCAACGGCAGCACGACGCGGATCAATTCGTTGTCGCCGCGTTCGTCCAGTTGATCGAGGGGGACGTCCGGGACGAGGTTCGGCGGGATGCCTTCGTCGATGTTGGCGACGATCAGGAACCGGTCGCGGCGAACCAGCACGTACCCGCGTTGCAGCAGGTAGCCGTTGAGGATGTCCAGCGCTTCCGTCGGGGTGTACTCGCCGTCGTCAAAGTAATTGAAGGTTCCGGGCGGAATCGGGCCGGGGTCCAGCGTCAGGCCGGCGAACTCGGCGAATTCCCGCAGCACCGGCTCCCAGGGGGCGTACCGAAAGTTAAAGCTCATCAGGTCCTGACCGGCCGGCTCTTCGACTCGGGCGACGGACGGTTCCGAAGCATCCTCGTCAGCAGGGGCGTCGGCATCGACGGACAAGTCGGCCGCAGTTTCCCCGGGTTCGTCCGCCCGCATCGACGGACGACCGAAGTCGATCGTGCTGGTCGCCCCTTCGGGAACGGCGGTGTCGAATTCACGCAAGGCTCCGACCTGAGCGCCGGTGACCCTACCGGCGGCGCCTCCGCCCCGGCCTCCGTCGCCGCGACCGGGACGGAGCTCGTACTTCGGCTCCTCGCCGATCTTCTGCTCGTAGCTCTTCCGCTGCTCGTCCGTCAGCTGGGAGAACATCTTCTCCTGCAACTGCTTCTGAAACTCCGGATCGCGAAACTTCCCCCAGTCGCCGGACTCGCGGATTTTCTGAAACGCCTGGTCCCGAACCTCCCGCATCTGCTCCCGCTGTTCGTCGGTGAGGTTCAGCGCTTTGGCCGCGTCGTCGCTGTCGACCAAAGCAGACGGGCCGCGGGAACGGAGCTGCAACTGCTCGTACCGCTCCCGCTGTTTGTCGGTGAAGACCTCCGCGGACTGCTTCTGGAACTTCTCCTCGGAGGCGCGGAACATCTCGCCCATTTTTTCGCGAACCTTTTGCCGCTCCTCGTCCGTCGCGGCGTTGCGGAACATCTCCCCGATCGATTCGCGGTCGATGCCCTCGCGGGAGGCCTCGCGTAACTCGCGGAGCTTTTCGACCTGTTGCTCGCTCAGGTCGACCTCCTCGCGGAAGCCTTCCAGTTCAAAGAGTTCCTGACCACGACCGCCGGGACCGCCGCCGGGGCCTCGCTGGGCGGCGGCCGGGACGGCAAGCGCCGCCAACAGACAGACGGAGAGAGCGACGCGACGACCGACCCCGGGGCCGAGGGGACGTGGCGGGTACGACGTCAGGCGGGACATGCGGCGGGCGGGAGAGGGAACGTGGTCGGGGGAGACGTCCGACGCGAGGGCGAACGGAAATGCTAAGGGCGTCGGGAGGGTCGGTCCACGGGCCGCATGACGCGGCCCGCCGAGTTCGTCCGCGATCCGTCGGACGGCACGGATCAGGGCGGCGGGGGCGGGGCGTGGTCGAATGGAAACGCTTTCCGACAGGATCAAACCGGAACCTCCGAACCCGGTCCGGGGTTCTCTATAATAGTTCAACCCCGCGGATCCGCCGGGGGACCTTGGAAAATCTGTGACACCCATGATCCACCGCATTCTTCCACCCATCGTGCCGCTCTTCGCGATCGCAGCGGTTCTGTTCCTCTTCGCCGAGGACGCTGCTGCACAGCGAGGACCGCGTCCCGGAGGGATGCGAGGCGGCCCGCCCGGACAGGGCGGCCCGCCGCAGCGCGGCGACGATTACCGCGGCGATCGGGGAGGAGACCGGGGCGATCGCGGGGACCGCGGAGGAGACCGCGGCGACCGCGGGGGACCGCCCCAGCGGGGGGGCGGCGACGATGGAGGCGAGGTCTCTCGCGAACGTCGCATCTTCGATTACGTCTGGAGCCGCGTGGACAAGAACGGCGACGGCAAGATCACCCGTGACGAAACCGGCGACGATCGGGTCAAGCAGTTCATGAGGGAACGCGGGATGGAACCCAATCAGACCTACAGCCGGGACGATTGGAACCAGAAGGCCGTCGAGTACGAGGACAAAAAGGCCACCGAGGCCGAAAACGAGGGGGAGGAAGAACGCCGCAACCGCCGGTCCGGCGGCGACGACGGCGACAATCGCCAGACTCGCGAACGCTCCTCCGGCGGCCCGTCGTACGTCCGCGGCGGTTCCAAGGACGGCAGAGGCCGCCCGGTTCGCGTGACGCGCGATCTGCCGGAGGCGTTCGGGGAGTTCGACGTGGATAAGGACGGACAAATCGGTTTGTACGAGTGGCGGAACTGGAACCGGGCGTTGCTGGCGGAGTTCCTCGAACTCGACCGGGACGGCGATGGGTACCTCACCCCCCGCGAACTCGGCGAAGCCGACGCCCGGGATTACGCCCGGGGCGAGTCCGCCCTGCCGTCTCTCGCCGCGAGTTTCACCGAGCCGACGCAGTCCGACGCCCCGGCGATGACCGGCGCCGCCCGCCCCGCCCCCTCTGCGGCGCCGTCCGACGAACCGGTGGAGATCAGTGCCCGCGACCAGGCGGCGGCGGAACGCTACTTCAAGCTGCTCGACGCCGACCGGAGCGGCAGGATCAGCCTGCCCGAGTGGGACAAGAGCGAGCGGCTGAAGCCGAAGTTCGAAGCGGTCGGGGCGAACCTCGCCTCGGAGCTGGACCTCGACGCGTTCGTCGCTGCTTACGCCAAGACGTTAGCGGGTTGAGGACGCTCGCCGGCTGATGCAGAAAGAGCCGCGATCGGGGGAGGTATCCCCGATCGCGGCTCTCTCCATTACGGTTGGCCCTTGTTCAGAGGCCTACAGCTGAGACTGGTCGTAGCGGTCGGTGATCGACAGGGCCAGGAATCGCACGAAGCCCTCGCCGAACACGAGTCGCAACCGCGCGCCGCCGGTGGGCGTCGGCTCGAACCGGATCGTGAGGCGATCCGAACCGTCCGAGAAGGCTTCGCGAGCCCGGAGCATCTCCTCGCCGCCGGCGTCGATGCTGTCCGGGAACCAGCCGGAGACGTTGATCGCCCCGCGGACCGGCGCCTCGGGCGGGGCGCCCAATCGGTTGCCGTTCGCCCGCACCGCTTCGACCGTCGCCATCGCTTCGGCCAGCGAGTTCTCCGCGCCGAGGACCACCCACACGTTCTGCCGGCCCAAGCCGACGTGCAGCGCCGGCTTGCCGCCGAAGAACTCGGCGCCTTGCTGGCCCTGCTCGACAGTCTCAACGACTTCTCCGCTATCGGGGTCACGGATTTCGTACGATTCTGGACGCGGTTCGGGATCGAAGCGGTGCCAAGTGACGCCGTTCTCCTGAGCGACGTTCAAGGTCATCGCTTTGACGAGATCGTTGTCCTCGGGAAGTTTCTCGGCGATCTGCTCCAGCACTTTCGGCACGCCCTGGCTGAACCGGTCGCCCTGCGCGATCGCGACCGCGCCCATGACCGTCTTGCCGCCCGAATCGCTCGGGCGGACCTGCACGAAGAAGTCGAGTTCGCCGTTCTCGACGGTGACGATCAGCGGCTCGAACACGTCGTTCGCCAGCCGCAGCGCCGCCGGATCGATCAGGGCGTAGTCACTGCGGCCCTCTTCGCGAGCGCTTTCCAGTTCGGCCTCGCGGGCGGGATCTTCGTCGCCCAGCGGCCGCAGGCCGGACAGGGCGGCGGCGATTTCGTCGCGGCCCAGCTTCAACTGCTCGATCGTGGATTCCTGATCCCATTGGTTGAAGGTCGTCCCGGCAACGAGGCTGAGCGGGGCGGTCTCCTCGTGCAGCACGTCGAAGGGCGTGCCCCGCCCCTTCACCAAGGCCAGCGAATCCGCCCAGGCGGTGCCGGCGACGGCGTCGAAGGCCAGATCCAATTCGACCGTCTCCCGCTCCGGGGAGGCGTCGAGGCCGAGCGTGATCGCGTCGGACCCTGCCAGCATCGCCTGGATCACCTCCAGGTTCCGTTTTGCCTGAGTCTTCCGCAGACGGAACGCCGCTTCGGGCTCCTCGTCCCGCCGCTGCATCTGCGTCTCGGTGTTCTGGTTAAGCAGGTTCTGGAACAGCTTCCGCATGCCCGGCGGGATGTTGCCGGGCAGGACCTGCACGGCGAAGTCGTAGCGAGCCGCCAGCGGGCCGGCGATGAGCGTTGGATCGGGCAGCAGGCGTTCCTCCACGAATTCCCGCTCGTTGGAGATCAGCGCATACCCGTTCGCCAACTTGGCGAACAGGGAGAACTGACGCCCCTTGATTTCCAGCAGATCCGGGGCGAGTTCCTCGGTGCTCATCCCGTCCCGCAGCGCCAGCGAATCGCGCAGTTCGCCCACGTCGCTGACCGGCAGGAAGCCGACCGGGCTGGGGATCGGCACGAAGCCGGGCTTGAGAAACACCATCACGCCCAGCGGCTTGGTGCGCTCGACGCCGCCGAGGTTATTGACGGTTTCAAGCAGCCCGTCGATAACGTCGGCCATGTCGCCGCGGCCGATCGTGTCGAACAGGGCGTCGACGTCCGACCGCGCCCGATCGACGCCGGCGAGCGTCACGACGCCCACCGGTTCGAGCAACTCCTGGACCGGCTCCTCTTCCTGTGCGACGGCGGGTCGAACGAACGACGAACCGGCGAGCGTGAGGGCGAGGAGCGGGGCGAGCGACAGGCAGCGGCGCATGGCGGCGGGTCATGGGGTACGGGACGCGAAGCGATACCGTTCCAACCCCCCGCGGGTTTCGCGGGTGTCGCGGTTCGGAGGTTGTTTGCGAACGTCGCCGTCACCAATCCAAAGCGTCAGCGAGGGTTGGTGCTTGATCGGGCGCTACACCTTGCGCACCGTCACCGATTCGCCGCCGGTTTCGCCCGGTTCCAAAGCATCCGCCAACGTTTCGCCGCGGATGTAATCGTCCCAAGCCTCGACCGCGGCGGTGCGGGCGGCGTCCGAGGCGTCGTAGGTCACGACAATGCGGTCGCTCAGTTCCAGGCCCGCCCCTTTTCGAGCTTCCTGCACCATTCGCACGAAGTCGCGGGCGAGGCCTTCGACCTTCAACTCCGGCGTGATGACGGTCGAAAGGGCCACGGTCACCCCGTCGCCGGCCGGCAGGGTCTCGCTGGCGCTGGCCCAGTCGCCGGATTGCTCCGTCGTCACCAAGACGTCTTCGGGCGAGAGGTCCAACGGTTCGCCGCCGACAGTCACCGTGACGTTCTCCCCCCGCCGCAGCGGGGCGAGCTCGTCGGACATCGCCGGGAACTCCTGCCGAATCGCGCCGAGCCGCTTGCCGCAGCGAGGACCGAGCGTTTTGAGGTTCGGCTTGAAGGTGTATTTGACGAGGTCGTCCAGCGACTCCGCCGGCGTGACTGCTTTGACGTTGAGTTCGTCGGCGATGACCTCCGCCAGCGACTCGACCGCGGCGGCGACGGCGGGAGAATCCGCGGCGATCTTCAGCTCCGCCAGCGGCTGCCGCACGCGGTGGCCGGTCTCTTCCCGCAGGCGATGGCCGAGTCGCACGACCGTCTGGGCGGCGGCCATGCGGGCGGTGAGCGTCTCGTCCGGGTCGGCGGGATAGTCCGCGAGCCGGGGGAACGAACAGAGGTGCACGCTGTGCGGCGCCCGCTCGTCCTTCGGAGTGTCTTTCTGCTGCGGAATGACGAGCGCCTGATAGATCCGCTCCGCGAGGAACGGCATCGACGGGGCGATCAGCTTCGACAGCGTCACCAACGCGGAATACAGCGTGAGATACGCCGCCCGCTTATCCGCATCCGACGCGTCGGCGGTCCGCCAGAACCGACGGCGGTTCCGACGGATGTACCAGTTCGACAGGTCGTCGAGGAACGCTTCGATCGTGCCGCAAACGTCGGCGGGGCGGTAGTCCTCGTACCCGGCGTTGACCTCGCCGACGGTCTCCCGCAGGCGGGCCATCAACCAGCGGTCGATCTCCGGCCGGTCCTTCAAGCCGACGATGTTCTTGTCGGTGATCTCAAAGCCGTCGGCGCGGGCGTACTCCGTGAAGAAGGTCAGGCAGTTCCACAGCGGAATCAGTACGCGGCGCCGGGTGTCGTCCGCCGGGCCGCTGGTGACTTCGCAGGTGGGGAAACCTTCGAGCGTCTGCTCGATCTCGCCCTCGGGCGTCTTCAGCGGCACCGGATTGTCCGGGTGCCGGGTGCCGAACCGCAGGTCGCGGGCGGGATCCTGGGCGAGGTACATCCACCGCATCGTGTCCACGCCGAGTTGCTCGGCGGCTTCCTCGAACCAGATCGCGGTGCCGTCGCTCTTATGCATCGGCGTGCCGGTCTCGTCGAGCACCAGCTTGTAGCCGAACAGCGTCTTGAACGGCCGTTTCTGGAGCACGTCCGTCTGCTCGTGCCGCAGCATCGTGCCGAGGGCCAGCAGCGAATAGAACCAGTTGCGGAACTGCCCGGGGAAGCTCTCGCTGACCAGATCGACCGGGTAGATCCCCTCCCACGCGTCGCGGTCGACGTTGTAGCCGGTGGTGCTGAACGGGGTGATGCCCGCGTCCAGCCACGGGTTGCCCACGTCCGGCACTCGCGACAGCAGCTTGCCGGTGGTGGACGATTTGATCTTCACCCCGTCGATCCACGGCTTGTGCGGGGTCCGGCCGGCGAAGCCGTCCCAACCCTCGACGGCGCGTTCCTCAAGCTCCTTGAGAGAGCCGATCACCTCGAAGTCGCCGGTCTCCGGGTCGGCCCAGATCGGCAGCGCCAAACCCCAAAAACGCTTCTTGGAGACCATCCAGTCCCGCATGTTGTCGAGCCATTCCAGCTCGCGACGTTCGCCGTCGACGCTCTCCGGGCGCCAGTCGATCGACTTGACCACGTCCTTGATCTCGTCCCGCCAATCCATGCGGATCAGCCACTCGTCGACGAGCCGGAAGATCAGCTCCTCGCCGGTCCGCCAGCAGTGCGGGTAGATGTGGGGGTAACGTTCATCCGCAACGTGGAAGCCGTTCTCCTTGAGCCGTTCGAGCACGAGGGCGGCGGCGTCCGGCTCGTAGGCAGCCAGGCCGGTGAACTCGCCGAAGCCGTCGATGAACCTGCCGGCTTCGTCCAGCGGGGCGACCGTCGGCAGGCCGTGTTCGGCGCTGAGCTTGTGGTCGATGTCGCCGCACCCGGGGGCGGTGTGCACGATGCCCGTGCCCTCCGCCGCGGTGACGACGGACGAACCGCGACTGTCCCGTCCGCCGTCGATAACCCGGTGCGCCTGCGCCGAGGACGGCTCGCCTTCGCTGCCCGGTTCCGCGGGGAAGCCGCCCGGCGACTGCTGCGCCGGCAGATGATCGAACGGCCCGTCATATTGCAGGCCGATCAGCTCGGCGCCCTTCACCGTGCCGACGACCTCGTAGCCGCCCTGCTCCTTGAAGATTTGGGCGAGCGTCTTGAGCTTCGGGACGTCCTCCGGCCACGGGCCGTCGCTGCCGAAGCCCTCTTTGAACTCCTTGGCGAGCCGTTGATTGTTCAGCGCCTCCGCGGCGACGTGCAGGATCGAACCGTCCTTGTTCAGCTTCACCCGGGCGTAGTCGAGGTCGGCGGAGACGGCGCAGGCGACGTTGCTGGTCAGCGTCCAGGGGGTGGTCGTCCAGGCCAGCAGGTATTCGTTCTCCCGATCGCGGATCGGGAAGCGCACGAACACGCTGCGGTGCGTCGTCAGCTTCCGGCCGTCGGCGACTTCCATCTGCGAATAGGCGCTGCCCGCGGTGCCGCCCCAGGGCATCACGTCGTTGCCGCGGTAGACCTTGCCGCGCTCGTGGCAGACTTTCAGGAACTGCCAGATCGTCTCGTTGTTCTCCGTGGAGAACGTGAAATAGCTGCCGCCCCACGGCTCTCCGCCGTCGCTGCGGCCGTCGCGCGGCGAGCCGAGCCGGGCGGTGATCTCTTCCGGGTGCCCGGTGACGACCTCGCCGGAGGCGGTCGTGAACGACACCGCCCGCCCCTCGCCCAGCACGTCGGCGAGCCGCCGCAGTTCGTCCGGCCGATCCCAGTCCATCCAGTAGCCGAGGCGGATGGACTGCTCCGTCTGCCGGGCCGCGAATCGCAGCACCCGCTTCTTGCACTCGGTGACGAATCGATCCACGCCAAAGGCTTCGATGTCCGCCTTCGATTTGAGGTCGAACTCCTTCTGCACCTCGACCTCGACCCACAGCCCCTGACAGTCGAAGCCGTTCTGCCACCAGCACTTACGACCGTTCATCGCATGAAAGCGACGGAAGGCGTCCTTGTACGTCCGACCCCAGGCGTGATGCACGCCCATCGGGTTGTTGGCCGTCATCGGGCCGTCGAGGAACGTCCACGGCTCCCCGTCCTCGGTTTGCTCGCGGAGGGCGTCGAAGGTGCGGTTCTCTTCCCAGAACCGGAGCATGTCGTGCTCGCCGGCGAGGAAGTCGGGACCGGCGAGTTTTGGGAACGGGGACGGCACGGCGGCGGCGGGTCTCGGAAGCGGCGGGGCGGGATGGTACGGACCCGTCCTCACACAGGCGAGCGGGGGGCGTCAGCCCCCCGTGTCCGTGTGCGGGGACGCCACGCATGAAAGCGGCGTCGAGAGAGCGCGGAGGGCTGGCGCCCCCCGCTCGCCGACGGTTCGTTACAGCCGGGGGATGACGCGTTGAAGCAGCTTGCTCAGCGCCGCCCCGCCCCGTTCGGCGGTGGCGATGATCTTGGCGATGTCGACCGGCTCCAGTCGCTCCGGATCGCAGAGGTCCGTCACGACGCTGAATGCCAGCGTTTTCATGCCGCAGTGCTTGGCGACGATGCACTCGGGGACGGTGCTCATGCCGACGACGTCGGCGCCGAAACCGCGGAGCATGCGGTACTCGGCCCGCGTCTCCAGGTTCGGCCCGGGCACGGCGACGAACACGCCGTCCCGCAGCGTCATCCCGCCGGCGGAGGCTTCCTCACGGGCGATCGCCATCAGCCCGCGATCGTACGGCTCGTACATATCCGGGAACCGCGGGCCGAGCGAATCGTCGTTCGGCCCGGTCAGCGGGTTGCCGGAGAGGAAGTCGATGTGGTCCTCGATCAGCATCGTGTCCGCCAGCTCAAACGACGGGTTCAGCCCGCCGGCGGCGTTCGTCAGGACCAACGTTTCCGCCCCCAGCGCCCGCACGACGCGGATCGGGAACGTGCACTCTGCGAGGGTATAGCCTTCGTAGGAGTGAAAGCGGCCGTCCAGCACGGCGACGCTCGCTCCGTTCAGCTCCCCGAGTAGCAACCGTCCGCGGTGGCTGGGGGCGGTCGGCGGGGGGAAGTGCGGAATCTCCGCGTACGGGATCACCGCCTCGGCGTTCACCGCTTCGGCCAATCCGCCCAAACCCGTGCCGGTCACCACGGCGACGCGCGGCGTACGGTCGCAAATCGACCGAACGGCGTCCGCTGCGGCCTCGATCTTCGACTTCAAGTCATTCATCAGCAGCGGGCATCGACGGAGCGGGCAATTCGGGCGGAACCGGACCGACGATCAAAACTCGTCGTCATCGTCGTCCAGGAAGTCGTCTTCGTCGTCGTCCTCATCGTCGAAGTCGTCCTCGTCGTCCAGCTCGTCTTCGTCGTCCTCGTCCTCGAACTCGTCGTCCTCGTCTTCATCCAGCTCGTCGTCCTCGAACTCGTCGTCCTCGTCCTCCAGTTCGTCCTCGAACTCGTCGTCTTCGTCGTCCAACTCGTCCACATAATCTTCCTCGTCCTCAATGATGGCCCACAGCCCGAACGGGCGCTCGGCGTCATCAGCGGGAGCGAAGGTCCCCGGGAGGGACGGGGCGGGACGGGCGGCGGGAGAAACCGTGAACATCGCGGCGGGAGCGTCGGCTGGGCGGGACCACGGCGGACCATCCGCCGGGGGGCTCCGAAGTAGACCGGGGGGGGCAGAGTGTCAAGCGCCCAAGATTCATTTTCGCCTCCCAAGTTCGGGGCGCAAATGACGCCGGTGCGCAACAAAAAACCGCCGGACCCGAAGGTCCGGCGGTCGGTATCGATCTCGGAAGATCGTGTCAGTGGAGGATAGGGGACTCGAACCCCTGACCTCCTGCATGCCATGCAGGCGCTCTCCCAGCTGAGCTAATCCCCCGTGCGGTCCGGCTTTCGCCGGGTGACGACCGTCAGACACGGCCGTCGTGTGAGAGGTTCACGGGAAACCCCTCGCGGGGCGGAACGATAGGAGAACCCGCCCCGCCCCGTCAACCCGACGGGTTCTCGAAATCGAGTCAGCCGCCCGCCGCCCGCTTCACAGCCAAGGTTTTCAGTGCTTTGAGGTCCAATTTTCCGGTGCCCAACACCGGGATTTCTTCGACCTGATAGAACGCATCGGCGGCCGGCAGCCACAGGTTCGGCAGGCCGCTGCCGTTCAACTTCGCCCGGAGTTCTTCGAGCGGCATCCCGAGGTCGCGGTACAGCACGACGATCCGCTCCCCCTTCTTCGGATCCGGAACGGCGCTGACCGCGAGCGTCGGCCCGTCCGCGGCTTCGCCCTCCTCGCCGGGCTCGTCCGGGCCGCAGGCGCATGCTTTCAGTAAGGCTTCCTCGATCTTCAGGTGAGGAACCATTTCCCCGCCGATCTTGCTGAACCGGCTGAGGCGGCCGGTGATGTGGATGAAGTCGTCCGCGTCGAGCTTCGCCATGTCGCCGGTGTCGTACCAGCCGTCGCGGACGGCCTTGGCGGTCTTCTCCGGGTCGTTCAGATAGCCCTTCATGACGGTGGCCCCGCCGACCTCCAGGATGCCTTCCTCGCCCAGGGGCACCTCCTCGCCGGATTCGGAGGAGACCACCCGCACCTTCACGCCCGGCAGCGGGCGGCCGATGGTGCCGTGCTTGAGGCCGGGGATGTCCCCCGCATGCTGCCGCACCGGCGGAACGTTGCAGGCGACGACCGGGCTGAGCTCCGTGGCGCCGTAACCCTCGGTCGGGGCGATGCCGAATTTTTCTTCCCACGCCTCCCTCAGGTCGGCGGGAAGCTGTTCTCCCCCGACGACCACGAGGTTAAGGTTGCCCAACTGCTCCGGCGTGCAGCGCTTGAGGTAACCGCGGAGGAAGGTCGGGGTCGCGAAGGTGATCGTCGGGCGGTATTTCTCGCCCAGCTTGCCGACGGTGCGGCTGTCGAGCGGGTTCGGACCGTAGACGCCGGCGCCCGGCAGGCACAACGGCCACCAGAGCGTCGCCGTGTAGCCGAAGCTGTGGAAGAAGGGCAGCACCCCCAGCGTGACGTCCTCCTCGACCGGGTGGGCGAGCGGTTCGATCGCCGCCAGCACGCTGCCGACGCTGTGGTGCGTGAGTTCGACCCCCTTCGGTTCGCCGGTGCTCCCGGAGGTGAACACCACCGTCAGCGTGGCGTGCGGGTCGAGTCGATCGAGTCCCAGCGACTTCGTCAGTAGTCCCAGCGGCAACGCGGCGTGGGCGGCGGCCTTCAGCTTGTCGAGGCCGCCCGCCTGCTCCTTGAGGTCTTCGAGGTAGACGTATTCCGCGTTCAGCTCCATCGGCCGCTTCTTCAGGAACGCCCGGCTGGTCAGGACGTGCTTCACCCCGGCCTCCCGCAGACAGTGATTCGCCACCTCGTCCGAGAGCGTGTAATTCACGTTGACGGTCACGCGCCCGTCGATCGTGAGGGCGGTGTTGGCCAGCACCGCGCCGACGCTGGGCGGCAGGAGAATGCCGACGTGCGTTTCATTCGCGTCGAGCACATGCTTCCGCAGCAGCGAGCGGAACAGCAGCGTTCCGATCAGCAATCGCTTGCCCGTCAGTTCCGTGCCCAGGGCGTCGGCGACCTTCATCCGGCCCGCATCCGCCTTGCACCGAGCAAGCAGCCCGAGCGGCGGGAGAACGGCGGGGGGGGCGGCGTCTGACATTCGGAGGCGGAGCGGCTGGCGGCGTGCGGACGGCGGAGAGTAAAGCTGTTCTCGTCCCATCCCAATGGAGTCCGCGGCGGTTGGTTCCGACCGTCCGCCGCGGTTCCCCCGCAATGACCGCCGTCTCCCTCCCCCCCGCCGCCGACGGGCACCCGGTGCTGTTCTTCGATGGCGTCTGCGGATTGTGTAGCGCCTCGGTGGACTGGCTTATCGCCCGCGACCCGCACGGCGTGCTCCGCTTCGCCCCGCTGCAGGGAGAGACGGCGGAACAGTTCCTTCCCGAAAGCGATCGCGGCTGCCTCGATTCGCTCGTGCTGCTCGACGACGCTGGGCGCTCGCGGCGGAGCCGGGCGGTCCTGCGGGCGCTGAGGCACCTGGGGGGCCGGTGGTCGGTCGTCGGCCGGATTCTATGGTTCGTTCCGAGTCCGCTGCGGGACGTGGGGTACCGCCTCGTCTCGAAGGTCCGCTATGCGGTTTGGGGTAAGAAGGAGACCTGTCGCCTGCCGACGGCGGAGGAGCGCGAACGTTTCCTGCCCTGACCAGATCGCCCGCAAAGGGCCGCGCGGCGGCGATTACTGGGCCTCTCCGAGGTCCGGCCGGAGCGCCTTGGCCCGATGTAGATACACGTGTTGAACGTCCTTTTGACTGAGCGTCGTGTCGACGTGCAGCAACACGCGGATCAGCCGCGGGAGGGCGCCGGCCACGTCGATTTCCGACGCGCACAACAGCGGTACCGCTCCGAAACCCACGCCGCGGGCCGCCTCGGCGGGGAAGCAGCTCACGAGGTCCGGCGTCGTGGTGAAGAAGGCGCTGCTGACCCGGTCCAGATCGTCCACGCCGTTCCTTTCGAGCACTTCGCGGAGCAACTCGGCCGTCGCCTCCAACACGGCGTCGCGATCGTCGACTTCGACGCTGGTGGCCCCCCGGATTCCGCGGATCATGGGTTGGACTCGGTACAAACGGCGTGCGGGCGGGAAGCGGGTTCGGCGGACAGGGTATCGGACGGGGCGGGGTTCGGCCTTCCCACTGATCGCCGGGGTCGGGTATTCTGGAGGAAGACCATTCCCGCACGACGCCGGCCTGGTCGTTCCCCGATCAGTCCCCTCGCACGGACGCGGCCATGCCCCTCCTCGGCGACCTCCTCACAAACTGCCCGCCCTCCGCGGCGGACGTGGAGGTGAACGGCCTGGGAACCGTGGCCCACGCGAAGCCGGGCGATCTGCTGTTTCTGGCCGACCCCAAATCCAGTCGTCTTCCCGCGGAGAGCCCCGCCGCGGCCGTGTTGGTGGAACCGGGTTTGGAAGCGAAGGCGAAGGATTTTCCCGGCGTCGTGATCCCGATGGCCGGCGCCCGCGCCGCGTTCCTGAGTCTGCTGCCGACGCTCTCCCCCCGCCGCACCGGCGATGTGCGAGGCGTCTCAAAATCGGCGTTCGTACACGCTTCCGCGAAGGTGGCCGACGACGCGACCGTCCACGCCGGCGCCACGATTTCTGAACACGCGGTGGTCGGCGCCGGCTGCGTCGTCTTCCCGGGCGCGTTCGTCGGCCCGGGGTGTACGCTGGGCGAGAACGTCACGCTGCACCCCAACTGCGTGCTGCACGACGGCGTCCATCTCGCCGACGGAGTCACCGTCCAAGCCGGCGCCGTGCTGGGGCAGGACGGCTTCGGCTTCGACAGCGACGCCCGCGGCCATCATCACCTGCCTCATCACGGCGGAGTGCAAATCGGTGCGGGCGTGCTCGTCGGCGCCAACAGCACCGTCGCCCGGGGCATGATCGCCGATACCTACGTCGGCGCCGGCACGGTGATCGACGCCCAGGTCGTCATCGCCCACAACTGCGACATCGGTCCGCACAACCTGTTCTGCAGTCAGGTCGGCATCGCCGGATCCGTGACGACGGGGGCGTTCGTGATCGCCGCCGGTCAGGCGGGGATCGCGGATCACGTCACCGTCTGCGGCGGCGTGACGCTGGGCAGCAACGCGGGCATGAGCCGGGATTGCAAGACGCCGGGAACGTACCTCGGACTCCCGGCCCAACCGGCGGATGCGGAGGCCAAGGTGGTGATTGCGTCGCGCAAGTTGCCGGAGATGCGACGGACGGTCAAAGAACTGCAGAAACAAGTGGCCTTGCTGGCTGCTAAGATTGAACGGTTGGAAGCCGAGGAGTCCGACGACGATCTTGGATTGAGCCTTCGCGACGCGGCCTAGCGCCGTCCGCCCCCCGGTTCGTATCACCCCGACCCCATGGC
>NZ_WTPX01000048.1 GCF_013036045.1 Alienimonas chondri
GGCCACGGACGTGGTCACGGCGCCGTCCGCCTGCTCGCCGCGGGGGCGGGCGTCGGACTGTTCGGCCTCCTGCTCGCTCCGGCCGTCGGGCTGCAAAACGCGACGCTGGTCGCCGCGGCGGCGGCGATCGTCGGGACCGGCGTTTCATTCTTCCTGCCAGCCTCCCGTGAAAGCCGGTCGGCGTCGGGCGAGACGCGGTCGCGTCGGGCCGTCGATCCGGCGGCCGTCCTGCTGACGCTGTGCTGCGGCGCCCTCGCGGCGGCCGGTCTGCGGGCGGCTCAAGCGTACTTCCCCATCACCGTCGAACTGGCGCTGGGCCGAGGCGCTCTCGCCGTGGCGGGGCTGGGCTTCGGGCTGTGGATCGCCGGTCGGCTGCGGCGTGATCGCCGGGCGCTCGTCGGGGGCACGGTTGCCGCCGTCGGAACCGCGGCGGCGTTCGGCGGCGGCGCTTTGTGGGTCGATCTGAATCTCTGGGCGAACGCGACGATCGACTCGCCGTGGCTGCTGACCGATCTGCGGATCCTCTGCGCCGCCGCGTTCCTGCTGCCGGCCTGCGTCGGGGCGGGGATCGCGGGGCGGGGGGCGAACGGTTCGTTCGGTCTGCTGCCGGTGACGGTCGGCATCGGACTGCTGATCGGCGGCGCGGCCTTGTCCGCGGCGCCGGATGCGTCCGTGCTCGTCGCTTCGGTCGGTCTGTCGGTCGCCGCGACGCTTGTCGCGGCGGTGCGGAGCGGCACGTTCGACGTCCGTTCGCGGGCGGCGTTCGGAGCGACGGCGTTGGCGGCTCTGGGATGCGTGACGGTTTGGAACGCCCCGCCGACCGATGCCGCGAAAACGTTGTTCGGCGTGTTGCCGACGCTCGCTCGGCAGGGCGGCGTGACCGGGCCGACGCTGGGACAGTTGGACGACGCTCGGGAGCTCGCTCGGATCGAAACCGATCGCGACACCGTCACGCTGTATCGCAAGCACGGCACGCTACTGACCGTTCGTCACGACGGCCTCCCCGAAGCGGCCGCGGCGCTGCAACCGACGCTCGCTCCCCGGGACACCGCCGCGATCATGCGGGCGACGCTGCCGCTGTGCTGGGTGCGGGCGCCGAATCGCGTGCTGCTGCTCGGCACGTCCGGGCCTTCCGTCGCGGAGGCCGTGACGCGGTTCCCGGTTCAACAGATCGTCGCCTGTGACGGCCGCGGCGTCGCGATGGACGCAATTCGCAAGGAACTGGTCCGCGGGCGAGCGAACGACCCCTTCGCGGATGAACGCTTCAAACTGCTGCCGCTCGATCCGAACCTCGCGGTGCGGAGCGCGGAACTGCGGGACGCCCCGCGGTTCGACGTCGTCATCGCCGACCCTCCGCATCCCGGTACGGCGGACGCCGCCGCCGAGGAATCCGCCGCTTTCGCCGCCCGGCTCGCCAACTTGCTGACGCCCGAAGGCATCGCCTGTCGCCGGGTGCGGACCAACGACTGCGGCCCCGAGGCGCTGGCGACCGCGGCGGCCACCTGGCGGACCGCGTTCTCCGAGGTGCGTTGCGTAGAAGTCGGCCGCGGCGAGTTCGCCCTGCTGGGCACGAACGCCCCGGACGGGTTGGTCGACGGGCGATTGGGCGTCCGCGCCGACCGCCCGCACGTCCGACGGTTGATGGCTGAATGCGGTTGGGACTGGAGCGTTCCCCTGAACCTCAACGTGGTGGCGCCCGATCGCATCGCGGATCTGGTGGCCGATGCGGCTCCGGTCACGCCCGCCGACGGCCGCACCGCCTTCGCCCTTCCGCGGGCCATGCAAGCCTGGGACGACAAGCCGACCGCCGTCGCCGCCGTCCTCGCCCCGGTGTCGAGTCAGGTGCTGGAAACCGCCGTGCCCGCAGTTGAGCGCCGTCGCGTCGATCATCGCCTGCAGGAGGTGATCGCCCGGCGTCAGTTGCACCTCGAATACCCGGACCGCCCCTGGGTCTATCGACAGGAGTTGAAGAAGCGACTGACCAAGAGCATCCGCAGCGTGATTCGGCAGACCTCCGCCGGCCCGCAGACCGTGCGTCACCCGGAGGACGAACGGCGGGTGCAGTTCGTCGAAGCGCTGTCCGCGGCGACGAATCTGTCCGACGTGAATCTCGCGGCGTTGGAGACCTTCGCCGCCCCCTTCGATCCGATGCTCACCCCGGCCCTGCCGGCGGAGTTGGCCCGGCTGTACGCCCGCCGGGGCGACCGGCCCGCGGCGTTGCTGCGCTGCCTGCTGACGGCCGTGCATCGCGCCCCGGCCGGCGATCGCAGTGTGCGAGGCGTCTGCGATGCCCTGGAAGTGTTGAAGGAGCATCCCGAGGTGATCCCCGACGCCGGCGAACGGTACGATACCGCCAACGGATTGCTGCAGGTGCTCAAGGCGCGTTGGGAACTGCGGGGCCGCGATCAGTTGGTGAACGGCTGGCCCGCCAAGACCGGCGTCGCTCTGCACGACGTGACGGAAAGCCTCGACGCGGTGAACGACGGTTTCGCGATCCTCGCCGCCGCCGCCGAGGAGGCCGGGGTGCCCGATGCCGACCGCGAAACCCGGCAGGCGTGGCTGACGCGCTCGCTGGTTCGTCCGCTGCGATCGCATCGCACGAGCCTGCAGGAGACGCACGATCGCCGCCTGTCGAACGCCGACGCCCTCGCCGCCGAGGCCGCCGGGCATGCCACCGAAGAGGAGGCCGATCCGCGGGAGATGTTGAAGGGACTGGAATCGACCGAACTGGTCGTCGATCCGACGGTTCGTTGATGGACCCGGGCTGAACGACCGCGGGCGGAATCCGAGGGGGCGGGGCGGTACGATGCCGCCTCGCCCCCTCTGTTTCCCCGCCCCCGATACGCCATGACCGGACCGACCGTCGCCGTGGCGCTGCCCGCCGCCGGCCGCGGCACGCGGTTCGGGGGAGAGGTCCGCAAGGCCTATGCCGAACTGCACGGCGTGCCGCTATGGCGACGTTCGCTGACGCTGTTCACCTCGCTGCCGCAGGTCGTGCGGGTGGTGCTGGTCGTCGCGGCGGACGACGTGACGCGGTTCACGACGGAGAATCTGGCGCTCCTCGATGCGGAGAACCGCGACGGCGTCCGCGTGATCGTGACGGCCGGCGGTGCGGAGCGGGTCGATTCCGTCGCGAACGGCATCGCGCGCTGCGGGGACGCGGATCTGATCGCCGTGCACGACGCGGCCCGCCCGTTGGCGACGCGGGAGGATCTCGAAGCGGTGTTCGCCGAAGCCGCCGCCAGCGGCGCCGCGCTGCTCTGCACGCCGATCGCCAGCACCGTGAAGCGGGTGCGGGACGGGCGCGTCGTGGAGACCGTGCCCCGCGGCGACCTGTGGGCGGCTCAGACGCCGCAGGTCGCGCGAGCGGACTTGATGCGGCGGGCGTTCGCCCAGCGCATCGACGATGATCGCCCGCCGGCGACGGACGAAGCCGAACTGCTCGAACGGGCCGGCATCCCGGTCCGCGTCGTGCGCGGGTCGGCTCGAAACTTCAAAATCACCACCCCGGACGATTACGCCCTCGCCGACGCGCTGCTGCGGTCGGACGTCGGCTCGCCGGGCGAATCACGAAATAGGACGGGGGAGCCGCACCGTGGCTGACGCATCGACCGGTCAACCGTTTCGTCTGCCCTGCCCGAAGTGCGGGTCGATTCTCAAGCTGCGCGACCGTCGCGTGTTGGGGAAGGTCGGCAAGTGCCCGAGTTGCCAGCACAAGTTCAAGCTGAAGGAACCGGAGCCGGTGGTCGAGTTGGAACTCGACAGCCCCGCCGGCGTGACGTTCGATGCCGCCGACTCCCGCGAAGCGACGCCCAAGAAAGAAGCGCCCGCCGCCCCGGTCATCGTCCCGACGGCCGACTCGACCGCGGGCCCCCTGGCCGCGGCCCCCGTGGTGGCCGCGGCGGAACCGGAAGGGTCGGTTCTCAAGCAGCGCCGTCGCAGCAAGAAGCGCAGTCGCACCCCGGAGATCGTCGTCGGCGTCCTGTCGGCAATCGGCATCGGGGCGGTCGCCTACTTCGTCAACGACGCGATGAACGCCCCGCCCCCCGGGCCGCAGCAGGCGACGGAGCAGGTGAAGCAGGAACGGGCCGAGCAGCGCGAGCGGGAAGCCTCCGGCTTCGACGCGACCGCGGGCGCCGCGTCGGCGCTGGCGGCGGGCGATCGGGAGATCGAGCCGATCACGCTCCGGGCGATGCCGGCCGGGGTTTCGATGTTGGTTCACATGCGGCCGGCGGAGCTGTGGGGACCGAAGTGGGAGGACACCCGCCTCGCCACCGGCCCGCTCGCCGCGTGGGCGGAGACGGAGCTGACGGAACTCACCGGTTACCCGCCGCAGGCGATGGAGGAATGCACCGTCGGCTGGGTGATGGGACCGCGGGGCAGCGTGCCGAAGCCGGCGGTCGTCTTCACCTTCGCCGAGCCGCCGCAGCGGTCCGAACTCGTGCTGAACCTGCCCGGCACGCTGACGGAACAGTACGCCGTTCCGATGCAGATCGACTCCGACAGACAGTTGGCGATCGTCGTGCTGAACGACCCGGACGATCCGGCTGCGAAGCCGGTCGGGATGGCCTTCGCTCCGGCGGAGTTCGCCCCGGACCTCGACCCGGTCGCGGCGCTGACCGCCCCCGCGGTCGAGGGCTTGTTGCCGGCGACCGATCGCACGGCGCCGCTGACGGTGTTATTCCAACCGCTCGATCTCGATCTGCATCGGGAAACGCTGTTCGCTGATAACGTCCGGCCGCTGGCGGATGCTGTATACGCCTCGTTCGGCGGATGGACCGAGGCGGTCGCGGTCGGCTTCGGGCCGGCAGCCGACGGGGACGACGTGGCCGTGACGCTCGCGGTGCGGGGCACGACGGACGACGTCGCCAGCACCCTCGGCCGCACGGCGGCGAAGGAGCTGGGGACGCTGCCTGAGGAATTGCTCGCCTATGTCCGCACGCTGGTCCCGGCGACGGTCGGGCGTCAGCGACTGGTCGGCCGGCTGCCGGCGATGCTCGCCGCGGCGATCAACGGCCGCGTCGGCGGGACGGAGGATCGGGTCTATCGATCCGCGGTGAAGCTGCCGAAGGCGGCGGGACCGAACTTCGCACTTGCCTCCCTGCTGACTTGGGAAGCCGGACTCAGCGGCCAGCGAACCGCCGCCCCGACCATCGTCGCCGCGGCGCCCGACAACGCCACGCTGATCGAAAAACTGGATCGGGTCGTCGACATCGACTTCCGTCGCACCCCGATGCAGGAGGCTTTCCAGTTTATCGCCGAGGAGGCGAAGTTCACCGTGGAACTGGACGGCGGGGCGATCGGCGACGGCGGGATGACGCAGAACATGACTCAGGAGTTCGCCCTCGGCCGCGTGCCGGCGAAGGAGGCGATCGCCCGCATCATGCAGAACCATCCGAAGCTGGCGGTCGTCGCCGACACGCCGCAGAAGGGCACGCTGCTGGTGACGACCTACAAAGCCGCGAAGGCCGCCGGGCAGACGCCGCTGCCGATCGGACCCGGCCCGCCGGCGGAGTGAGCGTCGAATCGTCATGAGCCGCCCGCCTCTCCGAAAACCGACGACGCCGGTCCGTCGCCCGCCGCCCGCCGCGTTCCGCTGCCCCGCCTGCGACGAGGCGTTGCGGGTGCGGGGCGATCGGGTCGGAGGAGCGGGGAGCGGACAGGCGTTCGATTGCCCGTCCTGCGGCGCCGGTTTGCTGCTCAGTCGGGACGACGGGGGCGAAGTCGCGGTTCGCACGGTCGGCGGGGCCGTCGCCCGCCCGACGCCGCGTTGGCCCTTCGCTCTCGCCGCGGTCGGGGTGGGATGCGCGCTGACCGCCGGTTGGCTCGTGCTGCGGAGCGGACCGGAGCGGCCTGAATCGAACGATCGGACGGAAATCGCCGTCGCTCAGCCGAGGCCGCCCGATGAGGACGCGATCGTCGGCCCGCCCTCGGTTGCTGCTGAGGGGCCGCCTGTGGAACCCGAACCGGTCGTTCCTCAGCCAACCGTTCCAGACCCGGTCACGCCGGAGCCGATCGTCCCGGAAACGGTTGAACCGGAACCGATCGACCCGCCGAAGCCGGTGCGGCCCGCGGTCACGGCGCCGCGACCGAGCGAGGATCTCGCGGTGCGCCGCATCGAGCGGCGGCTCGACGCGACGCTCTCCTCCTATCGCATGTCGGCGCCCCGTCCGCTGCGTGAGATCGTCGCCGATTTCGAAGACCTGCTGCGGGTTCGCATCACCGTCGAGGGGACGAACGATCCGCCGGTGCAGCTGAACGTCGCGGAGCCGACGACGGTCCGGGAGGCGTTGGAGGCGCTCGCCGATGCCGCCGGTCGCCGGGTTCGGACCGAGACGGACGGGGTGCGATTGGTTCCGTCCGCGTCCACCGGTTCGCCGTCGCCGACAGGCGGCGCGCCTCCGTGAGCGGGCGCGCCGCCTATCGGCGACGGCGAAGCGAGGCGAATCATTCGCGGGAGTGGGCGTTGACGGGGATCGAATGACTCGATGCGGAGGCGTTCTTGGCGAGCGTGACCGTCAGCAATCCGTCCTTCAACTCGGCGCTCACCCCCGCCGGATCGACGGCGGCGGGCAGGGAGACGGACCGGCTGAACGCTCCGTGGGGGCGTTCTCGCAGAGCCGGCGTGGTGCCGGGCGCGGCGGGGAAGGCCGGCAGCGAGCCGGCGATCGTGAGGATGCTGCCGGACAGATCGACGGTCACCCCGCCCGGCTTCACGCCGGGAAGGTCGACCCGCACCACGACTGCATCCGGGGCGTCCGTCAGATCCAGCGGCGGGAACGGCTGCTTGCGGGGCGGCGCCTTGATGCCCACGGCGTCGAGGGCTTTTTCGCCCTGATTCACCGCGGTTTCCACCAGCCGTTCTACCTCCGACCGCACTCGATCAACCGCGGACTGGACCGTGCTGCTGCTGGCGCCGGCGTGGCTGGACGTATGAGAACTGGAGGACGTGGCGGAGGCATGGATGGTCATGGGAGGTGCGTGATTAGCGATGGTGGGGATGAACGGGGATTCGCGGCGGGGGCGGCGATCTTGGATTCGCCCAGTCTAATCGACGACCGCGGTCGGGACGGTCGGGTCGCCCGGCGCCGCTGAACGGTAGGCTTGGGCCTCCCGATTCGACTGTACGCCGGTTTGACTGCACGCCCGATGGCCGCCGCTTCGCCCGACCACCGACACGCCGCCTATGTGGGCAGCTTCGATCCGGTCACGCTGGGGCACGAGGATATCATCCGACGCGGCGCCAAGTTGTTCGACCGGCTCACCGTGGGCGTGGGCATCAACCCAGACAAGAACCCGCTGTTCACCCCGGCGGAGCGTGTCGATCTGATTCGGACGTCGCTGGCCGACCTGCAGAACGTCACCGTGCAGACCTTCGACGGGCTGGCGGTCGATTTCGCCCGTCAGGCTGGCGCCGCGGCACTGCTGCGGGGGGTGCGAAGCCTGATGGACATCGAGGCGGAACTGACGATGTCGCTGACGAACCGCACGCTCGCCCCGGAACTCGAAACCGTGTTCCTGATGGCGCATGAGAACCTGTCGCATGTCTCCAGCAGCCTGATTAAGCAGATCGCCCGCTTCGGCGGCCCGGCGGTCGAGCCGCAGTTGAGGCGATTCGTGCCGGCTTCGGTCGTCGCTCCGCTGCTGCGGAAGTATGCGGCGACGCCCGAGACCGCAACCGCCTCGAAGTAGACCCGGGGAGGCCCGGTTGACGGACGGACGCTGGTGCGATGGGCTGTGGGTTCATCCCGTTCCCCGCACGAAACACTTCCTCCGATGGTCCGCACCGCTTCCACGATGCTCGAACTGGGCACGCCGGCTCCGACGTTCTCGCTGCCCGCCGCCGGTGACGGGGGGACGGTGAGCCTCTCGGATTACGAGGGCAAGCCGCTGCTGGTGATGTTCATCAGCAACCACTGCCCGTTCGTGAAGCACCTGCGATCGGCCCTGGCGGAGTTCGGAGAGGAGTACGAGTCGAAGGGGCTGTCGATCGTCGCGATCGGCTCCAACGACGCCGTTGAGTACCCGGACGACAGCTTTGAGAAGATGGCCGAGGAGAAGGCGGACGCCGGCTACACGTTCCCGTACGTCTATGACGAGGACCAAAGCGTCGCGAAGGCCTACAAAGCCGCCTGCACGCCGGACTTCTTCCTGTTCGATTCGAGCCACAAACTGGCCTACCGCGGGCAGTTCGACGACAGCCGCCCGGGCAACGATCTCCCGGTCGACGGCGGCGACCTGCGGGCCGCCGCGGAGCAGGTGATCGCCGGCGCCCCGGTCCCGCCGGACCAGAAGCCGAGCATCGGCTGCAACATCAAGTGGAAGGACGCCCCGGACTACTTCACCGGCCAGCGAGCGGAGTAGTCGCCGCCTAACGCCGAGGCTCCGCGGAGCCTCGGCGTTACGGGATCACTCGTCCGTGTCGAGTTCCGCATCCGCGAGTTTGTCACGCAGATACCCCGCGCGGGCGACGTTGCGTTCGGGGGAACTGAGTTCCTCGCCCTTCAGCTTCTGGAGGTGGGCTGGCTGCGTGTGGATGAACATTTCGTTCACCGTAGCCGGCTCCAGCTCGTCGATCAGGCCGAGGTTCACGCCGAGCCGCAAAGAACTCAGCAGGCCCATCGTCTCGTCGCTGCTGATCGTCTGGGCGCTGCGGAGCACGCCGTGGGCGCGGGCGATCTGGTCGTGCAGGCTGCGACGGTCCTGACGAACGAGCGCCTTCCGCACCCGGCGTTCGTAGGAAATGATGTTCGGGACGACTTCGGCGACCTTCTCGACGAGTTCTTCCTCGGACAGCCCCAGCGTCACCTGATTGCTGATCTGGTAGAAGTCGCCCATCGCCTGTGAGCCTTCGCCGTACAGGCCGCGGACGGCCAGCCGAATCTTCTGCAGGGCCTGAAAAACCTTCTGGATTTCTTTGGTGAGGACCAGCGCCGGGAGGTGCAGCATCACGCTGACCCGCAGGCCGGTACCGCAATTGGTGGGGCAGGCAGTGAGGAAGCCGAACTGCTCGTCGAAGGCGTAGGGCAGGTCGGCCTCAATGGCGTCGTCGACGCCGTTCGCCTTCGCCCAAGCGCCCTTCACGTCGAATCCGCTGGCGAGCACCTGAATCCGCAGGTGATCCTCCTCGTTCATCATCACGGAGACCGTTTCGTCCCGGCTGACCGCGACGCCGCGGGGCCCCTCGCCCTCGGCCAGCTCATGGCTGATGAGCTGTCGTTCGACCAGCAACTGGGCGTCCAGTTCGTCCAGCGTTTCCAGGCCGAACGGGTGCAGCGTGGGGCTGGCGTCGAGATCGCCCAGCGTGCCGGCGAGCAGCGAATAGACCTCCGACTTGGTGGCCTCCTCCGCCCGGGCGGGGAAGGGGAACTGCGAGAGGTTGCGGGCCAGCCGGATGCGGCTGGAAACGACCACGTCGCTATCCGGGCCGGTGCCGCGGAGCCACTCGCCGCTGTTGGCGGTCAGTGTGTCCAGGTGCACCAGGGGGGCTTTCGTCGGCAGCGAGTCGCGTTCGACGCGAGTCGTATTGATTGCGGGGATGGCGATTCTAGATGGACGGCAGGGGCGGTCAACGTGGCGTGCCCCCAGTCGCCGCCGGAAGCATGCTCCCGGCTCGGACTGGCGTCGCAGCGGGTTCGCCCCCACGATGCCCGCCCGATGTCCGCGCCGAACCCCACTCGCCACACGCCGTCCCGCGACGCGTTTCTCGCCCTTGCGAAAGACGTTGATCGCATCGAGGATGAAGGCGATCGCACCACCCTCGTGCCCATCTTCCGTCGCCTGACGGCGGACGCGCTGACGCCGGTGGCGGCGTACCAGAAGCTGCGCTGGGGCGGACGCGGTTTCCTCTTTGAATCGGTCGTCGGCGGGGAGAAGGTCGGCCGGTACAGCTTCGTCGGCGCCGACCCGCGGCTGCTGATCGAGGCCCGCCAGATCGCCCCCGAGCGGCACGAGGTGACCTACCGGGGAACGGACGGCTCGGCGTCCTCGACGCAGACGATCGAGTGCGAAGACCCGCTCGCCAAGTTGGAGAGCCTGCTGGCGGAGTATCGCGTGCTCACCCCGCCCGGCCTCCGGCCCGGCGAACTGCCGGCGTTTCGCGGCGGAGCGGTCGGCTACGCCGGCTACGACACGGTGCGCTACGTCGAACGCCTCCCGGACGCCCCGGAGGACGATCGCGGCCTGCCGGACATGCAGTTCGGCATCTACGACCGACTCGTGGCGTTCGATCACATCAGCAAGACGATCCTCGTGATCGCTCATGCCGAGGCCAGCGCCGACGACCCCGCCGCCAGCTACGCGGCGGCCGTCGAGCGGGTGAACGAGACCGTTCGCCAGCTCCAGCAGGGAATTGCGGACCTGCCGATCACCGACATCGACCCCGTCGCCTCCGTTCCGAAGGAGGAACCGGTCAGCAATATGACCCGGGAGGGCTTCGAAGCGGCGGTCCTGAAGGGGAAGGAGTACATCGCCGCCGGCGACGTGTTCCAGTTCGTCCCCTCGCAGCGGTTTCGCCGCGAGACGCACGCCCGGCCGCTGGATATCTACCGGGCGCTGCGGGTCGTGAACCCCTCGCCGTTCATGTTCCTGCTCAACGGCCCGGACTGCACGCTGATCGGGGCGTCGCCGGAGATCATGGTGCGGGTCGAAACCCGCGACGACGCGACGCCGGAGGACCACAAACGGGACGTAACGATTCGCCCGCTGGCCGGCACCCGCAGGCGGGGGGCCACCCCGGCCGAAGACGACGCCCTCGCCGCGGAACTGCTGGCCGATCCCAAGGAGCGGGCGGAGCACGTCATGCTGATCGACCTCGCCCGGAACGACGTCGGCCGCGTGTCGCGGTTCGGTTCGGTGCGTCTGACAGACGTGATGGAGGTGGAGCGGTACAGCCACGTGATGCACCTCACCTCGAACGTCCGTGGCATGTTGAAGCCGGGGCTGACGGCGCTGGACGCCCTGCGGTCCGGGCTGCCGGCGGGCACGGTCAGCGGCGCCCCGAAGGTGCGGGCGATGGAGATTATCGACGAACTCGAACCGCATCGCCGTGGCCCCTACGGCGGGGCGGTGGGTTATGTCGACTTCGGCGGCGACATGGACGTCTGCATCGCCCTGCGGACGATGGTGATGGTCGGCCAGACGGTCGACGTGCAGGCCGGCTGCGGCGTCGTCGCGGACAGCGATCCGAGCCTTGAATACGAAGAAACCGTCCACAAGGCCCGCGCCCTGCTGCGAGCAATCGACGTGGCGGAGGGGCAGCTGTGAGCGCTCCCCCCGCTTCGCCGTCGCCGCCAGGCGGCGCGGATCTTCCGGTCGGCGCGCCGCCTGGCGGCGACGGCGAAGCGGGGGGCGTCGAGGAACCGCCGAAGACGCTGCGCGGCACGCTCAAACACCTCGGTCCCGGCGTGATCATCGCGGGGGCGATCGTCGGGTCGGGCGAGCTGTTCGCCACGACCGGGACCGGGGCGAAGGTCGGCATCGGACTGCTGTGGCTGATCCTGCTGGGCTGCGGGATCAAGGTGTTCGTGCAGGTGGAACTCGGCCGGGCTGCGGTCGCGACGGGGCGGACGACGCTCGATCTGCTCAACGCCGTCCCCGGCCCGCGGCTGCCGACGGGGCGCCGCAGGAGCGTGAACTGGGTCGTGCTGCTGTGGGCCTTAATGATGCTCACGCAGCTCGGACAGGTCGGCGGACTCGCCGGCGGGGTGGGTCAGGCGATGAACCTCGCCTTCCCGTGGTTCGGTACGCACGGCGCGGCCCTCTGGGCGGCGGTCGCCGGCGTGTTGACGGCGGCGCTCCTGTGGGGCGGACGCTATCGGCTCATTCAGGCGCTCTCCGCCGTGCTGGTCGCGGCGTTCACCGCGCTGACGGTCGGCAATGCGGTTGCTTTGCAGAGCAGCGAAGAGTTCGCCCTCCCGACCGGCGATCTGCTGGCCGGACTGAACCCGCTGAACGATCTCGTCGTCGCCCCGGATGCGGTGTTCATCGCCCTCGCCGCGTTCGGATTGATCGGCGTCGGGGCGACGGAACTGGTCGCCTACCCGTACTGGTGCTTGGAGAAGGGCTACGCCCGCTTCACCGGGAGACGGCCCGGGGAGGGCGCCGAAGGGGCGATTGAATGGACGGCCCGGGCGAAGGGCTGGATGCGGGTGATGCGGGCGGACGCCTTCGCGGCGCTGTGCGTCTACACCGTCAGCACGGTGGCGTTCTATCTGATCGGCGCCGCCGTGCTGCATCCGACCGGCGTGCGGCCGGAGGGCAGCGAGACGATCGCGGCGCTCGCCACCGCGTATGAGCCAGTGTTCGGAAAGGAGGCTGGGTGGCTGTTCCTGGCCGGGGCGGTCGCGGTGCTCTATTCGACCCTGCTGATCGCCACCGCGGCGAACGCCCGCATGTGGGCCGACGGCCTCCGCATCGCCGGCTGGTTGCCCGAGGGCGAACCGACGTACGTGCGCGCGGTGAAGGTTCTCTCCGTCCTGCTGACGGCGATCAGCGTCGGGCTGTTCGCGTTCGTCAGCTCCGACCCGGTGCTGCTGGTCGTGATCGGCGGCGTCGCCCAGAGCCTGCTGTTGCCGGTGCTGGGCGTCTCGGCGGTTTGGCTGCGGTTTCGGGTCGCTCCTCCGGGCCTGCGGCCGGGCGCGGCGTGGACGGCCTGTCTGTTCCTCAGCGTCGCCGGCTTGTTGGTCGCCGGGGCGTTCGGCGGGTACTCGGCGGTGATGAAGCTAATTGGTCTGACTTCGTCCTCCCCTCTCCCTTTTTTAGGGGAGAGGGGCTGGGGGTGAGGGGAGAGCGACAGCCAGTCATCTCTGATGCTCCGGCATCCCGTCCATTCGTCACTCCGGGAATGCCGGTGGGTGAGCGCTCGCCACCCTCACCCCCGGCCCCTCTCCCTGAGGGAGAGGGGAGACGCGCGTTCGTTCACTCGTGCCGCATGGTCGCCTGGCCTCGGAAGCTCTTCCCGCCGAGCCATCGCAGCGTGCCCCAGCCGGCCTGATCCCACGGCACGACGACCCGCACGGTGACGCGATCGCCGCTCGCGGAGTCGGCGAGATCCTCCGGCGGCGAGCCGGTCCGATCCGGCCCCGGCCGCACGGTGATCGTCATGTCGACGTGCTCCGGGTCGATATCCGCAGCGTTCTGGAGGAACTCCGTGACATGCGTGCGAACCTCCTCGCCGTCGCTGCCGTACAGGATCGCCCGACGGGCGCCCTCCCGGGCGGCGTTCGTCACCAACTGGCCGACCATCATCGCTCGGCCGAATTCGACCATCGCCAAGATGGCCAGGAAAAAGATCGGCAGCACGATCGCCGCCTCCACCAACGCCGCCCCGCGACGGCGCTGTGCGGAACAACGAGCTCGCTGTGTGCGGAACATGGGCGGAAGGCTTAGGAGAGGGACGACGCTCGACCGTAGGTCATGGTTCCTGCACGTAACGCTGAGGCTCCGCGGAGCGTCAGCGTTACGACCCGGGTGATGCGTCGGATGCCGAGTTTGCGGGTCGCTCGGCCCCCCGGTACGGTCGCCGCATGGCTGACGAACCCACCATCTTTCAGAAGATTCTCGACGGCGAGATCCCGGCGGACGTCGTCTTGGAGAACGACGACTGCCTCGCCTTCCGGGACGTGAACCCGCAGGCGCCGGTGCACGTGTTGGTCATCCCCAAACGGCCGATCGTGAGCCTGCACACGGCGACGGACGCCGACGTCGAACTGCTCGGCAAGTGCCTGCGGATGTGCGACGCCGTCGCGGAGAAGGAGGGCTGCCAAGAGGCCTACCGCGTGATCGCCAACAGCGGCGCCGGCGCCGGTCAGAGCGTCTTTCATCTGCACTTTCATGTGATGGGCGGGCGGGAGCTGTCTTGGCCGCCGGGCTGACCGAACCGCCGCCCGGCGCCCTCATCGACGTGGTCGAAACGCCCGGGCTTGAACACGGGCCGGGGCCGTCCGGCGACCACGGCCGGCTCGTGCTGAGCGTGCCCCCGGGGAAGAAGCGGGCACGATCGCTGCTGATCTTCACGCTGCTTTGGAACGCGATCTCCTGGACGGTCGCGGGGGCGTTCTGGGGCGTCGCCTTGACCGAGGGCGTCGATTGGACCCTCGTCCCGGCCGAGAACGAGAACGGCCCCGTGCCGTGGTTCGTGCTGCCGCTGACGGGCCTCTTCCCCGCGATCGGGGTCGGCTTGGCGTTCTGGTGGACGAAGATGCGATACACCCGCACGCTGGTGTTCGCGGAGCGAGGCTCGAAAGCGGGAACCGGCACGGTCGCCGTGCGGACGGAGTGGTTCGGTCGGCAGAAGACTCGCAGCGTGTCGCTCGTCCCCGGCGATCGCGCGACGCTGGAAGAGGCGTATCAGGAGAACGACGTCCCGCGGCATCGCGTGCGGGTCGGGCCGAAGGAGGTGGACGATCGCACCGTCTCCTTCGGCACGATGTGGGATGAAGAACTGGTGCGGTGGGTCGCGGACGCGATCAACCGCACCCTCGGCGTGGACGCTCCGGACGAGTTCGGCGACGACCCGGACGCCCCGCCGGAAACGGTTTCCGTGTCCGCTCTCGACGAGTCGGACAACCCCCTCGTCCGGGAGACGCTTGATGCCCGCGGGCGTTCGGTGATCGAAGTTCCCCTCTGGCCCGGCTGGCCCCCGGGCAAGCGGGCGCTGGTCGCCTTCGGCGCGGCGTTCGCGATCCTGTGGTGGACGATCCTCGGCTTCACGGTCGCGGGGGACTGGCGAGAGGCTCGTCGGAACGGCGATTGGTTCGACCCGTTCGGACTGCTGTTCAATCTGCCGTTCGCCGTTGCGGGGCTCGTGTGGGTCTCGGGGCTGATCGCGGTGTGTCGCGCGAAGGTGCGGACGACCGTCGGCGATCAATTCTTGACGGTTCGCTTCGGGACGGGACTGCTGCGCTACACGAAGTCGATCCGGCGGGAGCGAATCGAGGACGTCGTCCTCTGGAAGAACTTCGGCGCGATCAAATCGTCGGGGAGAACGCACCGCATGGCCGTCGCGGCGGTGCGGCTTGCCCCGCCCGAAACGTTCGGCGAGCACTTCCCGCTGAGCCTTGGCGGCGATCGCGCAATGGCGGCGACCGTCGCCGCGCTCGTCCGGCATCGCCTCGAAATGACCGGCTGGAACCCCGCCGACGCCCCGCGTGGCGACGATGTCGCCTGACCCCGCCCCGCGCACGGGGCACGGCGGTTCGCTCGCCCTCCCGCCGCTGCCCACGCCCACGCGGATCAGCGTCACGCGCGCCGATTTGCTCCCGGAACCGGGTCTGGAAGTGCAGGTCGCCGCGGCCACGTCGTTCGGCGGCGGGCTGCTGCGGCACGTGGCGGTCGGTGCGATCGGGCTGGCGATGTGGGGCGCGGTCGTGGCCTTGGCGATCAGCGCGTTCGCCGAGGGCGAGATGGGCTTCGCGGCGTTTCTTTGCGGGTGCACGGGCGTGGTTCTGGTCGGCACGGGCGGGGTCTTCTGGTTGATGAAGGACGAGACGACCCGCCTCGGGCTGACGATGGCCCCGGACGGCGTCACCGCGGAGATGCTCTGGTTCGGCCGACTGCGGACTCGATCGTTGCGGTTCGACCTCGACGGGACGGACCGCCGCCCCCGGCTGTGGGATCCCTCCCCGGAGGCGAACGTCGGCCTGCCGAGACCGTTACGGTGGCGAACCGCCGAGGGAGAGACGGACTTCACCCCCAGCCTGACGACTCAGGACCGAGCCTGGCTGGCGGCCGCCCTCGCCCGCTGCGCGGAAGCCAACGGCCGACCGGACTGGTGCCCCCGCATCCCCGCCCTCGTCGATGCGCCGGCCAGTTCGGCAGACGTCGATTCTCCCTCGCTCCGCATGCTGCGGGAGGAGTCGGGCCGGCTCACGATCGCGTGGCCCGCGAACATGGCTGACGATTTGGGGCCGACGGCGGCTCTCCTCGTCGCCAGCCTTTTCGCGGTCGGCGTGGTGATCGCGGTCGGCATCATGCGAGGGATCGAGGCGGAGGGCGCCGGACTCTGGTTGATGATCGCGCTCCTGCTGAGTTGGGGAACGGCCCATTGGCTCATCAAGGCGATCGGCACGGTGCGGGTCACGATCGACCGTGGCCGCGACGGCGGGCCCCGCGTCCGTCGCTCGTCGGGCATCGGTCCGCTGCGCGTGCGACGCACGTTCATCAGCTCGAATCTGCGGGCGGTGTCGCGGGGATTCCCCGCGGCCGGCAATCCGGACGGCGCCGCCGACCCGCTGCGGGGCTGCGTTTACCTTGTGGTCCGGGATCGCCCGTGGTGGCTCAAACCGTTCGTCGGCGGCTCGGCAGTCCCGCTGCTCCGCGGTACGGGGCCGAGAGGCGCCTCGCTGGCAGAGGCCGTCGTGGGACGTGTGCGGGCGAAGCTGCACGAACTGGGGTGGAACGCGGATGTTCCCGCCGACTGGCGGTTCGGATGGGAGTTCTCGTCGCCGGAGCGCGTTGAATGACGAACGAACCGACAGGGAACGAGGTCGTCTTCGAGGCTTCGTTCGAGCCCTCCCGCTGGGGAAGATCGATGACCGTGCTGGGCGTCGTGGGAGCCCTCGCGGTCTCGATGCTGTGGGCCGCGGCGATGGTCAGTGAGCAACTGGGGAGAGGTCTGGTCGGCGTAAACTGGGGCGAACTGTGGGGCGGATTGGCCTGCTCCGCCGTGCCGTTTTTTCTGGCCGCGGTGTTCTTGGCGGAGACGCGCCTGGGATACGCCCGCATCTGGTTTCGCGTCACGCCGGAGCGCGCCGAATGGGAACGGGTGTGGTGGGGCATGCGGCGGTACGGCACAACGTCGCTCGTGGAGGGCGACGGCTTGATCGACGAACCGGGGCCGTGGTTCGGGGCGGACGAGCACGCGGCCGTCTCGGCCCGTCTCGGCGGGCAGCGGGTCCAGTTGGCGCGGTCGCTCGACGGAGCGAATGGCGCTCGGGTGCGGGCGGGGATCGCGGGCGTCATCGGCGTCGTCCCGCGGGACCGCCCGGCGGGGCCGTGGCTCACATCAGCCGATCCACAGGCTCCCCCGCACCCGGACGTGCAGGTCGGACACGATCGCCGCGGTAGGCCGACGGTGACGACGCCGCTGATGCCGCGAAGCGGGGCCCCTTTTCGGTTATGGATCGCTGGCGGCGTCGCGATCGCGCTCGTCGCTCCGGGGGCGTGGTGGTTGTGGTTCCTTGACGGCTCCCCGATGACCCCCGGTCTGTGGGCGACTTGGCCCGTCGGCGTCGCCGCCGGACTCGCGGCGGGCGCCGGGATCGGCGCGGCGCCCTGGGCGACGGTCCGGGTGACGTTGCTCGCCAAGCCCAATCGGGGCGACCGACTGGCGATTCGCACCGGCTGGGGGCGTTGGCGGGTCGGGCCGCGGGTGAGACTCTCCGGCATTCAAGCCGTCGCCGCGGCGCTGCACCACACGGGGCGGTGGAGCCTCGGCGAGGTTCACGCGAACCTGCCGTGGAAGGCGGCGAGCCGCTACCGACGCAACCCGACCGCGATGCTCGTCCGCCCGGCCCGCTGGGATGGTGCAGAGCAAACGGCGATCCCGCTGACCGGTCGGGTGCCGCATGACGACCCCGCCACCTTCGCCGCCGCGGCGGCCGGGGCGGTGAAGGCGCTACTGATCGAAGCCGATTGGAACGCGAAACCGCCGGCCGATTGGCGCTTCGGTGAGTTCACGGACGATCCCTCGCTGACATGACGACTCCGCACGCCCCCGCCGGCCCGCCGCTGGGATTCCCCCCGCTACCCGCGGGGACGCGGATCCGGGTGCATCGGGCAGAGTTGCACCCGACCCCAATATTGAAGGCGACGGTCGAACCGTTAGAGGCCGACGGTCGCCGGGGATGCCTCGCCGTGTGGCTGCTGGGAGCCGGGGCGGCGGAGGTTCTGGCTTTGATCACTCTCTGGTCGGCGTTCGTCCAGTTCGGGGCCCCAGGTTTCCGCAAGTTGCTGGCCGGTTCCGCCTGCTCGGCGGTTCCCCTGCTGGCGATCGTCGCAAGCATCTGGAGCACATGGCGGCTGATGTTCCGGGCGAGGCTGCGAGCGATGCCGGGGGAGATTCAAGCGACCCGCGAGTGGATCGGAAACCCCGCGCCGCACCGGTCCGACGCCAGCCGGACCTTATTGCTCGCCGAAGGCGATCTCGTGCCGGCGGAGCCGCCGCGGGCCTGGACGATCGGCGCCCCGCCGGCACTGCGAGCGAGAGTGGCCGGACGAACGGTGACCCTTACGCCGGAGGTCACCGAACTCGATCGCAATTGGCTGATCGAGGCGTTGGCTGCCGTGGGCGCGGCGGATCGCTTCCGCCCGATCCACACCGGCATTGTTCGACGTGAGCCGACGATGAAGATGTGGCACGAATCCGATCGCCCGGCGGACGCTGACAAGCAGCCTACGATCTCCGCGTGAGCTCCTCCCCCCGATACCCCCGCCGCTTAAGTAATCGACGGCAGGACTCTGGCGGAGGTGGCAGGAAGAACTTCAGCGGCCGAGAAGCGGGAGCCGTTAGGCCGTTGCACTTGGCGGTGCTGACGCTCGCGTGGCCGGTGTTGGGGGAGCAGGTTCTCGGGTTCGGCGTCGGGCTGTTCGATACGTGGCTCAGCGGGCAGATCAGTCCGGGGGCGACGGCGGCGGTGGGGTTGGCGGCGTACGTCGCCTGGCTGGCGACGATGCTGTTCGGCGTGGTCAGCGTCGGGGCGACGGCGATCGTCGCTCGTCATTGGGGCGCCGGGGAGCCGGCGCTGGCGAACGCCGTCGCGAACCGCGTGCTGGGGCTGGGGCTGATCGCGGGCCTGCTGTATTACGCCGCGCTCTACCCCCTCGCCCCGTGGCTGGCCCGGGGGCTGGGGATGGAGGGGGAATCGTTCGCGATCGCGGTGCGTTACCTCCGCGTCGACGGGGCGGGGCAGATCGTCACTGCGATGGCCCTCGCCGGGTTCGCTTCGCTGCGGGGCGCCGGCGATATGACGACGCCCCTCATGCTGGGCGCCGGGATGAACCTGCTGAACGCCGCGGCCAGTTGGGCGTTCGTCTACGGCCTCGAACCGCTCGGCCTGCCGGCGTACGGGGCGAACGGGATCGTGTACGGCACCGTCGTCGCCCGGACGTTGGGCGGGCTGGCGCTGCTGGCGACGCTGGCCAGCGGGGCGACGCGGTTGCGGCTGATCGGTTCGGAACTGCTGCCGGACCGAGCGACGACCGCCCGCGTGCTGAAGATCGGTCTCCCCGCGGCGTTTGACGGCGCGATCCGCTGGGGCGGGCATTTCGCCTTCCTCGCCCTGATCGCTCGCCTGCCGACGACCGCAACGAGCGCCGCCGTCGCCGGGAGCGGCGGCGGGGACGTGACGTTCGCCGCGCACATCGTGGCGGTGCGATTGGAGGCGATCACCTATCTCCCGTCGGTCGCGTGGGGCGCCGCGGCGGCGACGATCGTGGGGCAGAGCCTCGGGGCGCGACGCGTGCGGCGGGCGAAGCACGTCGGGCACGTCGCCGCGGGGCAGTGCGCGCTGCTCGGCGCCGCGATCAGCGCCGTGTTCGTGCTCGCGGCGCCGCCCCTGGTCTCCTTCATGCACCTCGATCCGGCGGTGCGGGCGGAGGCCGTGCCGGCGCTGCGGATGCTGGGACTGTTTCAGATCCCGCTGACCGGCAGCATCGTCTACGTCACCGCGCTCAGGGGGGCGGGGGAGACCCGCGTCCCGCTGATCCTCACGCTGGCGGGGATGTACGCCCTTCGCCTGCCGTTGGCGTGGGTGGGCGGCGTGTGGCTCGGCTGGGGTCTGCCGGGAGCGTATCTGGGGATGGGCGGCGACGTGTTCTTCCGGGCGACCGCGGCGGGGATCTGGTTCCGCATCGGCGGGTGGTGGCGGAAGGAGGTGTGAGTCGTCACCTTGGCGGCGTTCGCCCCGCCCCCGCACCTCACCCAGAGGCCTCGCCCGATGCGTCCCGCTCGCTTTGCTCATCCCCGCTTGTTGTCGGCCGGCCTGTGCGTTCCGTTGCTCGCGGCGACGGCGGCGGGGATGCAGGAGTGGAAAAGCGGCATCGTTTGGAAAGAGCCGGCGGTCGTGACGCCCGGCGAGACGGCCGCGGATCCGCCTTCCGATGCGATCATCCTGTTCGGCGGCACGGATCTTTCCGCGTGGAAGGGCGGGGAGAAGTGGGAGGTGAAGCACGGCGTGGCCACCACCAAGGGCGGCACGATCGCCACCAAGCAGAAGTTCGGCGACGTGCAGGTGCACCTGGAGTTCCGCACCCCCGCCGAGGTGAAGGGCAACGGGCAGGGCCGCGGGAACAGCGGCCTGCACCTGATGGGGCAGTACGAGGTGCAGATCCTTGATTCGTTCGACAACGAAACCTACTTCGACGGTCAGGCCGCGGCCCTGTACAAGCAGAGCCCGCCGCTGGTGAACGCCTCCCGCGGACCGGGCGTCTGGCAGACCTACGACATCACCTTCGAAGCCCCGAAGTTCGACGAGAACGGCGCCCTCGTCCGTCCGGCGTACGCCACCGTGCTGCACAACGGCGTCGCGGTGCAGGTGCACCAGGAGATCCTCGGCGGCACGGCGTTCCACAAGCCGCCCAGCTACGACTCGAAGGCGGAGAAGGGGCCGATGACGCTGCAATTCCACAACAACCCGGTCAGCTTCCGCAACATCTGGGTGCGGGAACTGGAACTCGATCGCGGCGAGACCTACCCGGACGCCTGACGCCGTTCCGACCTCGCTCCCCGTCACCTCTCGCCTCGCTCGCTCCGCCATGTTTCGTCGCCGTTCGACTCTCGCCGCCGGCCTGTGCGTTCCGTTGCTCGCGGCGACGGCGGCGGGGATGCAGGAGTGGAAAAGCGGCATCGTCTGGAAAGAGCCGGCGGTCGTGACGCCGGGCGAGACCGCGGCCGATCCGCCCTCGGACGCGATCGTGCTATTCGCCGGAACGGACCTCTCCGCCTTTCGAGGCGGGGAGAAGTGGGAGGTGAAGCACGGCGTCGCGACGGCGGGCGGCGGGACGATCACCACGAAGCAGAAGTTCGGCGACGTGCAGGTGCACTTGGAGTTCCGTACCCCCGCCGAGGTCGAGGGCAGCGGGCAGGGCCGCGGCAACAGCGGGCTGTATCTGATGAATCGCTACGAGGTGCAGATCATGGATTCGTTCGAGAACAGCACCACCTACGACAGTCAGGCCGGCTCGCTCTACAAACAGACGCCGCCGCTGGTGAACGCCTGCCGGCCGCCGGGCGCGTGGCAGACATACGACGTGTTGTTCGAGGCGCCGCGATTCGACGAGAATGGCACGATCGTTCGCCCGGCCCGCGCGACGGTGTTTCACAACGGCGTCGCCGTCCAAGTCCGGCGTCCGTTGCGGGGGGCGACCGCTCGGTTGCAGGGACGACGGGGGCAATACCTGCCGCACCCGTTAAAGGAACCGTTCAACCTCCAATGGCACGGCGACAAGGTCAGCTTCCGCAACATCTGGGTGCGGGATCTGGAACTCGACCGCGGCGAGACCTACCCGGATGCCTGAGGCCGGGGCATTTACTGAGCGTCAGGGTGAAGTCTGCGCTCTGTTGGAGGTGCGGGCGTCGCTTGCGGTTTCGCAGCCCCCCGACAGCCCTCGGACGCTGCGAAACCGCAAGCGTTCGTCGGAGGCTCAACCCTCCTCGGCCCACATAAGCGATCTGTTCACGGCAGCGTGTGCCCCGCGTCCCGTAACCACGCGGCGACGGTCAGCAGCGGCAAGCCAATGACGGCCGTCCAATCGGCGGCCTCGATGCGGTCGAACAGCGCCAGCCCGCCGGGTTCTTCAAGCTTGAAACTGCCGGCGCAGTCGACCGGGTGCACCTTCGCCACATAGGCTCGCAGTCGCTCGTCGGAGAGCGGGTGGAGCACGAGGTCGGAGCGAACCACCGTCGCCCGGCGGCGTTCGCCCGGTCCGGCGAGCGCCACGCCGCAATACAGGCTCAATCCGCCGTCGCGGGCGGCGATCAGTTGGGCCAGCGCCCGCTCCGGCGTGCCCGGTTTCGAGACGATTTCCCCGCCGACGACCGCCACCTGATCGCTGCCGAGGCAGACGGCGTCCGGGCTACGGTGCGCGACCGCCTCCGCCTTCATCACGGCGAGGCGTTCGGCGAGCGCCGCGGGGTCGGTCATCTTCGCCGTCACCGCCTCCTCGTCCACGCCGGGCGATTGCTGCGTGTACGGCACGCCGAGCCGATCCAGCAGCATCGCCCGGTAGGGCGACGTGCTGGCGAGGATCAGCGGCGGCGGAGCGGGGGCGCCGGGTTCGCTCACTTCGACTCGACCACCTTCACGGTCAGCCGGCCGATCACTTCCAGCATCGGCAGGAAGCTGGCGACGGGAGCCGCGTCGTCGTCGCTCAAATCGCTGCGGCCCAGCAGCAGATGCCCGCCGCCGATGCCTCCGCCGGTCATCGTCGGGTCGAGCGGAATCCAGATCGCTTCGCCGTCGCCGCCGCCTCCCTCGACGACGGGGCCGTCGGCGTCCAGCAACGCTTCGACCCACATATGTCCGCCCATCTGACCGCGGCCGGGGATCGTCACCAAGCCCACGCAGACGCGGGCCGGGATGCCGCGGGCCCGCAGCATCGCGGCGCACAGCACGCTGTGCTCCGTGCAGTCGCCGGCGAGGTTCTCCGCGACCTCCGCCGCGCTGGCCAGGGCGGTGCTGAAGTTCTTGTTCGTCAGCACGCGGCCGACGTACTCCGTACAGCCCACCGCGACCGTGCCCGCCGGAGCGTCCGCCGGGGCGGCGGCCTCCGCATGGGCGATGACGCGGGGGTCGTCGCTTTGCAGGTAGCGGGTGGACTTCAACAGGTTCGGGGCGACGCCGGCCGTCGCGGACGCGGGAATCGGCAGCCGCTTCACCGTGACGCGGGCCCGGCGCTCGTCCAACGGCTCGACCGTTTGGGATGCCGTCGCGAGGAACAACTCGGCCGGGTCCGCCTCCTCGACGGTCACCTCATAGACGACCTGCTGCGTCTGGTGCACGTTCGGAATCGTCTCGACGGCGACCAGCGTGTCGAAACCGACGTCGCCCCCCTTGCCGAACACTGCCCGCAGGGCTTCCTCTTTGCTGACCTCGTAGGTGACCATCTCCTGACCCAGCATGAACGTCGAATCGAAGGCCGCTTCGCCGTCCTCATCGACGTACAGGGTGGTGCTGATCGGCAGGATGTCGTGGGTCACCGTCACGGCGGTCAGCGTGCGCGTCTCGCCGGTGGGCGTTTCGACCGCTTCCGCGTTCGGAGCGATCGACAGCGTGGTCGTGCCGACCTTCTCCAGGTCCGGGAAGAAGGCTTTGAAGCTGACCGGCCGGCCCGGCTTCAATTCGTCGCCGGCGAGGACGGTTTCGAGGTAGCTCGGCCCTTTCACGTCGCCCGGGACGGGGATTTCGCGGACCGCCTGCTGCCCGTTGACGGTGGAGGTGACCTGCATCACGTCGCCGACGCGCTCGCCCACCGCCTTCGTCGGCGCGGCGCCGGGGTTCTTCGTGACCAGCGTGTAGGCCCGCAGCCCGCCGTCGGCCGTTTCTTCGGCGCTCAGTTCGACGGCCATTTTGATCGTCTGGCCGAACCGGCGGAACGTCATGTTCGTCTCGACCTCCGTGCGCGCGCTGGCGTCCCCGTTCTCGCCGAGCGGCGTCGCCACGGTCCGCGTCCAACCGATCCGTTCGTCGCCCAAGGCGATGACGCCCCACGTCGTATCCTCGACATCCGCGGTCAGTTCCTCGGCGACCCCGACCGCGGCGCCCCCGTCGGGCGCGGCCGGGACGACCGGCTCGTCCTGGGCGAGAGCGGGGAGGCTCACCGCGGCGAGCAGGAGCGCCGCGAACGGCGGGGGGGCGAAACGGAGCATGCGGGACCGGTCGTGCGGGCGTCGGGGAGCCGGCATCTTAGAGAGAGTTGAGCCGTCGGGGGAGAACGTCGGCGGTTCCCGAACGTGCCGACGGCGACCGGGTGTGCGGGCTGGTCGGGCGACGCCCGCCGCCGGGCGAGCTTCAATCCGTGCGCGTAGGGAATGTCCGCGCCGGTCCCTGATACGGGAGTTAGGGTGAGGAGCGGCCGTGGCGGTTCGGCATCATCTCCGCCCCTTTCCGGGGGCGGTCGGCGATGCCGCCCACGACGGTCGCCGCCGCTGAGGAGGACGCGGCCGCCGCACCGTCGGCGTTCCCCCGTTCGGTTCTTCGGAATCGAACGACGGCGAACGCGGGATCGGTCCGGCTCCCCGCTTCTCCTCCGCCCGACGCCGGTATGAGTTTCCTCACCGAATTTCTGAAGACCCGAGGCGGCGGCGCCGATCCGTCCGCCCCCAGCAGCTTCGGCGGACTCTCCGACGAGCAGTTGGAGAAACATCTGAAGGTCGACACCTACGGCGACTTCACGCTGACGAACGCGGTCCGCCCGGCGTTCGACCTCCGCGTGGTCCCGAAGGCCGGCTACCGCCACGATCACTTCGTCGATTCCTCGACGGGCGTCCGCGTGCCGGTGCTGATGGCGGCCGCCAGCCGCGAGAACCTCTTCGAGCTGTTCCTCGATCTCCTCGACCCGCTGGGCGACGAAGTCGACATCGTGCTGGAGAGCACGCACACAGCGGGGAAGGGCGGTCGCAACGATCGCGTCCGGGAGGGCATCGATCTGCCCGTCCTCAAAAGCGCCCTGTATGACTACGAGGAAGAGATCCTCGACGACGGCTGTTTAGGCATCGCGGTGTTGAACGCGAAGATCCCGCTGGAGGTCCAGTTCGACGAACACAAGCTGCTCGTGATGTACGGACAGGATCTGTTTGAATTCGAGAAGATCCTCTTCGAGCACCGCCTGACCCGCGACGACGGAATGAAGTTCGTCACCGAAGCCGAACACGTTCACAGCAGCACGGACGAGCTCGCGGAAGAGTTCACCCGGTTGGCGTACGACCTCAGCGCCGAGGCGTGAGGGAGGAAAGGGAAAGGGGCGAGGAGTGAGGCGGAAGTGACGGGGGCCGCTCCCCACCACGTACGCCTGACGCCTCGCCCCTTTCGCATGCCGCGGAGCGGCCTATTTCTCGTCCAACTTCAGGAAGGTGTAGAGCCGGTCGCCGCCGCGGAGGATGTCGCAGCGGAGCATCTTCACGCCGTCGTCCGCGGCGAGATTGAGGACGTAGGCGAAGTCCGCGGGGATCAGCGTGCTGAAGTCGTGCAGACCGAGCAGGATGTCCCCCGGTTTGACCAGCGCCCGATCCGCCGGGCCGCCGGGACGAACGGCGGTCACGCGGTAACCGCCCTTGTAGCCGAACTCCGTCAGCTTGCCGCCCGCCGAGGCGACGACGCGGTCCACCTCGCAACCGGAGCGAGCCTCGAACTGCGGCACGGCGTCGGCGGCGGTCAGCGGGGTCGCGACGGCTTGGACCGGCTTCCGCAGTTCTGCCGTACGGGCGGAGATCTGACGGGTGTCGCTGCTGAGTTGAGCGATCCCCCGTCCGGCGCCGGGCAGACTGAAGGCGACCGGCACGCGTTCCGAACCCCGCAGGACGGTCAGCGTGACCGTCTCCCCGGGACGCACGCCCAGCAGCGCCCGTTCGAAGTCCGCGGCGTCCTCGACCGGGGTCCGGCCGACCCGCTCCACGACGTCGCCGCGGTTCAGCCCGCCCTGACCGTCCGCCCCGCGAATCGCCGGGCTGCGAGGATCGATCTGCGCGACCACCGCCTGTTTGTTGGTCGGGGTCTTGCGGTCGCTGAATCGCACGCCGTGGGAGCGTTTCTCCAGGCGCTCGACGCTCATCAGGTCCGCCAGGACTTCGCGGGCGTCGTCGATGGGGATCGCGAAGCCGATCCGCTGGGCGCCGGCCCGAATTGCGACGTTGATGCCGATGACTTCGCCCCGCACGTTCACCAGCGGGCCGCCGCTGTTGCCCGGGTTGATGCTGGCGTCGGTTTGAATGAGGTTCCGGTAGCTTTGCGTCTCCGTGACTTCCACGTCGCGGAACAGCTGGGAGATGATTCCCTGGGAGACGGTGTGTTCGTACCCGAAGGCGTTGCCGATCGCGATCACCGTTTCACCCCGCATCAGGTCGCAGCTGGTGCCCAGCGGCATGACGGGCAGGTTCTCCGCGTCGATCTTGACCAGGGCGAGGTCGTGTTTCGGATCGACGGACAGCGTCCGGGCGACGTAGCTGGCGCCGGATTCGTCCGTGGCCCGCAAGCTTTCGACGCCGTCCACCACGTGGTGGTTGGTCAGGAGGTAGCCCCGCGGGTCGACGACGATCGCGGTGCCCATCCCGTTGACCTTGCGGCCTTTACGGGAGCCGAAGACCGGCTCGTCGTCGTAGGTCGTTTTGACGGAGTGCAGGTTCAGCACGCTCGGCGCCGCCCGCCGCACCGCCGCGACGGTGGGGGAGATGCGGGAGACACTGTCGTAGTCCGGCTGCTGGGCGACGCCGGGGGCCGCCCCGCACAGCAGCGCCAAGAGGGTGAGATAGGCGATGACCGCCGTTCTCACGGGAGCGACGTGGCCGGAGGCGCTCGATACGGGGGCGGCGAGCGGTGAGTCGGCGTGAATCATGCGTCGCTCGCAGGGGCGCTGCCGGTCTCCCTCGACCGCGACCGCCGCGGGGAGGGAGAAGGCTGGGGTGTCCGTTCCGTGGGGAGGCCGCAACCCGGTCTCCCGCCGGGCCGTCTTCGACCCGCGGTCAAACGCCCCTTGACGCCTCGCGACCGGTCCCGCACAGATTCTCGCGCCGCCGTCCGCCCGCCCCGCAAGGCCCGCATCGGCGGCGCGGACTCTCGGCGCCCGAAGCAGCTTCGGCGGCGGTCGTCGCGTTCCGACCGGCTACACTGTTCCCCCGAACGCCTTTTCCATCGCGCCGATGTCCGATCCCGACGCTCCCGCCGCCCACGCTCCGTCCGCCGACGCACCCTCGAAGCCGACGCGGCTCGAAAAGCTCGAACGGCTCCTCGCGGACGATCCCGGCGACGCCTTCCTGCGGTACTCCGTGGCGCTGGAACTGGCCAAGACCGACGAGGACGCCGCGCTCAAGCAGTTCGATCAGGTGATCGAGGAACACCCGGACTACGTCCCCGCCTACTTCATGAAGGGGCAGACGCTCGCGCGCGGCGATCGCGACGAGGAAGCCCGCGAAACGTTGCTGGTCGGCGTCGAGGTCGCCACCCGCACCGGCGACACCCACGCCGCCGGCGAGATGAGCGGCTTCCTGGAGACCTTGGGTTGATGACGAATTACGTCCCCGAAACCTTGCTCGCCGACCTGCGCGATCTCGCCGAACGGCAGGAGCGTCCCGGCGCCACCGCAAAGCCCGCGTTCCAGCGAATGGCGGAGGCCGGCGTGTGCGGCTGGGCGATTCCCGAGGCGTTCGGCGGTGCGGCGCTCTCCTCCGCGGAGATCATGACCGGTTACGAAGCGCTGGCCGCGGAGAACCTCTGCGCGACCTTTGTGCTCACCCAGTTTAACGCCGCCGTCGGCCGATTGGTGCAGAGCGAGAACGAGGAGTTGCGGGGCGACCTCCTGCCGCAGTTTGCGGCGGCGGACCAGTTCGCCACGGTCGGGATCAGTCATCTCACGACCTCCCGTCGCCATCTCGGCGAGCCGGCAGTGAAGGTTGAAGAACGGGAGGCCGGGTTCGTGCTCTCCGGCACCCTCCCCTGGTGCACCGCCGCCGGCATGGCGGACCTGATCCTCGCCGGCGCCGAACTGCCCGACGGTCGGCAACTCCTCACGTTCCTCCCGACCGACGCCCCCGGCGTGACGGTGGCGGACTCGCCTGAACTGCTCGCCCTGACGGCCAGCGCCACCGCCGCGGTGACGCTCGACGGGGTGCGGGTCGGTCGCGGGGCGGTCGTCAGCGGCCCCGTGAAGGAGGTCATGAAGCAGGGATCCGGCGGAACCGGATCGGTGGGCACCAGCGCCCTCGCGATCGGCCACGCCGCCGGCACGTTGCGGGGGCTCGCCGCGGAGGCGGAGAAGCGCCCGGAACTCCGGGAGACGCTTGAACCTCTCCAGCGGGAGCGGGCGGCGCTGTCCGCGGACGTTCAGACCATCGCCACGGCGACCTCGGCGGACGAGCTGCCCGACGGACTCACTGCCCAGACCGTTCGCGCCCGGGCGAATTCGCTTTGCCTGCGATCGGCTCAGGCCTACCTGACGGCCAGCAAGGGCGCCGGGTTCGTCGCCGGTCACCCGGCGGGACGCTTCGTCCGGGAGGCGATGTTCTTCCAGGTCTGGAGCTGTCCCGCCCCGGTCGCCGCCGCGGCGCTGCGGGAGTTCGCCTGCGGACTCTGAGGCGTTACTGAACGCGACGCACTTGGAACGTCTGATCGCTCGCGGTCGGGCGTTCGGGCGAAGCGAGATTCGCCCACGTCTCCAGTAGATCGCGGGCCACGGGGCCGGCGTCGGCGCCGCCGCTTCCGCCGTGCTCCAGCAGCACGCAGATCGCGACCGTCGCGCTTTCGTTTCCCGGAGCCGTCGCATACCCGGTGAACCAGGCGTGGCTCGGCTTGCCTCCGCCGACCTGGGCGGTGCCGGTCTTCCCCGCGATCCGCAGCCGCTTGGAGCGGGCATGGCGGTACGCCGTGCCAAGCGGATCGTTCACCGCCCGATCCATGCCGGATCGCAGGGCGGTCAGCGTTCGCTCCGACAGCCCCACTGCTTCGCCCCTTCCGACCAGCGCGCCGCCTAGTGGCGACGGCAAAGCGGGAAGCGCCACCCGGGGCGTCACCATTCGCCCGCCGTTCGCGATCACGGCGGTCATTCGGCAGACCTGCAACGGCGTGGCCGTCACTCGACCCTGTCCGACGCCGGTTTCGATCAGCAGATCGCGAGACACCTCTTCCTCCCCCTCTCCGAGCGGCAGGATCGAGCCGGAGCGCTCGCCCGGCAGTCCCGTGTCCGGCGAAACTCCAAATCCGAATCGCTTCGCCCAGCGATCCACGTCCGCGGCGCCGAGGCGATCCGCGGCGTCGAAGCACCAGACGTTACAGCTGCGGCACAGGGCGTCCGCGGGGCGAACGTAACCGTGCCCGACCTCCTGCTCAATGAAGCACGCGCAGCGGTGCCGTTCCGGCCGGTCGAGGTAGCCGCGGCATTCGATGGAACCGTCGCCGAAGACCACGCCTTCCTCCAGCGCCGCGGCGACGATGACCGGTTTGAACACGCTTCCCGGCGGCAGGGCCGCGGCGGTCACGCGGTCCAGCAGCGGCGCCCGGGGATCGTCCCGCAAGTCGGCCCAGCGGTCGGCGTCGCGCAGATCGTGCGGGTCGAAGGTCGGCACGCTCGCCGCGGCGAGCACCGCCCCGGTCTGCACATCCATCAGCACGGCGGCGGCCCCTTTCGGGACAGGCCGCCCCTCCGGCGGGAACATCGCGGCGGAGAGCCGGTTGAGAACCGCCGCCTGCAAATCGGCCCTCACCGTCAGCGTCACGTCCCGGCCGGGCTGCGGCGGGGTGAGGAGTTCTGTCTTCACCGCGGCCGCGGAACGATTCTCCCAGATCCGACGGGCGCCCGGTCGATGGGTGAGGACGCCGTCGAACGCCGCTTCCGCGCCCGTCAGGCCGGCTCGCACGTCCTCTCCGCCCGCGGTCGCTTGCGCGGAGCGAAGGCCGACGAGGTGGGCCGCGGGCAGACGATCCGCCGTGCGGCGTTCGACGACCGGCTTGACCCGCACGCCCGGGAAGCGGTCGGGGGACCCCTCGATCGCCGCCGCCACCCGCGGGCCGAGACCGGACAGCACGCGGTGATACTGCAACTCCTCCGCGAGCGTATCGTCCGTCGCCCCGCCGCGGTCCGGCGGCGTGGTCAGTTCCGCGACGATTCGGTCGGTCCAGCCATCGCCGACGGCGGCGGCCTCTCGCGCTTTCTCCGCGGCTCGTTTCGCCTCCCGGGCGGCGACGACCTTCGCCTTCATCTCGGTCACGCGGCGGTCGACCGTTTTGAATTGACGAGAGATCTCTCCCACGTCCACGCCGCAAGCCGCCGCGAGCTGCACCTTCAACGCCTCCCGCTCCGCCAGGATCGACGCTTCCGCGGCCGCGATCTTTGCCGGGTCCGATCGCTCAGCCCGGGTGAGCCTCTCCCGGATCCGATCGCCGAGCCAACCCGGGTCGGCGTCGGTTTGCAGCCAGCGATAGTGCACGAGCGCCTCGAATCGCGCCTCGTCCCACGCCCAGACGACGCCGTCGGCGCTCAGAATGCGACCGTCCACGGCGGGGATCGCTTCGTCGCGGGGACGCGGGCGATCCCGTCCCTCCGCGACCGCCTCGCCGCAGGTGATTTGGATGACGGCGACTCGCGCCCCGATCGCCGCCAGCGGCAGGAGAAACAGGGCGGACAGCAGGCCCGCCCGGACCCCGGCGCCGGCGGTTCGCTCCGCGGGGGAGACCTCGTTCATCGCCAGCCCCGATCGTCGTTCGGTTCTGCGCCACGAATCGCCGCGGCCAGCCCCCCGCCGATCAGCCCGATCGCCGCCGCCGCCGGCAACGAGGGCCAATCGATCGTCGCATCCACGGAGCCGAGGTCCGCCGCGTTCGCGAGTGCGACGGCGGCGGTCCAACCCAGGGGACCGGCGAGCGCCCAGCGCCGACCGGCGTGTCGGACGACGCCGCGCAAGAACGC
>NZ_WTPX01000049.1 GCF_013036045.1 Alienimonas chondri
ATCGACGACTCGGTGCGTGCGAGCTCCTCGCCGGCTTTCGCCGACGCCGCGACCGACCCGCTCGCCGCGGAGCGCCTCGAGGACGCCCTGACGCCGGCGCCGCTCGCGGAGCAGACCGCCCCGGTTCGCGTCAGCCCCCCGGACCACACCGCCGCCCGGCAGCAGACCGGCGGGGTGAAGCTGATCTGGTTCACGATGACCAACTGCGGTCCCTGCCAGACGATCCGCCCGTACGTCGAACGGATGGCGGCGGAGGGCCTGCCGGTCTTCAAAGTCGATCTGAACAGCCGACCGGACCTCGCCCAGCAGTTCCGGGTCAACAGCGCCCCGACCTTCGTGCTGCAAGAGAACGGCCAGGAGACCTGGCGCAGCAGCGGCGTGCCTGGCGGCGACGGGTTGGGCGTCGCCCAGCGCCTGCGGAGCCGGCTCGACGCCGCCCTGACCGCGAACAAAGCCATGATCGCCCGGGCCGACCGCGGCGACGCCGGACGCTCTCAACCCCCGCGGCGCCCGGAGACGCCCCGCCGCCCGGTCGAGCCCTCGGACATCCCGCTCCAACTGACTGCCGGCCGGGACGCGAACGCCCGGGACGAGGGACGCGGCGGCTTCTTCGACTGGTTCAAGAAAAAGTCGGCCGAAGACGGCCCCAAGACGATCGACGACCCGTTCGCCGCCGCCGACCCGGCCGACTTCGCCTCCGCCGATCCCGCCTCCCCCGCGACCTCCCGCAGCGGCGCCTCCGGGACGGACAGCCCCGGAACGGACGCCCCGCCGGTCTCGCCGAACCGCGACCCGATGAAGACGGTCGTTCGCATTCAGGTCTTCGACCACGCCGGCCTGAACTACGGCAGCGGCACGATCATCGCCTCCCGCCCCGGTCGCGCCGTCGCGCTGACCTGCGGACACATCTTCCGCAGCCACGAGCCCGGCGGACGCATTGAGGTCGAAACCTTCGCCGACGGCCGCCCGCGGTCCTGGCCGGCGACGCTGATCGGATTCGACAAGACCAGCGACGTCGGCTTGCTGGCGATCGATTGCCCGGAGGTGCTGCCCGCCAGCGCCCTCGCCCCGCCGGGACTGGCGCCGGGCGACCGGGTCGTCAGCGTCGGTTGCGACGGCGGCAAGGAACCGACCAGACAGAACCACGTCGTGCAGCGGGTGCCGGCCTACGCCGGTCCGAAGAACTTCAGCTGCACCGGCCAGCCGCAGCTCGGGCGCAGCGGCGGCGGCTGCTTCGATTCGAAGGGGCGGCTGATGGGCGTCGTCTGGAGCCGCAGCGAAGATCCGCCCGAGGGCATCTACACCGCGATCGAGCCGATCAACGAACTGCTCGACCAGCACGGCCTGACCGCCCTGAAGGCCCCGCCGGCGATCCCCTCCCCGGGCGCCGCGACGACCGACGAACAGTTCGCCGGCACCGAAGCGGTCGACGCCGAGGACTTCCCCTCCGCCGACGATCCCGCGACCGACGCGATGCTCGACGCCTTGTTTGAGGAAGGCGATCCGACCGTTCCGGTCGCTCGCACGGCATCCGCGGACCCGGGCATCCCCGCCTCCACCCCGGCGAGTTCCGCGGCGGTCGCGGACGCCCTGGGCGCCTCCGGCGGGGCGGAGATCACCTGCATCATTCGCCCGCTCGGTCCGAAGGGCGGCCCGACGCGAATCGTCGTCATCAATCAGGCGACCCAGCGGACGTTGGCCCTGCTGCAGGGCGACGCGGCCGGTGGAGCGGTCGAGACGAGCCTCTACCAGCCGCTCGCGCCCCGCCCGGCGCCGCTCGGCTCGCAATCGCCGGCGCCGCTGCGGCTCGGCAACGGAATCGCCCGGACGCGGGGCGACGCCCCGCGGAGCTTCTGTCGGCCGGTCGTTTGTCGCTCGCGGCGGGTTCGCCGATAATCCCGGCTCGATCCCTTCAATCCGAACCGCCGGAGCGCCCCCCCGTGCCGATCCTGAACGACAACTCCGAGGCCATTGGCAAATCGCCGCTGGTTCGCATCAACAAGCTGGCCGCCCACACCCAGGCGACCGTGCTGGCGAAGATCGAGGGGCGGAACCCGGCCCTGAGCGTGAAGTGCCGGATCGGGGCGAACATGATCTGGGACGCGGAGAAGCGCGGCGTGCTCAAGCCGGGCATGTCGGTCGTGGAGCCGACCAGCGGGAACACCGGCATCGCGCTGGCGTTCGTCTGCGCCGCCCGCTGCTACAAGCTGACGCTCTGCATGCCCGAGAGCATGAGCCTCGAACGCCGGGCGATGGCCCGCTCGCTGGGCGCCGAGCTGGAACTGACGCCCGCCGCCGACGGGATGAAGGGCGCCATCAACCGCGCCGCGGAGATCGCCGAGGAAACCGGCGCCTTCCTCCCCCAGCAGTTCGACAACCCGGCAAACCCGGAGATCCACGCGAAAACGACCGGCCCGGAGATCTGGGAGGACACCGACGGCAAGGTGGACATCCTCGTCGCCGGCGTCGGCACCGGCGGCACGATCACCGGCGTCAGCCGCTACTGGGAGCAGGAGAAGAACACCCCGCTGCACAGCGTCGCGGTGGAGCCGGAGGGCAGCCCCGTCATCTCCGGCGGTTCCCCGGGCAAGCATAAGATCCAGGGCATCGGCGCCGGCTTCATTCCGAAGAACCTCGACGTGAGCCTCGTCGACGAAGTGGTGCAGGTCACCGACGCGGAGAGCTTCGAGATGGCCAAACGCATCGCCGCCGAAGAGGGCATCACCTGCGGCATCAGCTGCGGCGCCGCAATGGCCGCGGCGATCAAGGTCGCGGAGAAGCCGGAGTCCGCCGGCAAAACGATCGTCGTCGTCCTCCCGGACATCGGCGAGCGCTACATGAGCACCCCGCTGTTCGAAGACATCCGCGACGCGGCGTAACGAACGACCGCGGGCAGAGCGAAGGGAACCGTCAGGCTCCGGGGGTGCGGCTCGGTCGAGCCTCCCCGCGGGCCACGGCGGTCGCGTGCTCCAGCGCCGCAACGACCTTGGGGCGATGTTCGTTCGTCAGCAACCGCGGCGGCAGGCGTTCGAACCAGCGTTGTTCGTCGTGGGCGATCGGAATCGACCAACCGCCCGGCATGCGGTAGTCGGCCGGCAAACGGGAACTGGGGCGGATCTTCTCGCGGTAGAAGGCGAGCGTCCTGTCCAACTGAGCCGCCGTGCCGAATTGAAACGTGAAGCCGCAGACCCGGACGTGGATCGTCACCGGCTCCGAGGCCGACGGCTCGTTCGGAGAAGGCGGGCGGGGTTCGGTCCAGATGCGGGCCATCGGTCAGTCGATCCGCTCGCCGGGCGTGCAGTCTTCATAGATCGCGTCCATCGGCAGCGCGACGTCGAACCGCGGGAGATCGATCTCCTCGTCGTGGAAAGACTTCTCCCCCCAGCGATCTCCGTTGCGCGTCAGGCGGACGATCTCGCGGACGTTGGGCTGCACGATCAGGTAGTTTTCGAGCGTCGGAATGCGGAGGTATTCGCGTCGCTTCTCCACCCGGTCGGTTCGAGCGGTGGAAGGGGAGAGGACCTCGATGATCAGGAGGGCGGCGGTAATGGAGTCTTCCAACCCTGCGACGATCGGCGGTTCGGTCGGCTCGACGACCACGTCCGGGTAGTAGTAGGCGCCGTCAGGCACGTGCGTGCGCGTTCCCTGACTGACCACGGTCAGCGGGCGGTCGGCAAATAGGTTGCCGAGGAGGCGGGCGAAGTTTGACGAAGTCCGTCCGTGGTTCCGCGTGCCGCCGCTCATTAATCGGACCTTTCCTTCAATCCATTCGTAGCGAAGTTCCAGAGCGGATCGGTCGAACGCGAGGTATTCGTCCCGCGTCATCAGAGGCAGCACGGGCGGCGGAGCGTCGGGATCGAGATCGTCCGGCCAGAGCGGAGGATCGATCACGGTGGGCGAGAGGACGGCGTTCATGGGACGACGTGAACCGAGGGGTCGTGAACCAAGGGCGAACGGGCTGCGTCCAGTCTACCGCATTGCGGAGGCGGCGGTTCGCCGGTGCAATGCCCCGCTCGCACCGCTCCACCCGCACGATTTCGATGGCCGACTCCGCCCCCCACACCAATCCGCCCGCCGGACGCGATTACTCCGCGTACGGCTTCGACAGCCGGGCGGTGCATACGGGCGTCGATAAGGATGGCCAGTACCGCAGCGCCACCACGCCGATCTACCCGACCAGCACGTTCGTCTGGGACGACGTGCGGACCAACCGCGGCTACGACTACACCCGCAGCGCCAACCCCACCCGCCGGGCGCTCGAGGAGAACATCGCCAGCCTGTGCGGCGGCGTCGACTGTCGGGTGACGTGCAGCGGCATGGCCGCGGTGGATCTCGCCACGATGCTGCTCAACAGCGGCGATCACCTGATCGCCGGTCGGGACATCTACGGCGGCACCTACCGCCTGCTGCACGACGTGCTGCCGACGCGGGGGGTGCGGGTGTCGTTCGTGGATCTGTCCGACGAAGAGGAAGTCAAAGCGGCCGTTACGGAGAACACCCGGGCGCTCTGGATCGAAACGCCCTCCAACCCGCTGATGAACGTCCACGACGTGCGGGCGCTGGTCGCGTTGGCGAAGGACCGCGGGCTGTTCACGATCGCGGACAACACGTTCCTCTCCCCGGCGCTGCAACGGCCGATCGAGATGGGCGTGGACGTGGAGGTGCATTCCACCACCAAGTACATCAACGGCCACTCCGACGTAATCGCCGGCGCCGTGGTGACCGGGTCGGAGGAGTACGCCAAGGGGATCGCCTTCGCCTGCAACGCCTGCGGATTGGGCGGCAGCCCGTTCGACTGCTGGCTCACGCTGCGGGGCGTGAAGACGCTGGGCGTTCGCATGCAGAAGCACGAGGAGAACGCGCACAAGGTGGCGCAATTCCTTCAGGATCACCCCGCCGTCGAGCGGGTCTACTATCCCGGCCTGTCGCATCACCCGGGCCACGAGTTGGCGAAGAGCCAGCAGGACGGCTTCGGGGCGATGATCTCCTTCGAGACCGCCGGCGACGCGAAGTTCGCCCAGGACACGCTGACTGGGACGAAGCTGGTGATGCTCGCGGAATCCCTCGGCGGGATCGAGAGCCTGTGGCAGTACCCGTGGCTGATGAGCCACGCCAGCATGAGCGAGGAGGCCCGTCGGGCCGGCGGGATCACGGAACACCTGATTCGACTGTCCATCGGCATCGAAGACGCCGACGACCTGATCGCCGACATCGGCGGAGCACTCGAAGCGGCCAGCGCGAACGCGTAAGCCCGTCATAACGCTGAGGCTCCGCAGAGCCTCAGCGTTCCAGCGCCGGAACAGACGTTGACCAGCCCCACGGTTCGGTCCTACGGTGAAAGCTGCGCCCGCCGCGTTCCGTCATCAAGGCTTTTGCCCAGCGTCCGTCCTCCGCCGGAGACCCGCCGATGTCGAGTCCAGAGTCTCGTTCCCCCATCGTTTCCGGGGCGGATGCCCTCCGGCGATTCTTCGCCGGGCTGGTCGAAAGCACCTTCCAGACGGAGTTGGGCGTCGCGGACCCGTCGCTGACGGATTACCTCGGCGACTTACTCACGCGGTTCAGCAAGCTGGACGCCGTTTTCCGGCTTCGCACGCCCTCCGGCGCCCGGATCGAGGAGGTCGCGGGGATGCTGGAGGAAGCCGACTGCCGCGAGGGTCGCCCCCGCCGCGATGGGTTCCGCCACGCCGGCGACGTCGCGCTGTTCTACACCGGCGTCTACCCGGAGCGATTGCGCCGCCCCGGGACGAAGGACGCCTTGCTGAACGTCGCCTTGCTGGGCAAGGCGGCCTACCGGACGGCCGCGCAGTCATTCCCCGAGGTCAAGGGTCCCCCGGACGAAGCCGACGGCCCCGTGCTGCTGCGGCTGGCGGACGAGTTTGAGGTTTGCGGCGTCGGCCTGAGCCGCGTGCGGGCCGAATGGGAAAAACTCGCCGCGTAGCGGCGTTCCGCCGGTTCCCCCGCGGTTCATCCCGAGACGAGATTCGCCCCGCGCATCATCGCCAACACGAGGTCGTCGAACGGGGCGTCCGCCCGGCTGACGGTGTGCCCCCAGCCGCGGCCTTTGCACAACGTGGCGAGTTCCTTCTGGAATCCGTCGAACGCCTCGCGATACCGCCGCAGGTCCTTCTCCGTGACGGTGCGTTTCTCGGTGCGGCCGGTCTCGACGTCGGTCAGTTCGACGTCGCCGAGGAAACCCGGATCGGCCTCTTTCGCGTCGTACAACTGCACCGCGTGCGGTTCGTGGCCGGCGTGTCGCAGCTTCGACAGCGGCGCCTGAAAGCCGGCCGGGTCGTAGAAGTCGGAGACCACCGCCGCCAACCCGGCCCGCCGACCGCGGAGCAGGAACTCGCCGACGAGGTTCGAGAGGTTCGTATCCGTCCCCCCCGCGTCGAGATTCTCTAAGAACCGCAGCAGCGCGAGGATGCGGCCCTTGCCGCGGGTCAGCGGGAACTCTTCGACCACGCCCCCGGCGAACGCGACGACGGCCACGCGATCGAGATCCGCCAAGGCGATGTATGCCAGCGCCGCGACGACCCGGCGGGCCAGATCGAACTTCGGCGGCGTTCCGCTCGACATGCTGCGGGAGGCGTCCAGCAGCAGATAAATATGCAGATCCTCTTCTTCCTGAAACCGCTTCAATAACAACTCGCCGTGGCGAGCGTAGAGGTTCCAATCGAGGTGCCGGAAGTCGTCGCCGGGGTCGTATTGCCGGTGATCGGCGAACTCGACGCCGCTACCTAACTGACGTGTCCGCTTCTGGGCCATCAACTGCCCGGCGAACACTCGCTTACTCAGCAGCGACAAATATTCGAGCCGGTCGAGGAAATCTGGGGGAAAAAGGGGCACGAGGTGAAAGGTGGAAGGTGGAAGGTAAAAAGTGGAAGGTGGAGGAATACCTAACGCGGCGGATCCGAGCGTCGACGGAGGACGGCGGTACGCAGGGCCGCGATCATCCGGCTGATCCTTTCGCAGCGGGATCTCAGTGCTGCAAACTCTTCGTCGGAAAAGTGCCCGATATCGAGCGCGACGTAATTCTGCGACCGCACCTCCCCGCAAGACGCTTTTGCGATGGAGAGAAAGTGCGGGAACTCGCGGTCGCCGTCTCGCTCAAATCCCTCCGCAATATTCGACATGACGGACACCGCCGCGTCGCACATTTGATCTCGAAGTTTGAAGTCTCGGCCGAGCGGCGTCTCTCTTGCCAACCGATAGACCTCGCGGGCCAATACCCGTGACTCCTGCCACACTTCGAGGTCTTCGAATCGCCGAACCGGCCCACGGGTTCGACGAGCCGCACCTCGATCCTCTGGCGGCGTGCCGCCCATGAGGCCTTCTCCCTGCAACCTTCTACCTTCCACTTTTCACCACCTCACTGATCACGTCGTCCGCCTTCACGCCTTCCGCCTGCCCCTCGAAGCCGAGGATCAATCGGTGACGCAGCACCGCGGGCGCGGCGTCGTGCAGGTCGTCTTTGGCGACGTGGAAGCGGCCGTCGAGAATCGCTCGCACCTTCGCGGCCAGCACCATCGCCTGGGCGCCGCGGGGGCTGCTGCCGAATCGCACGTACTTCTTCACCGCCTCCGGCGCCGACGGGTGGCCGGGGTGCGTGGCGAGCGTCAGTGCGACGGCCCGGTCCCGCACTTCGTTCGCGATCGGCACCTGCCGGGCCAAATCCCGCATCGCCAGCACGCGGTCGCCGTCCAGCACCGGTTTGGCGAAAGGAACGTCGGTCGCGGTCGTGCGGTTGAGGATCTCGCCGAGGTCCGCGGCGGTCGGGAACTCGACCAGCAACTTGACGAAGAACCGGTCGAGCTGGGCCTCGGGCAGCGGATAGGTACCTTCCATTTCCAGCGGGTTCTGCGTGGCGAGCACGAGGAACGGCGCCGGGAGTTTGTGCGTCGTTCCGCCGACGGTCACGCACTTTTCCTGCATCGCTTCGAGCAACGCCGATTGCGTCTTCGGCGTCGCCCGGTTCACCTCGTCGGCGAGTAGTACATGGGCGAAGATCGGCCCTTTCTGGAACTCGAATTTCTTGCGGCCGGTCTCGTCCTCGAGCACGACGTTCGTGCCGACGAGGTCCGCGGGCATCAGGTCCGGGGTGAACTGCACGCGGCCGAAGGTGACGGACAGCGCGTTCGCCAGCGTGTTGACCAGCAGCGTTTTTCCGAGGCCGGGCACGCCTTCGAGCAGCACGTGCCCGCCGGCGATCAACGCGGTGAGCGTCCCGTCGACGATCGGCCCGTGCCCGACGATCACGCGGCCGACCTCCTCCCGCAGCCGGGCGAAGTCCGCCCGAAACGCGTCTAGCGCGTCCTTGAGTTCCGCCTCGGTCGGGGCGGTAAGCAAGAGCCGGGGCGCAAGCAACGGGTCGCCGCACGCGACGACCGGTCCGCACGGTTTACCGACCGCGTTCGGCGGGTGCGACCGAGTCCGTGGCCGCCCGATTCGCCCCGTCGAACCCGACCGCCCCAGACCGAACGTCAGGCGGCGAGAATCGCGTCGCCCCGCAGCGCGACGATCAGCTTGCGGACGGTTTCGTCAGTGCGGCCGCGGACCTCGATCGGCGGCTCGCCCGCCTCCACGGCGGCGAGTTGCTCGTCTAGCGCGGAGGCCCACAACCGGCACTTCTCCCGCAGACGGTCCGCCGCGTCGTCGGGCAGGGCGGGGTGCTCCGCGAGGATCAGCACGCTGCACCCGGCGCGGAATTCGCCGATTCGCTTCGCCACCGCGGCGTCGGTTTCCGGGCGCTTCTTGAACCACTCCTCCGCTTCGTCCGCCAAGCCGTCGAGGTATGCGCGGGGGTCGTCCGCGGCGGGCAGCCCCTCCGGTCCGGCCCAGCCCCAACCGATCGATGCGACGGCTGCCGGCCCCGCAGGTCCGGGCGCCGCGGGATCGGGGGTCAGGAAGAACGCGGCGATCAGCCCCAACGCCAGCCCCGCCACGCCCGTCAGGACCGCCGTGCCCCACGACCGTTTCCGTTCGCTTCGTTCGTCGGTCGGGGCGACGGCAGACGCCGGCATCGGAAGGTCTTGTGCGGCGGCAGTCTCGCCTGCCTCGCCCGTCCGCTGCTTGACCGCCGCGACGACGCGGTCGGCGGCGGCTCGCAGCGCGGGGTCGTCGCTGGCCACGGCGTCCCAGTGCGGCCCGCCCTCGGTCAGCACCAGCGTTCGCAACGCCAGCAGCAATTCCGGCCGGGTCAGCAGCGTCTCGACCGTCTCCGCCGGAGCGGCAGCGAGGCCGTCCGCCAACGCCGTCGAACGGTGCGTCCCCAGCAGGGCGTCTAATTCCGCCTCCGGGCTTTGAGCGACGGGAGCGCGCTCGGCGGCGACCGCGGAACCCAACGCGTCCAACTCCGCGACGAGCCGGTCGAGGTCATCGCCCACCAGCACGCTGTCCAGCCACGGACCGCGGGCCGGGGCGGCGTCCGGGATCGTTTCGAGGAGAAAGGGGGCGTTCATCGGATCGGTCAGGCGTGCGAGCCGGGGGAAAGGTCGCCGTCGGCGTGCAACAGGCAAGCGGACATCTTTTTCAGACCGCGTGAGAACGCTCCGTCGACGGTCCCCTTGGGTACGTCCAGGCGGTCCGCGACCTCATGGTTCTTCAACCCTTCACGGTAGCGCAGGCCGAGGCAGGAACGCTCGACCTCCGACAGTTTCTCCAGGCATCCGGCGACGGCCCGGGCGGTCTCCTGACGCTCGATCCCCGCGTGCGGGGCGGCGTCGGTCGCTTCGGCGGCGCCGTCCTTTTCCTGAGCGACGTGCCGTTCCCGGGCGATGCGGCGGGCGTCGGACCGGCCGCGGTCGGCGGACAGGTTCACGGCGATCTGAAACAGCCACGGGCGAAAGGGACGGTCGCGGTCGTAGGCGTCAAATCGATCGAGCACCCGCACCCAAGCATCTTGAGCAACGTCTTCCGCTTCCGCGGGACGCAGGCCGCGTGATCGCAGGAAGCCGATCAGCCGGGGGGAGAGCGCACGGACCAGATCGGACCAGGCCGCCGCATCTCCGGACGCTGCGGCCGCGGCGAGGGCGTCGCTGGGGGAGCGGTGTTCGCCGGAGTCGGGCATGGCGTCGGGAAGAACGGCGGGGCCGGGAGACTCCCGATCCCACGCTCGACCCGCAACCGTCCACGTTTCCAAGGCCCCGAAGCGAGCGCCGCGGCGCTCGCCGCTCAGTGACAGACCTTCACCCGCACGCGGTACGGCACGCGGACCCTCGCCCGGTAGGCGACCTTGGCCAGGTACGGCTCGTCGCAGTGGTCGTACTTCACGACGTGCTTGTACTTCGTCACCAGCTTGGTGCGGTACTTGGTGACCCACTCGTAGCGGCAGGGTTCGTGGTCGCTGTACCCAGAGTCGTAGCAGGAACCGCCCGAGCAATGGCCGGCGGCGGCGACTTGCGGAACGGCCAGCACGGCGGCGAGCGCGGCGGCGGAGAGCAGGCGGGCGAACATCGGAGAGACTTTCGATCGGGGCTTGGGACGCGGGGAGCGTTCGGCCCCCTCGCGGGGCAATACGGCGCCGCCGCCGACCTGCTTCTCCGCGATCGAGAAAGTTTTGAGCCGCGACTCGGAAGAGTCCGCCGGTCCTGCCCGTCCCCCTTGGCCCGCTCGGCTCAGGGGGCTGGCTCGAACAGATCCCAAACCCGCACCACTTTGTCCTGGGAAGAGCTGACGACGTGGCGGCCGTCCGGTGTGACGGCGACGTCCAGCAGCCCGTACTCCAGTTTGGGCGTCGTATGTACCGACTCGCCGGTGGCGAGATCCCAGATCCGCATCGTTCCGTCGTCGGACCCGCTGACGACGTGCCGGCCGTCCGGCGTCACGGTCACCGCGGTCACGTCGTCCGTGTGGCCGCGCAACGTGCGTTCCCCGCGGAGCGTGGCGAGGTTCCAGACCCCCAACGTGTCGTCCCGCGAGGCACTGATCACGCGGCGCCCGTCGGGCGTGACGACGAGATCGACGATCACCTCCTGGTGTCCTCTCAGCTTTTTCTGCTGCCGACCGGCCTTCAGATCCCAGACGCGTACCGTGGCGTCCACCGATCCGCTGACCGCCTGCGGCTTGTCCGGAACGGCCGCGACCGCGGTCACGGGGCCTTCGTGATCGTCGAACTCGGACTCTCCCGCGCCGGTGGCGACGTTCCAGGCGTGAACCTTGCCGTCGGCGCTGCCGGAAACCGCGTGTCGCCCGCCCGTAAAGATCGCGACCGCCAGCACCTCGTCGTCGTGCCCGCGGAAAGTCTGCGTCGCTTCACCGTCGGCCGCGTTCCAGACGGTGGCCCGGTCCTTCACGGCGGCGGTGAGGATTCGCGTCCCGTCCGCGGTGACCGAAACGTCCGACCCCCAATTCAGCATCGCCGGCCACGACCGTTCTTCGGCGCCGGTTTCGAGGTTCAGCAGGTGCAGCGCTTTGTCCGCGGAAGCGCACGCCACGGTTCTGCCGTCCGGCATGACGCACAGACGCCACACCAGTTCACGGTTCTCGGACAGCGTCCGCGGCGCCGGCGGATCGGACCGCACCCGCATCGGCCCGCGGTTCGTCCCGGCCGCGACCGCCGCAGCGACCGGGGTCGCCTCCCCGTCCTCCCCGGCGGACGACGTCGCTTCGTCGGCGTCTGTCCCGTCGGCGTCTGTCCCGTCGGCGTCTGTCCCGTCGGCGTCTGTCCCGTCGGACTCGGCGAGCGCCGGCATGTCGGCCACCGGAACCCATCCGCCATTGGTGATACGGCTCGGGGCGGCGTCGGGGAACGAGTCGGAGGCGTCACGCCCCTCGCCCTCGTTCAACGCCAGACAGAGCACGGTCTCGGGCAGGACGTCGAACTGCTCCGGCGGATCGAACTGCACGGAGTAGAGCGCATCCCGGGTGATGCGCACGGACTCGACCTCCACGTTCGTGAAGTACTCCGGGTTCCCGGCGGCGTCGGGTGTGGCGCCGATCAAGAACGGTTCGCCGGACGGTTTGTAACCCGGCGCCGCAACGGCGTCCCCGGGGACGCCGTTCACGAAGACGCGCAGCCCGGCGCCGTTCCAGACGCCGGCCAGATGGACCCGTCGGCCGATGACCAAGTCTTCGCCGAACGTCGAATGCACATGCCCGGAGCGACTGTATCGCATGAACTGATAGCGCCCCTGTGCGACCCCCAGCCCCATGCCGCCGTCCCGGTGGGCGGCGCTCAGGAGGGCGGAGACCGGGTCCATCCCGTTGGACGTCCGCCCGCGTAACGTCCCGAATCCGCGAGTCATTGCGGTCTGCGGCCCCCCTGCGCCGCCCAACGGCGTGACGTACATCTCCAACGTGATCTCGTCGGCGCCGTCCACGACATCGCCGTCGATAAACGACGTGGCGACGTAGCCGCCGTCCTCCAAACGCACCGCCCAGCGCCCGGTGGGCGAAACGGGGGGCGTGACGCCCGAGCGCGCTCCCGCGGCTGAGGGATCGTGGGGCGCACCGCCGAATCCGCCGAAGCCGCGCCCGGGGGCCGTCTGGCCGGCGAGCGCCCGGGGATTCGGGTGAGGTTCGAACAGATCCCACACCTGCACGCCCCGGTTTCCGCCGCCGCTCACGAGACGAGCGCCGTCCGGCGACACGGCGAGCGTGCGAACGGCCCCCCCTTGCCGGGGCAACGTCCGTTCCCGACGACCGGCGGCGAGATCCCAGACTTGAACCGAGCCCTCTTCGTGCCCGGTGAGGGCGTACCGGCCGTCGGGGGTGACCGCGACGCTCACCGGGCCGGGGGTCTGCAGCAGATGTTCCTCCCGACCGGTGTCGAGGTTCCAGACCCGCAGCGTCCCGTCCTCGCCCACGCTGACGACCCGCCGACCGTCCGAGGCGGCCGCCAGCCCCCGAATCGGGCCAGCGTGACCGGAGAGCGATTGGATCGGACGACCGGTGTCGAGATCCCAAACGTAGATCGGTCCGTAGGCCGTGCCGGTGATCGCGCGCTCGCCGTCGGCGGTCACGGCGACGGCGACCGCCGGTTGCCCGGGATGATCGAGCACACGTTCCTCCGCCCCGGTCTGAAGATTCCAGACCCGAGCCGTCGGGAGGCCGTCCGTACTCACCGCGCGACGGCCGTCGGCATCGACGGCGACGTGTTCCACCGGACCGAAGTGCCCCTTCAGCACTCGTTCTTCCTGGCCGGTTCGTGCGTCGACGATCCTCAGGTGATGGTCGCCGCAGGCGGCGAGGAATCGCCCGTCCGGCAGCGCCGCGAGGTCCAGCACGCCGCCGTTGGATCCATAGAGGAACCGTTCGACGGAGCCGGCGCCGGTGTCGTGCACGACGATCGCTCCGTCCCGGGCGCCGCTGACGACGAGACCGCCGTCCGAGGTGAACGCCGCCGCGGTCACGTCGGGCGGTCGGCCATTGAGGGCCGGCGGGTCATCGAGGGCGCGCGGGGGAGGCGCATCCATGCGCAGCTGCATCGGCGTGACCGCCGCACCGACCGCATCGAATCCCGAATCGCCGCCGTTACGGCCGCCAGGGTCGTCGTCAGGGTCGTCGTCGGGGCCGGGAATACCGTCGGGGCCGGGAATACCCGCGGGGACGTTCGCGGGGACGTTGTTGAAGGCGTTTCTCGGGCCGCCTCCGAAGAACTCGTTCCGGCGATCGCCCGGGACGTCGTCGTCGACCACACCATCACTGCCGTCGGCGTCGGCGACCGGGCGCCGGGCCTCGTCGTTTACCGGTCGGGACGCGGCCAAGACGCCGGTCTCGGCGGGACGGTCGGCGCCGCCCGGGTCGTCGGCGCCGTCCCCGCCGAGCGCCAGCACGAGAAGAACCGCCAGTCCCGCGATCGCCGCTCCCCCGCCGGCCAGCCCGAGAACGAGCCGCGTCCGAGGGGCGGGTCCCGCTCCCGCGGCGGTCTTGGCACGCGTTGGCTGCTTGATCTCGCCGGTCCGCCTGCCCTCGGCGACGTCGATCTTGATCTCGTCAGCGCTCTTTGGTGCCTCGGCGTTCGCTCCGCTGTCGCCGGGGAGTCCCGCGAGCGCCTCGGTTTGGGGTTCGCCGGGCGTCCCGGCCGGCGCCGCCGCTTTCCTCCGCAACGTTCGGTCGTAGGCGGCCCGTTTCGCAGGATCTTTCAACACGCCGTGGGCCGCGGCGACGCGGTTCAGCAAGTCCTCGGACAGCGCCGCGTGCTCTCCCAGGCCGAACCCCTTCAACAACACGATGCGGGCGTCGGCCGCGTTCCCGATCACCTCGACGTCGGACTCGAACGGCGCCAGCCCCAGCAGGCGATAGTGCGTCGGCGGTTGCTCCGCCGGAGGGATCGCCAGCCACTTGTATAGGGGGTCGAACGCGGGAGCGAACTCGACGTTTGCGTCAGACACGTGCGGCGGCGGATGGGGGCGGGACTGTCGCGAGGTCGACCCCGACGATACCCTCTCAGCCGTCCGGGGGAATGCCTGATAGCTCTGTGCGCAGGCCTCCCATCAAAGTCGCCGCCCGTATCACGTCGTCCGCAATGATCAGCTTGCAGACCGAGGACGGAAGGGTCCGGGAATTCGACGGAGACGAAGTCGTTCTCGGCGGACCGGCCTCGAACGGGAAGTCGGCGGACGTGCCCCTGGGCGACGCCCGCGGCGGTCCGCGGGTCTCTCTGCGGAAGGTCGCCGGTCGCTGGATGGCGACGGCGTCCGGCACGGAAGTGCGCGTCGGCGAGAAGTCCGGCCGTACCGTCTGGCTCTCCCCCGGCGACGCGCTGGAGTTCGCCGGGCACACCGTCGGGTTCCTCGGCGAACGAGCGACCCCGGGCGGCGCTGCCGTCGCCAGTTCCCCGGAGAGCAAGAGCCGGCGCGGCGCCGATCCCGACGAGCGGGCCGGCGTCGAGAGTCCCAGCAGTTCGACTGCGCCGCCACCGGGTCGAGCGGACGACGACGCCTCGATCGCCTCCTCCCCCCAACCGGCGAAGCCGTCCGCGAAGCGGTGGCTCGTCCCGACGATCGCCGGCTGTGCGGTCGCGGCGCTGTCGCTCGGGGCGCTCGCCGTGGTCGCGGCCGCGTGGCTGCTCGGGGGAGACGACGACGCAGATTCGCCCTCCGCCGTGGCGCAGGGCGATGTGCTGTGGGTGGGGGGCGTTCGGTCCGGGAACCGATATCCCGTCTGCTCCGCGGCGGCGATCGGCCCGCGGACACTCGCGACGGCCGGCGGACCGGGGGGCTATCTGCAACGCATTCTCGCCAGCGAGGAGGACGAGGAGGTCCGCGTCTTCGGCGCCGCGCTGCCGGCCGCCGGGGTCGCGGTCGAACGCATCACGCTGCACCCGCGCTACGATGCGTCCGCTCCGAACGCCCGAGCCAGTATCGCGGCGGACGTCGCCGTCCTGCATCTCGCGGAGGGCATCCCGATCACGCCGGCGGTCGCCGGGGCGCCGACGGACGGATTCCGCAAGGGCTCGCCGGTGACGATCCGCGGGTGGCGGGTCGGCGGCGCCGAGGACGCCCCCGCCGCGGTCGATGCGCTGAACCCGGAACCGGAGTCCTTCGAACTCGCCGCGGAAGCGGGGGGAGCGGACCGCAACGCCGAGGGCGAGCCGGGCTTCCCCGCGTTCCTCGTCGCCCTCGAGAACGCGATGCCGGGCGTGGTCGGCTCCGGCGTCTATGACGAAGCGGGTCGCCTGATCGGCGTGGTGGCGGCCGGCGGAGAGGAATTGGCCGTGGTTCCCGCCGATCGTCTGGCCGATCTGCCGGGCGAGTGACCACGCCCCCTCGGCGGTCGTGTATCTTGCGGCGAGAGCGTGTCCCGCAACGGAGTCCCGGTCCGCTTCCCGCTGAAGACGCCCGCGTTCCCGCCGTCCCCCCGCCGAGCGTTCACGATGTTCGCCTCCGCCGCTTCGCCGTGCCGCGTGATGCTTGCCCCGGCCCTCGTCGGTCTGGCGCTGTCGGGCGGCGGCCCCGCCGTTCTAAACGGCGCCCCCGCGGCGTGGGCGATGCCTCAGGATCGCTCGATGTGGGCGAACAAGCCGCTCCCCAGCGCGATCGAGGCGGAGTCCGCCCAGTTGGCCGCGGCGCGACTGGAAGCGTACGTCTCCGAGAGCGAAAGACTCCGCGATCACGTCGCCGCCGTGATGCAGGAAGTCGCCGCCGCGGAGGCTCAACAGGAAGCGGCGACCCAGGGGAAACTGGATGTCCTGGAGGGCGGCGCTCGCCCGGCTGCGGAAGTGGCCGTGCAGCGAGAGCGACAGCGGCTCGCAGTCAGTCAGTGGGCGTCGCGGGACTTCGCCCCGGTTCGGGACGTTTCGCAGACCAGCCCGGAGATCCTGAAACAGGCGGACGGACGGACGTTCGGGCCGCGGGTCGTGGTCGGCCCGGCGGAGGAGCCGTACGCCGTCACCCGGCTGCGAACGGTGCGGGAACAATTCGCCAGCCGCTTGAACGCCGGCTCCCCGCTGGCCAACGGGGCGATCGTCTCGGGCCGGGCGTTGAACTACTACCTCGACCTGCTCGGCCCCTCCGCCTCGGAGCACCTGTTTCTACTGAACGGTTTGCAGGCCGCGCCCGGTGACGATCCGGTGGACCGGGAGGTGCGGGAGGAAGTCGCCCGCACGCTGACGGACGACGTGGGAATCAATCCTCGCGCCCTGACTCGCGTGAACTTCGCCAAGGTCGGCCTGAAAGGCGCGGCGGTGATGACGAGCCTCACCTCGGAGAACGGCGTGATCCGGGAGACCGTCCTGCCGCCGACCTGGTCGCGGACGCTGCGACTGGGCTTCGGGCCGCAATTGGCGCGGGTGGACGAGGCCCGCGATCGGGCGTTGAACGCCGACCCCCGCGATCCGGGCGTCGATGACGCTCTGTTTCGTCTGATGAAGGCGGTGGACGACCTGCAATACGAAGTGCAGAAGGCGATCAGCTTTCAGCGCGTCGTGCGGTTGGGCGATGCGGCCGCGGCGGCGCAGGTCGGCGTCACCGGGGTCCCCGCGGGACGATGGGGACCGCTGACCGTCCGCGATCTGAAGGAGGCCGAACGGGAAGTGCTCTCGCTGCGTTACGCCGTCGGCCGCTACGCCAACAGTTCGATGGGCAATCGGCAAACGGAAGGCACGCTGGACTCCGCGATTCATCTGGTCGCCCATATGCACGCCTCCGGGCTGGAGTTTCAGGAGTGCTCCGACGACCCCGAGGATCAATTGATCTACCGGCAACTGTACGACGGCCTGCGGGCGTACTACCGGAATCTCGTCACGCTTCAGGCCGCCGCCCGGGACGACGCCGCCCTCGCCGCGGCGCAATCAACCCTCGCCGCGGTCGACGCGGAGATCGCCGCCACCCAGAACCGGCAGGACAGCGAACGAGCCGACCGTTTGGCGTGGCGCCGGCTCATCGCGGAGGACGAAGCGGATCGAGCCGAGTTGGCCCGGCAGGATCTGGCGGTGATCGAACGGGACGGTCACGCCCAAGACCTGCCGTCCCACCTGCGCGCCCGCTACGCGGGCGAAGCCCAGTTGGAAGAGCTTCGCAACGTCGGTCGCGCGATCGACGCCGCCGGCGAGGTGCTCAGTCAGCCGGACCAACACTTTGACTACGGCCCGGATTACGTCCCCGAAAGCTGACGCTCCCGCCGGTTCGCTCTCGCCCGGCCTTTCCCCGCCCGTCGATCCTTCGAAGTTCTTGCCGCGTATGCCCGCCCCCGCCGTCGGAATCGATCTGGGGACGACCCGCAGCGTGGTCGCCTGGCTGGGGCCGGACGGTCGGCCGGAGACGATCCCCAACGCGGAGGGCGACCGCACGACCCCCAGCGTGGTGCTGCTGGACCCGGAGCGGGCGATCGTAGGGACCGAGGCGCTGCGGGCCGCCGTCGCGGAGCCGGACCGCGTCGCCGAACTGGTCAAACGCGACATGGGGAAAGCGGCGTTCTCCAAGAAACTCGGCGGGAAGGCGTACCCGCCCGAGGCGTTGCAGAGCCTGATTCTGGCCCAGTTGAAGCGCGACGCCGAAGCCGTTTGCGGACCGATCGACAGGGCCGTCGTGACGGTGCCGGCCTTCTTCGACGATCGCCGTCGCCGGGCGACCCGGGATGCGGCGGATCTGGCGGACCTAAAGGTCACCGAGATGATCAACGAACCGACCGCCGCCGCGGTCGCGTTCGGCACCCGGCGCGGCTACCTGAACGCCGAGGGGGCCGCGGAGCAGAGGGAGCAGGTGTTGGTCTACGACCTCGGCGGGGGCACGTTCGACGTGACGGCGATGCGGATCGAGGGGCTGGATTTCAAGGTGCTCGCCACCGAGGGCGACGTGCTGCTGGGCGGCGCCGACTGGGACGCCCGTCTCGCCGATTATCTCGCCGAGGCGTTCAAGGCGAAGCACGGCCTGGATCCCCGGACCGACCCGTCCGGCCTGCGGCGCCTGCTGCGCGAGGCGGAGGCCGCGAAGAAATCGCTGACGGCGCTCTCCTCCACCACCGTCACGGTCGAGCATCTGGGCCAGGCCGCCCGCATTCCGGTCTCGCGGGAGCAGTTCGAAGAACTAACCTCGGACCTGCTGGCCCGCACGCTGTTCACCAGCAAGCAGGTGTTGAAGAAAGCGGGTATGTCCTGGGACAAGCTGACCCGGGTGCTGCTGGTCGGCGGATCGAGCCGCATGACGCAGGTGAAAACCGCATTGCAGCAGGAAAGCGGATTGGAGCCGGACGCCTCCGTCTCCGCGGACGAAGCCGTGGCGCACGGGGCGGCGGTGATGGCCGGTTTGCTCCGCGACCGCACCGCCCGCCGGGCCGCGAAGAAGGCCGGTCGGCCGATCCCGCCGAAGTCCACGTCGGGCCTGTCGGTGGCGGACGTTTGTTCTCACGCGATCGGCGTGGAGGTCACCGACCCCACCACCAAAGAGAAACGAACGCATGTGCTGATCCCCGGGAACACCTCGATCCCCGCGGAGAAATCGATGCAGTTCCGCACTGTCCGCGCCGGGCAGGCGGTCGTCACGGTGAACGTGACCGAGGGGGCGGACGCCGCGGGCCGGCACGGTCAGCCGGTCGGCACCGTGGTGGTCGACGGCCTGCCGACCGACGCGACCAAGCCCGTGCCGGTCTCCGTGACGCTGCGGATGAGCGCCTCCGCGACCCTCAGCGTGCGGGCGGAAGCACAGGGCAAGGTGGCGGAGGCGACGCTGGAGCGGGACTCCGGCCTCTCGGACGACGACCGCGCCCGCTGGCGGACGTTCGTGCGGGACGACGGCGTGGCGGTTTGAGTCCGCGGTCTCCGATCGGCACGAGCCGTGAACCGGCGGGTCGCGTCAGGAGTTGAATCGCGTCGCCCGCTGAGGACGATCGATCGTGCTTCGTCGCCGCTTAGTTCGTGGCCGCCTGGTTCGTCCCCCCCGTCGTTTCGCCCCTCGCCCCGTCCGTGCCCGCCGACCCCGCCGCGTTCGATCCGCTGCACAAATGGCTGGGGATCTCTCCGGCGGAGCAACCGCCGACGCACTATCGCCTGCTCGGGATCGACCCGTTCGAGTCCGACGCCGAAGTGATCGGGAACGCCGCCGACGCCCGGATCGTACTGCTGAAAGGGTTCGGACTGGGCGAACGAGCGGCCCTTTCCGAGGCGCTGTTGAACCGCGTCGCCGCGGCCCACGGCGTGTTGAAAGACCCGGAGAAACGCGCCGCCTACGATCGCACGCTGCGCTCGCGGGAGAAGTCGACGCAGCCGATCCCGCGTTCGACCTCGAAGCGGCGCCCGAAGCGCAAGCCGCCGCCGGCGCCGGTTTTCGCGAGCGTCACAGATGGGGCCCCGTCCCCCCACCGCTCGTCCCGACGCCGAGAGAAACCGCCCGAACCCGAACGGCAACCCGCCTCGCCTCGCCGCGCGACCCGCGTCTCGCGTTTACCGCGCCGGCGCCGGGGCGTTCCCGCCGCTGCGATTCCGGCGGCGGTCGTCGCCGCGGTCATCGGAGCGTCGGCCATCGTGTGGGGCATCGTCTCGTCTGCGTCCCCCGAGGAGGCCGCGGAGGGCGCGACGCCCGTACTCACGACTGCGGACCCTGCCTCGAACGAATCGCGATCGAGCGAGCCGCCCCCGTCCGTACCGGGGATGACGCCGCTCGTCCTGAGCGGCCATGAGGGGCCGGTCACCGGCTTGGCCGTCACGCCGGACGGTCGGCGGGCGTTCAGCGTTTCGCGGGATCAAACCCTGCGTATCTGGGACGGCGAGACCGGGGAGCAACGTGAAATCTACCCCGCCGGCGCCCCGCTGACCGGCCTGGCGATCACGCCGGACGGCACGCGAGCCGTGTTCGCGTCGAACGACGGCTCGCTCCGTCGCTGGGACGCCGACGCCGGCGAGATGACCGGTTGGATGCTGGGCCACGAGGGCGCCGTCCTGGATCTGACGACCACGCCGGACAACCAGCGAGCCGTCAGCGCCGGCGTCGACGGCACCGTGCGCGTCTGGGATCTGGACAGCGGTCGCGCGATCGTGCTGACGGGGCACGGAGCCGCGGTGAACGACGTGGCCGTCAGCCCGGAAGGACGCCGAATTCTGAGCGCGTCCGATGACGGAACCGGGCGGCTCTGGGAGGCGGCGACCGGCGTCGAAGAGCGATTCTTCGCGGGCGGCGGCGGAGCGATCGCCGTCGCGAGGTTCACGCCGGACGGCCGGCGGGCGGTCTTCGGCGGAGAGGACGGCGCCGTACGGCTCTGGGATCTCGGAACCGGACGACTGCAAGCCGAGATGTCCGCACTCGCCGGAGCCGTCGAACATTTGGCGGTCACGCCCGACGGACGCCGGGCGATCACGGCGTCGGCGGACGGCCCTGTCCGCACCTGGGATCTCTCCGCGGGCCGAGCCGATCGTTTATTCGTCCCCGATGAGGGGGCCGGCCCTGCGCTGTGCCTGCTGCCGATGCCGGACGGACGACGAGCGATCACCGGCGGGAGCGACGGCCGCATCAGGATCTGGCATCTATCCGACGGCAGCGAGGACCGCACCCTGACCGGCCACGCGGACGCGGTCGAACAACTCGCCCTGACGCCGGAGGGCAGGCGCCTGATCAGCGCTTCGCGGGACGGCGAGATCCGCCTCTGGAACCTCCCGGCGGCCAGCGCCCCCGCACCGGTCGATCGCTGATTCGTCCCTCTCGTTTGGCGGCGAGACCGAACGCCCTCCGATCCGGTCGCCCCGAAGAACGACGCACGGTGTCCGCGGGGCGCTGCGACATCAGCCCGGGATGAAGGCTCGCGACGACGGCACGCCGAATCGCTCAGGCGTGCGTCGTTGAGGTCGGGCCTACGCGAGCCGTCAGGCGAAGAGGGCGTCGACGGAGCGGCCGGCGCCGTCCTCGGTCACGTAGAACGGCCGCCCCTCGACCTCGTACCCCGTCTTCGGGCTGACGCCCATGGCGGTCATGATCGTCGCGTGCAGATCGGTCACGGAGACCGGGTTCTCGACCGCGACGAGCGGCCGTTCGTCGGCCGTGCGGCCGTAGACGAAGCCGCGTTTCATCCCGCCGCCGAACATCAGCACGCTGCTCCCGCCGGTGAAGTGACGGTGCAGGCCGTAGTGACGTTCCTCGGTGATACGGTCGACCTTCGCCCGCGATTGGTCTCTGGCGTCCGACCCCGGTTGCCCCTCCATCAGGGCGTCCCGGCTGAACTCCGAGGCCACGATCACCAGCGTGCGGTCCAGCAGGCCGCGTTCTTCGAGGTCGAGGATCAACCGGGCGATCGGCCGGTCGATCTCGCCGTGCATCCGGGCCACGGTTTCGTGACCGGCGTCGTGGGTGTCCCAGTGCAGGAACGGCACGTACTCGGTCGTCACCTCCACGAATCGGGCCCCGTTCTCCACGAGCCGCCGGGCGAGCAGACAACCCCGCCCGAATCGGCCGGTGTCGTACTCGGCACGGACGTCGGCCGGCTCCCGCTCGATGTCGAAGGCCTCCCGCTCCTTGGAACTCATCAGGCGGTGGGCGTTCTCCATCGACCGCAGCAGGGAGTCGCGTTTGTCCTCGCTGATCCGGTCCCGCTGCGGGCTGCGGTCGACGAGGTCGCGGAACAACCGCTGTCGACGAGCGTAGCGGTCGCCGGTCATCCCGGCCGGCGGGCGGACGGACCGGGCGGCCTGCTCGGGGTACGGCAGGTTCAGCGGGCCGTACTCGCTGCCGAAGAAACCGGCGGTGGTGAAGGCCTTGAGTTCCTCCTTCTCGCCCACGCCTTCGAGCCGCTGCCCGATGTTGATGAACGGGGGCATCACCTCGCGACGCGGACCGAGCGTCTTCGCCATCCACGCCCCGATGTGCGGGCAGGCGACCGTGTGCGGCGGGACGTAGCCGGTGTGCCAATGGTACTGGTGCCGTGAGTGCAGGATGCTGCCGAGGTCCGGCTGCACCGCGGAGCGGATCAGCGTCCCGCGGTCCATCACCCCGGCGATCCGGTCCAGCCCGCCGCAGATCTCCACGCCGTCGACGCTCGTCGGGATCGCGGGGAACGTGCTGAGCACGTCCTTCATCGCCAGCCCCTCTGAATAGGGGGCGTAACGCTTCGGATCGAACGTCTCCGGGGCGGCCATCCCGCCGGCCATCCACAGGAGGATGCAGGCGTCGGCCTTCGGTTCCGGCTGTTCGACGTCCGATTCCCCCGCCCGCAGCGACCGGACCGGCCCCGACGCCCACGCCGCCGCTGATGCGGCGGCGAGTCCTTTCAGCAACGTCCGCCGGGCGATCGGCTCGGGGAGGGTCGGATCAATGAACAGCGTCACGGCGAGCAGGCGGGGTCGGGAAAATGCGAACGGTCCGGGCACGCCTTGAACCGGGAGCCCGGGGGCGGCGGCTAACGGATCAGAAGGAACTCCGGTTTCATCAACAGGGCCCACATCACGTCCGTCAGGGCGTCCGCGTCGGGGGCCGGCCCGAGGTAGTCGCCGATCAATGCCCGCTCCTCCTCCGTCGGCCGCCGGGTCAGAGCCGACAGGAACAGATCGTCGACGAGGTCCGACGGCTGCGGAGAGGCCGCGAGCATTCGCTCCGCCCCGACGCGCAGGTTCGCGACAAGCGCCTCGCTGGTGTTGAGGTCCAAGGCTTCGAGCGTCGACACCTCGCTCGGCCGCGAGGTGACGATCTGGTCGCGGTTCGGCCGGCCGAGCGACCGCATCAGGGCGTCGCTGGCGAGCAACGCCGCCCGCGTCATCGGTTCGGCCGGTTCGGCTGGCTCGTCCTCAGGTGCGGGTCGCCGATCGACGGGGGCGTCGTACTCTACGGGGGCCGTTCCGGTCAGCTGCCAAACCGCGTCGACGAAATGCTCGGCGGTCAGCCGCTTGACCAGCGGGACGGCCGACCCCGCCTCGGGCAGCGGGGCATCGGATTCGAGCCGCAGCGACCGGCTCCGATACGCCTCCGAAGTGGCGATCAGGCGGAGCGTTCGCTTCAGGTCGTAGCCGTGGTCTTGGAAGTCCGCGGCCAGCCAGTCGAGCAGGTCGGCGTTCCACGGCTCGGTCTGCATCGCGTCCAGCGGGTGCACGATTCCCCGCCCCATCAGCTGAGCCCACAGGCGGTTGACGATCGTCCGCGGCACGCGGCCGTTCTCCGGGTGCGTCAGCAGATCGCCGAGCTGCCGCAGCCGTTCGTCGCGGGGGGCGTCGCCGTCGACCTGGCCGATCTCCGGGAACGGCCACGCCGGGCCGGCCATCCGCCCGGTCGGCTGGTCGCAGCGGTACAGTTCAAGTGGTTTCTCGGAATAGATCGCCGCCAGTCCGTAGGCGTCGGCGAGCGTCCAGCGGTCGATGAAGCTGTCGTGGCAGGAGGCGCACTTCATGTTGATGCCCAACAGCGACTGCGACACGCTCTGCGAGAACTGAATCGGCAGCGTCTGCCCGGCGCTCACCGTGCCCCGCCACTCGATGCCGTTGATGAACCCGGCGCTGCCGTCGTCGGCGGGGGCGACCAGTTCGCGAACCATCGCGTCATAGGGCTTGTTCTCGCGGAGGGCCCGGTACAGCCACCCGCTGATCTGCGTGCGGCCCTTCGTGATGAATCCGGTCCCCGCATAGTCGTTCCGCAGCAGGTCGTTCCAGAAGGTCAGCCAGTGATCGGCATAGTCGATCTCGCGGGCCAGCAGGTCGTCGACCAGCCGCTCCCGCTTGTCGGGGGACGGGTCCGCGAGGAACGCCTCCGCCTGGTCCGCGGTCGGCAGCAAACCGACCAGATCGAGCGACGCCCGGCGCAGGAACGTCGCGTCGTCCGCCGGCTCGGACGCCGGCACGCCCGCCCCGTCGATCAGCCGATCGATCGGGTGCGTGCGACCGTCGACGGCTGGGGGGAGGGCGACCCGCCGGGGACGCAGCGGCGGCTCGTAGCCCGGCTCACCGAATTGGAACCCGGCCTCCCACGCCATGCCTTCTTGCACCCACCGTCGCAGCAGCGCCGCGTCGGCTGCCGGGACGCGGTCCTTCTCGGGCGGCGGCATCATCAGGTCCGGGTCGCGGCTAACGACAAGGGTCAGGAAGTGAGAGAAGTCGGGGCTGCCGGGATCGGCCATGCCTCCATCGAGGAAGCTCTCGCGGGTATCGATCGAAAACCCGCCCTTCGCCTCGTCTCCGCCGTGGCAGGCGACGCAATGCGCTCGCAGGATCGGCACGATCTGATGAGCGAAGTCGACCGGCTTCTCTCCCGGTCCGTCCTTAGATTCTGCGACGCCTTCCGGCGGACCCGCGGCGAGGCGGTCCGCGGAGTCAACGCACACGACCGTCGCCAATACGACGATCGCTTTCAGGAGGCCGTCTCCCCGGCGGATCGTCCCCGTCCGAGGGATCGTCCCTGAACGGGTCCAGGCAAACGGCATCAGGTTCTCGCTCTCGTCGGTTCCGAATTTGTTGAAGCGGCGCCCGCTCCCTCAGCACGCCTCACTGGAACGCCAGCTTACCACCACCGTCGAGCGATGACGGCCCCGGGAGTAACCCGCAGCGTCGCGAAGTGGGCCTTGGGTGCCGCCACGGCGCCTCGATCCGACGGTGTGCGAGCCTATCCGGTGATGTGCGAACCCAGTGGCTGCACGGCAGGACCGTGGGTCACTTCGCCGGAGCATTCGAAGCGGGAGCCGTGGCACGGACAGTCCCAGGTCCGGTCGGTCTCGTTCCAGCCGACGATGCAGCCCATGTGGGGGCAGACCGCGGAGACGGCGTGCACGGCGCCCTGCTCGTCCTTGAACGCGGCGACCTTCTCGCCGTCGATCTCCATGATCGCGGCGTCGCCGGGCGCGAGTTCGTCGTACGACTTCGGCCGGCGGGCGAGGTAGCCGGTGACGAGGTGCGCGGCGACCTTCAGGTTCTCCTTGACGAACTTGGGCCCGCCGGCCACCGGCTTCACCCGCGTGGCGTCGAACAGATCGGTCCAAGGATTCTCGCGGCCCTCGAGAAGGTCGGCGAGGATCACGCCGGCCGCCGTCCCGTTGGTGATTCCCCAAGCGTTGAAGCCCGTCGCGACGAGATAGCCCTCGCCGATCGACGAGGACCAGCCGATGAAGGGGGCGCCGTCCATCGAGCTGTAATCCTCGTTCACCCAGCGATACTCGATCGGCCCGGCCTCGAAGTTTTCTGTCAGCCAGCGCTCGACGTCCTCGACGGCCTGCCGTTCCTCGTCGGTGTGGCCCGGTTTGAAGCTGTTTCCGGCCACGATCGCGTATGTCGCCCCGTCGGAGTTCCGGTGAAGGCGGTACGAGTGGCTGGGCTTATCGACGCTGAGGTACATCCCCTCCGGCGCCTGCTGAACCCGCGCGGCGATCACGGGTTCGGCCATGGGGTGGGCTTGGGCGTAGTAGCCGCCGATCTGTCCGAGCGGGATGTGCGTCGCCATCACGACGTGTCGGGCCGTGACGACGCCGTGGTCGGTGACGACGCGGGTCGGCTCCCAATCGACCGCACGGCTGTGCTCGAAGACGTGCGAGCCGTCGCCGGGCACGGTCTTCGCCAGTCCCGCCACGTATTTGGTCGGATGAAACTGGGCTTGGCCGTCGAAGCGGTTCGCCGCCAGCACGTCGAACGGCAGGTCCGTCGTGCGGACGAGCGAGGCGGGGAGGCCGAGCCGCTGCGCGACCTGGACCTCCTCTTCAATTTCGGAGACGTGCTTCTCCTCACGGGTGTAGGTGTAGGCGGCCTGCTCTTCGAGGTCGCATTCGATCCCGTGTTGCGCGGCGAGCTGCCGGATCATGCGGAGCGCCGCCTCCTGGGCCTCGCCGTAGAGACGCGCCCGGTCCTCCCCGAACTTTTGCTCGAGCTTCTGATAAATGAGGCCGTGCTGGGAACTGACCTTCGCGGTCGAGCGGCCGGTCACCTGCCGGCCGACCCGCTGCGCCTCGACGACCGCGACGGTGAGGCCCCGGTCCTTCATCAGACGGGCCGCGGTGACCCCGACGATGCCGCCGCCGACGACGGCGACGTCGACGCTGACGTCGCCCGACAGTCGGGGAAAGTCAGGCACTTCGGCGGTGGCGTTCCAGTACGCTTGGCCCCGGGGAAAGCTCGTCATGGTCGCTCCTTGTGGCTCCTTGGGTCGCGGTGGTCGCCAGCCTACTCCGACCGCGTCGGCTCAGACCCGGGCGGCGCCCGAACGATGGCGTCGGGAACGGCCTGTTGCAGCTCCTCATGTCGCGGGCCAAAGTCCGAACGATCGGTTCCGATCGCTCCCCTTCATCACGCCCCCGGGACTCCGGCTTCGCGAGGATTCCGGAGGCAGTGCGGCCCCCCAGAGAACGCGGTCGACGGCTGCGTCGGCACTGCGTGCTCGGCAACGGGCAGGCGGGGGCGGGCGGCGTTCCGGTCGCGGTCCTCGCCGTGCGTGAGACGACTGGGAGCCGGTTGTGTCGCCTCGAACCGCCGCATACGCTCCGCCCGCACATACGAAAGCAACAGCGTGGGAACCACGGACGGCGGGGGGAACGATGCCGTCGCGGGAACTCGCCCGATCCGGGAATCGCTCCGCGAGTACGGCCGGGGCGTCATCGGGGGGCTGCTCTTCAGTCTGCCGCTCCTGTACACCATGGAGGTCTGGTGGGAGGGCTTTATCGCCCGCCCGCCGGAACTGCTGCTCTACCTCGGCGTCACCTTCGTCCTGTTGCTCGGCTATAACCGCTACGCAGGCATGCGGCCGGACGCCGGCTGGCGGGAGGTGGCGGCCGACTCCGTCGAGGAGTTGGGGATCGCCCTCCTGCTCACCCCGCTGGTCCTGTTCCTGTTGGGCCGCATCGGCCCGGAGTCGAACTGGCCCGAGCTGCTGGGCAAGGTCGTCGTCGAAGCGATGCTGGTCGCGGTCGGGGTGTCCGTCGGCACCGCGCAGCTCGGCGGAGGCGGCCAGGAGAGCGACGACGGGGGCGGGAGCGAGCAAGACGACGATCGGGAGTCCGACGCCGGGACCGAGTCGGAATCGGGGAACGATCGCGGCTTCTGGGCCCAGACGGTGATCTCGTTTTGCGGAGCGACGCTGTTCGCGGCGAACGTCGCCCCGACCGAGGAGATCACGACGATCGGGCTGGAGGCCTCGCCGGCTCGTTTGCTCGGGCTGGTCCTGTTCTCGCTGGGGATCGGCTGCGTCACCCTTTACTTCAGCGGCTTCGCCGGCGCCGACCGGCACGTCCGGCGGGAGGGCCGTCTGCGGTTTTTGACCGGGACGGTCACGTGCTACGCGATCGCGCTGGCCGCGTCGGCCATGATGCTTTGGTTCTTCGGGCGGTTTGACGGCGCCGACCTGCCCGCCGCCGTTTCTCAAATCGTCGTGTTGGCGCTGCCGGGCATGCTCGGGGCGTCCGCCGGGAGGTTACTGATCCAATGACGGCTCCGAACTCCGACCGCAAGAATGCCTTGGAGTGGGGCGTCTTCGCCCTCGGCGCCCTGCTGGTCGCGGCGACGGTAGGCTGTCTCGTCTTCGAGTGGGTCCGCCAGGGGAACGGGGCGCCCCCGGCCCCGACGGTGCGGCTCGGGACCGCGGAGCCTCGCGACGGCGTCTTCGCCGTGCCCGTGACCGTTGAAAACAAGGGAGGCAGCACGGCAGAGGGCGTCCGAGTCGAGGTGACGCTGGTGCGGCCGGGCGAACCTGAGGAGCGGGCCAGCTTCACGGTCGCCTTCCTGCCCGGAGACGGCACGCGGGAGGGGTGGGTCACGTTCTCGACCGACCCCGCCGACGGCCGGCTCGAAGGCCGAGCCGTCGGCTACGAGCAGCCTTAGAGCATTTTCATCCGCCCTCTAGTGGTTCATTGCAGCTGATCAGATCAGCTGGATATCCTCCGCAGCGGTTTCTCACGGAGGATTTCCAATGGCTTCGCCCCTTAAAGTCGCGGTCCGGCTCACTGGCGAGCAGCGGCAAACGCTCGACCGCCTGATCCGCACCGGCACGCACCCCGCTCGCCTGCTGATGCGGGCCCGCATCCTGCTGAAGGCCGACGCCGACGGCCCGGACGCCGCCAGCGACGTGCAGATCGGTCGGGAACTCGGCTGCGCGGCGATGGATGACCCAATCGTTCTCCCGCGTTATATAATCCGTCAGCTCCCGACAGATATAGTCCCGGACCTTCGCGGAGTCCACATCATCTACCCGAACGCACCACAGCGATTCGGCAAGGTGGTGACCGTTGAGTTCTTCAAGCGTTTCGATCAGTGCGACTCGCGTCGCGTCGGAACCGATATTGTAGTTGACAAAATAGAAGGTCATCGAGTTCGCAGCAGCGGGGAGGGGAGCGGTGAACCCGCGTCCTTGCGTAACCCCGTATAGAGGTACCGCAGCAAAACGCCAAAAATGCGACATTGTGACGCACCCGCCAATCAATTGCACTTTCGCCCACGATCACAGCAGCACATCGAATCCGTCCCTCACGGACCCGTCAGACTCCCCCGGAACGTCACCGGATCGACTGCCCCCCATCTTGCGCTTTGTCCCCCGAAGGGTTAGAAATGGGTTAGTCAGAGGACAGTAAAGGGACAGTCCCGCACCTCGACTAACCCCGACCTCCCGAAACTCCTTGAAAGATAGTCCAATACGCCCCTTGGGGGGCACCTGAGAGAATCCCCGACCAGGATTCGAACCTGGACAAACAGCGCCAAAAGCTGTTGTGCTACCGTTACACTATCGGGGAATGGGCGAGTGGCCGCGTCGCTGGGCGACGTGGGCGATCGTCTCGAACCACCTCTACGTTAGTCGCGGCGGGACGCCTCGGCAAGATGACCGACCCCGGACGCCCCCCGAGGGTTCGGCTTGGGGGCCGGGCCGGCCAACGAGTCGCGGAAGATCGAGGCGTGCGGGCCGACTCCGCCTCTCCTCCGGGGTATTGTGACGCCGTGTCAGCGCTCCTCACCTCCCCCGACCGGCCCGGCGACGCCTCCGTCGAATCACCGGCGCCCGCCGCCGGCGAGACGCCGCTCTCCGTCGTGCAGACGGCCACGCTGTTTGACCGGCGCCCGTTACGCACCGAGGGCGGCGACGAACTCGGGCCCGTCACCGTCGCCTATCAGACGCACGGCACGCTCAACGCGGCCAAAGACAACGCCGTCTTCGTCTGCCACGCCCTCACCGGCGACGCCCACCTCGCCGGACGGCTTTCCCCCGACGACCGAAAGCCCGGCTGGTGGGACGGCTTCGTCGGCCCCGGCGCCCTGAGCCCCGACACACAATCCGCCGCCGACCAACAAGACGCCGGTCCGGGCCTCGATACCGACCGCCACTTCGTGATCTGCGCCAACGTGCTGGGGGGATGCAGCGGCACGACCGGTCCCGGCAGCCTGCGGCCCGGAACCGACGGGCCCCCCTCGAATCGCTGGGGGCTGGAGTTCCCGTTCGTCACGCTGGGGGACATCGTCGAGGTCCACGCCGAGTTGGTGCGGGAAGTCTTCGGAATCGAACGCTTGAAGGCCGTTATCGGCGGCAGCCTGGGCGGGATGCAGGCCCTCGAATGGGCGGTGCGGTTCCCGGATCGCGTCGCCGCGTCGATCGCGATCGCCAGCGCGGCGTCGCTGGGAGCACAGGGGATCGGGTTCAACGCGGTCGGGCGCCGGGCGATTCTGACGGACCCGCACTTCCGCGGCGGCGAATACCATGCCGCCGTCGAACGCGGCGAACCCGGCCCGGACGCCGGGCTGGCGCTGGCCCGCATGCTCGCTCATATCACCTACCTCTCTGAGGCGAACATCGCCCGGAAGTTCGGTCGCCGGTTGCAGCGGCCGTCCCGGGAACCGGGCGCCGGGCCGGACGGGTTCCAGCATGACATCAGCAAAGAGGTCCAGTTTCAGATCGAAAGCTACCTCGATTATCAGGGCCGGCGGTTCACCCAGCGGTTCGACGCGAACAGTCTGCTGTACCTGACGCGGGCGATGGATCACTTCGATCTGGCCCGCGGGCGCGGCTCGCTGTCGGAGGCGCTGGGCCGGGCGACGGCGCGGTTCCTGATCCTCAGCTATACGACCGACTGGCTGTTCCCGACCGCCGGCAGCCGGGACGTGGTGCGGGCGCTGCTGGCCGCCGGGGGAGACGTGACGTTCGCCGAACTCGACAGTCCTTACGGCCACGACGCCTTCCTGATCGAGGAAGAACTCCCCCGCCTGGGCCGCATCGTCAATGCGTTTCTGGGGTGAGGGTCGGGG
>NZ_WTPX01000005.1 GCF_013036045.1 Alienimonas chondri
AGCGCGTCGTACCCCACAGAACCCAATCGAACCCCCGCCCCCGCCCTCCAGCACGCGCACGGCGGGGCGCGGCGTCTTGACGGGCGTTCCTCCGCGTCGAAGATCAGGTGTCGGCAGTTTGCGTTCGTCCCCGCCCCCGTCCTGGTCTCCCGCACCCGTCCCCATGGCAGTACAAGGCAAATCCACAGGCCTGACCGTCGGGTTGATTATCGCGGTGGTGATCGCGTTGATCGCCACGGTCGCGGCGTTCCTGTTCTATCGGAACTACACCCAGAACGAGACCCGCTACCAGACGATTCAGACCGAGAAGGACAACGTCCAACGGGTGAACGAAACCCTGCGGGCCGAGCGCGACGCGATCAAGACGTCTCTCGGTATCACCGCGTCGGACACCGGTTTGCAGGACGAAGGCGCCGGCACCGTGCTGGGCGAGGCGAAAGCCAAGATCGCGGCCCTGAACACCGGGCAGGGGGAAACGAACATCGTCTCGGTCGCCGAGAATCTCTCCGCTCTGTTGGAGCAGGAACGCATCAAGACCGGCTCGCAAGCCCTCGATATCGCGGAGCTTCGCCGGCAGATCAATGCGTTGGAGAGCAAGTACAGCCAAGAAGCCCAGCAGTACAACGCCGCCCGCATGAATGCGTTGGCGGACAAAAACGACGTGCAGACCAGCGCCGACGAACGTGTTCAAGCCGAGCAGGCCCGCCGTCAGGAGATCGAGGATCAGCTCGCCGCCACCAAAGCGGAGCTGGAGGAGACGAAGGAGCAGATGGCGAACCAGACCGACGCTCTGAACGAGCAGATCACGGAATATCGTCTCACCAACACCCGCTTGATCCGCAAACTGGCGGAGATCGAGACTCGCTCCTTCACCAGCCCGGACGGCAAGATCGTCAACCTGCAACGCAGCACCGACACGGTCTATCTGAACATCGGCAGCGCCCAGAACCTGCGGCCCGGCGTGACCTTCAGCGTTTACGATAAGGATCTCGTCGGCCCGACCGGCGGCGACGCCAGCGCTTTGAAGGGTTCGATCGAAGTTCTGAGCGTGGATGAGCAGATCTCCGAGGCTCGCATCACCGAAGTCACGACGTTGGAACCGCTCTCCGTCGGCGACCTGATCTTCAGCCCCGCCTGGTCGCCGGGCCGCAAGAGCACGTTTGCCTTCGTGGGGATGATCGATCTCGACGGCGACGGCAACACCGCCGGCGAACGCGACCGCCTGCGTCGCATCCTAAATGACGCCGGCGCCGAGATCAGCGTGTACGTCGATGACGAAGGCAACTGGGTCGACGGCGACGGCGACCCGGACACCAATCAGCCGTTGGATGTGAACACGGAAATGCTGGTTCTCGGCACGATCCCCGATCCCTCCGAAGTCTCCGACCCGGCTCGCAAAGCCGCCTACACGCGGATGCGTTTGGCTCGTGAAGAGATCCGGTCGCAAGCGGAGCGGAACGGCATCGCGGTCAAGACCCTCAAGACGTTCCTCGACACGATGGGCGTCTCGACCACCCGTCGCCGGTTCGTCCCGGGCGACGACCCGGACTTCAATCTCCGCGGCGATCGCAACCGGCAGATCGATCCGGATCCGGGGTCCGGCACCAGCGGCCTGTTCAGTCCGAACCGCGGCCGACTGGGCAGCGAAATCGATCCGCAGCCCAGCACCCGCTTCAACCCCCAGCGTTAAACGACAAAGCGGCGTTCCGCGTCCGACGCCCCGTCCGCATCAGGCGGCCGGGGCGTTTTCATGGGCGGCGTCGGAAGGTGGTCGCTTGGCGCCCGCTCCGGCGACTGTGGTTCCCGCCAACCGATTGCGGGCGTCGCCGGCTTCCCCCGCGAGGCGATGGAGCCGATCGGCTCCGGCTGCCGCGCGATTGACCGCGGCGTCGAGCTTCGGAAACAGTCCCGCGGCCCCGTAGCCGCGGGCGCTGCGGCCGGCGGAGATGCTGCGGGCCAACTCGTTGACTTCGCGGTCCAAGCCGCGTCGCAGGCGCCGGCTGAACAGCATCACCAGCAGCCCCGCCCAGAGGCTGGCGAAGACGGCGCCCGCGAGCCAGTAATCGCCGCCGTAGAGCGCAGGATCTGCGGCGTCGCTCGCCTCGGCGTCGCCGAAGAGCAGCGGATACAGGAACGTGTCCCAGAAGAAGTTCTTCGCCGCGCGCAGCAGGATTACCGCCGGCAGGCTCATCAGCAGGACCTCGTACCAGATCCGCACGACGGTGCGACTGTTCTTCGCCGCGAGCGACTTGATCAGCCCGTCGACCCGTCCGCGTACCCCTTCGAGGAACCGACCCTCCGCGGCGACCCCCTGATCGCGGATCTGTTCGTCGGTGAGCGTCAGCAATTCGCTCGGCAGACCGGCGTCCGAGGTGAATCCCTGGAGTCGGAAGCGGGCGTCACGTAATAAGCCGTCGTCCTGCCCGAACGCCCCGAGCTGATCGAGGCCGGCGTCCGCGGCGTTGCCGGCGTGGTACTCACGCAGCTTCTGCCCGGCCATCGTGGCGCCGACCAGCGCCACCGCGGCGGCGTTCCTCGCTCGAAATAAGCTGGACGAGGTGATGTACCCGCCGATGCCGTTGTAGAACCGCAGGGCGATGCTGAACGGGCTGACGCCCCAATCGGTCGCCACCGCGTCGGCCAGTCGCCGCTCCCACACGCCGGGGTTGCCGAGCAGTTCCTCCCGCAAGCGACTCGTCATCGCGGTGGTGAGGGCTTCGCGTTCTTCCGTCAGCTTCTCGCCGACGCGATCCAACGCCGGGCGCCGGGCGCGGACGTTGGCGTCGGCCCGCTCCAACGCTCCGTGCAGCAGGTCGAGCAGGTTGGCCCGCCGCACCGCAACCCGGGCGTGCTCGGAGAGTTCGGTCCGCAGCGTTTCCTGGAGACGGGCGAACTCGCCGGTGGGCAGCCGGCCGGCGTCGCGTTCCGCCTTCGCTCGGACGGAATCGACGAAGTAGAGATCCTCCGGCGACAGCTCGAATCGCTCGCCGAGCACCCGTCGCCAGTCCTCGCGGATATCGCCGTCTTCGGCGGCGTGCGTTTGCACGAACAGCAGCCGGCAACCGCGGGCCGCGTGGGCCAATTCATCCGCGACACGGGCGTTGCGGTATTTCTGCTGCGTGCTGACCACCAGCAGCACGTCGCAGTGCGGCAGCAGTTCGCGGAGCCGACCGAGGTTCGTCGCGGCGCCCTCGCCCTCGGCCTGGACCTCAGTGGTATCCGGGTCCGGGCAGTCGATAAGGATGAACTCCCGCAGCGCCCCGGCGTCGGCCCGCTTCACTCGCACGCGGTCCAGCGGGAGACCGAGCGGTTCGAGATCGGTGTCCGGGTGGGCGACGAGCGTCGGGGTGGTGGTGGTCGGACGCTGCTTACCCGGCCGGGCGACCTCCTCGCCGACCAGCGCGTTCACCAAGGTGCTCTTGCCGGTGCCGGTGCCGCCGAAGGTGGCGACGACCAGCGGCGCCTCCAATCGCACCCGGACCGCTTCCGCCCGCGACAACACCCGCCGCAGCAGCCCGCGGGCGTCCGCCAACGGTTCCCAACTCGCTGCGTCTCGTTCGGCGCCGGCCGCGTCCACCGGCTCCTCCGCCCACTCGCGGACACGGCGGAGCAGCCCGTCGATGCGGGCCAACTGATCGAGGCGGTCGAGGTCGGGAGACATGGGGCGATCCAAATGGCGAACGGGCGGGCGTCAGCCCCCGATGCGTGCGGGCGCGGAAGTCGACTCGACGGTCTGCGGCTCGCCGCTGGTCGCCTGCAACTCCTCGAGCGCGTCGCCGACGGCCGCGAACGCTGCGGAGTCGGGCAGCCCCGCCGCGTGCGTGACGTCGGTGACCAGCGGCCCCAGCAGCGCGTCCCGGACCCAGCGTTCGAGCCAGGCCCGGCGGCTCTCCGCGAAACGGCGTTCGATCCGCGCGACCTTTGCATTGACCTTCATGGTCAATGTCCCGGCGCCCGCCCCCGCCGCCTCGCCCGCCGCGACCGCCGCTCCGCCCACGAGCGTGTCGGCCACCACGGTGATCCCCGCGGCGGCCATCTCTGTCCCGATCACCCCGGTTCCGAGCAATCCGACCGTCAACGCCGGGCGGCCCATCACCGCGGCGGCGTCCAGCGTTCGCAACCAGCGGCCCGCCCGAGGGTTGTTAACGAGCATCGCGTCCATCTCTTTCTGCACTAACTCCGCCAGTTCGCCGTGCAGATCGCAGGCGGCGTGATCGGTGCGGAGCCGCTCCAGCAGCTCCGCCCGCGGCGAACCGCCCAAGACCTTGGCGAGGCGGGGGGCGAGAATCGGATCGGTTTCGCGAAGGCTTTCGAGTTGCGTGAATAATCGCTCGACGGCGCGGCGAAACAGCGCGAACTCATCCTTCGCATAGTTCTCCAGCGGGGGCTGAGCCGGGCCGCGGACCTGCCGGTTCAATGCCCGGAACGGTTGGGCGAGCAATCCGCCGACGGCGCCGTAGGCGTCCGCGACGGTTTTCGTCATCCCGGTGCGACGGCCGCGCCACCAGTCGCGAACTTCTTCGACCATCACCGACGCCGGCACCGGCGGCCACTTCGCCTTGCTGTCGGTCAATTCGCCCATCAGGTGCTCGCCGGCGGCGGCGAAGCGACTCGCGGCGTCACGGACCTCCGCCAGCCACGCCGGCACGCCGTCGGAGGGACTCGCCAGGCGATCGACGGCACCCGACAACGTCCGCAGCTTCACCTCGTCGAAGTGCAACTCGGAGAGCGCCGTCCGCAGGCTCTCGCCGCCTCGTTCCTCGCCCAAGCCGGACGCATGCGTCCGGCTTGGATCAGCGTCGTCCGCCGGCGGCCACGGTCGTTCCTGGAAGGAAAGTCGCAGGTCCGCGGCGGCGGCGGCATCGTGCGGAGCGAGAAACAGCAGGTCCGGCTCGATCCCCGTGCGTTCCGCGAACGTACCGACCCACGTCGGCCAGTATTCCTCGTCGCCGGGTAGGTGGACCTGATTGAACACGACGACGACCGCCGCGTCCGCCCCGTGCACGGCCGCGCCGCCGGCCTCTCTGAAGAACCGCACGACGGCGGCGTCGTTATATTTCTGCTCGGTCAGCACGGCCAGCAGCACGTCCGCGGCGGTGCGGATCTTCGCGGCCCGCGCCCAGTTCACGGGGGCGTCGCTGTCCACGTCCGGGGTGTCGAGCAGCAGCAGATTCGTCGGCACCACGTCGCTCTCCGCCCAGAAGAGCAGATCGCGGTCGTCCGCCCGCAGCGCCGCATCCGCGTCGTCGGCGTCGATGCGCACCGGGACGAAGCCGGGAAAGACCTCTTCGAGCCGATGAGTCTCGCTGAACCCCGTGGGGACTAGGCAGGTCGGATGCTTCGTCCCGCTGGCGAACTTGCTGCTCGAACTGGCCGCGTAACCGGCGAGGTGATTGAAAATCAGCGACTTGCCGAGGTTCGTCCCGCCCACGACGGCCACCACCAGAAACGCTCCGCCGCCGCCCGGGCCGGGGAGTTGAGGCAGCAGCTTGCCGTGCAGCGTGTCGTACCACGCCCGCTCCGTGGTCGGCGGGACTTCCAGGACGCGGGCCTGCCGATCGAGTTCCGCGACGGAATCGGCCAAACGACGGGCTGCGGCGGCGAACTCCGCAAGATCGGCCATGGAGGACAGTGGAAGGGGAGGAAGTCGGCGGGAGCGGGAAGGTACGACGAAGGGCAGCGTCTGTCGAAGCGAGCGCGTTTCAGGTGAAAGGTTGAAGGTGGGGCGAGCGGCGAGTGCGGAGGGCACTTCAGAGTCGCGTCCCTTTCAACCTTCTTTCCTTCCACTTGAAACCATTCTCAAGCCCATTGGCGCTTCAACTCCTCCAGCTCCTCGGTCCGGCCGGTCTCCTCCAGCAACGGCATGACCCGCTGATACGCCGGGGCGTAGTTCGAACAGTCGGACAGGCTGGCAAGAAAGGCGTCGGCCGCGCGGTTCAGATCGCCCTCGCCGGCCAGCGCCATTCCCAGGTTGTACTTCACCCCGGCGCCGGCCCCGAGTCGTTCGAGGATCGCGCGGTACTTGGCGATCGCTGCATCGAACTTCCCGGCTCGGGCCGCTTTGTTGCCGGCATCCAACCCCGCGTACGGGCCGCCCGTGAGGCCGCTGCCGTAGGTGCGAGCGAGTTGGGTGAGGGCGACCGGCACGCCCAGCACAAAGGGCGTATTGAGGACCAGCATTTTCCAGGCGTCCCCCCGCATACAAGCCGGGCAGCGCCAGGTGGTCCGGGTTCGCCAACCGTAAACCACCAGCAGGAAGTAGAAGTAGAAGACGGTGAATTTCCGCGGCGCCGCATAGTAGCCGCAGTCGTCGCAGACCTTGTGGGCTTTCTCCCAGCCGGGCGGGTCGGCGGCGGTCCGTTCGTTCCACAGCGTGTCGCAGAACGAACAGAAGACCTGCGGCGACTTCGGCATATCGGACAGCACCACCGTTGCATCGCAGTGGGGACACCGAGCGGTACGAAACGCGGCCCCGCGTCCCTCTTTCTCCAACTCTTTCCGGTGCCCCTCCGCCCAGACGCCGCTGCGGGCGATATCCACGGCGGCCTTCAACGACTTCGCCGTCGCTCCGCCGGAGACCGTCAGGCCGAGCGTCGCCAGCTGGATACCCCCGTCGGCCGCCGGTTCGTCGAACTCGTCGTCCTGCTCATCCCCGCTCGGCCCCGTCGCCTCCGGGATCGCGAGGAAGAGCAATTTTTCACGCGCCTGCACGTCGAGCAACGCCGGCGCCGGCAGAACGAGATCGTCCAGCGTGAGCGTCTCCCCGTCCCACGAACCTTTCTTTCGGAAGATCCCGGTGGGCTGCCCCTGCTCGTTCAGAAACTGAAATTTGAACCGGAGCGGTTCGGCGGGGGAGGGCGGCACGGCACAATCCAGCGACGAGCGAAATGGAACGTTCTGCAAAGTATCGCCCCTGCCGCAGACGTTCGAGGCGGCCCGGAGCGTCGGTGGGGGCGCCGCCCGGGGCGAGGCCGGCGAGGCGGGGCTTAAAGCAGATCGCTGGCGAGTTCAGCCAGTTCGCTGCGTTCGCCTTTCTCCAGCGTGACGTGGGCGTACAGGGGTTGGCCCGTCATCCGGTGAATCAGGTGCGACAGGCCGTTGGAGAGACCGTCGAGGTAGGGGTGGTCGATCTGCTTCACGTCGCCGGTGAGGACGATTTTCGTGCCTTCGCCGGCCCGGGTGACGATCGTTTTCACCTCGTGCGGCGTGAGGTTCTGCGCTTCGTCGATGATGAAATAAATCCGCGGCAGGCTGCGTCCGCGGATATAAGCCAGCGGGCTGATCTCCAGCTTGCCGGACTCCAGCATCAACGGAATACGCTTGGCCTCCTCGCTCTCGTCGCCCAGGGCATGGCGGATGACGGAGAGGTTGTCGTGCAGCGGCTGCATATACGGGTCGAGCTTCGCCCCGATATCGCCCGGTAGAAAACCCAGGTCGCGGTTCGACAGCGGTACGACCGGCCGGGCTAAGAGAATTTGCCGATATTTCGTCCGCTGGGCGAGCGCCGCGGCCAACGCCAGCAACGTTTTGCCGCTGCCGGCCTTGCCGGTGAGAGTCACCAGCCGCACGTCGTCATCCAATAGGGCCCGGATTGCGAAGCTCTGCTCCGCGTTGCGGGGGGTGATGCCGGAGGCCGACGCCTTCTCCACCCGATGAAACTCGCGCGGGCCGGGGAGATAGGTCGCGAGAGCGGACTTCGACCCATTGCGGAGGATGAAGTTTTCGTTGGGAATCGGATCGACGACCTCCGGCAGTTCGTCGATCGGCACGCTGCCGGCGCCGGTATAGAAGCGATCCACCGTCGCCGTCGGCATGTGCTGGACGATTCGCTTCCCCGTATAGAGCGCCTCGTGGCTCTCCACCTTGTCGGCCTCCCAATCCTGAGCGATCAGGCCCAGCGCCTTGGCCTTCATGCGGAGGTTCGTGTCTTTGGTGACGAGCACGACGATCCGACGGCTGCCCTCGGCCCGATGCACGGCCATCGCCGCCGCGAGGATGCGGTGATCCGGCGTGTCTTCGGAGAACACGCCCTTGATCGCGGGGTCGTCCCGCCGCCCCATCACCACCCGCACCCGTCCCAACGGCGAGCCGTCGCCGGCGGTTCCCAGCCTGATGCCGGCCGTCGACAGCAGTTCGCCGGTCAATCCATCGAGTTCACGCAGGAACCGACGGGCGTGGAAGTGCTTTTCCTCGGCCCCCTTTTTGAACCGATCGAGCTCCTCCAGCACCGTCATGGGCACGGCGACGTCATGCTCCGCGAAGCTCCGCAGGCACTGCGAATCGTGCAGGACGACATTGGTATCGAGCACGAACGTTTTCGGCACCGGCCCGGTGTCCGGCTGACGGACGTCGTCCTGATCGCCGGTCCGTGGCTGAACCGGAGCATGGGCGCCCGGTGGCTGGGGGGAAGAGGAACCGGAGTCGCCGTCGCCGCTCTCCAAGCCCTCTCCGAAGTCCAAAGACGGTAACGGCCGGTCCTCGGCGACGAGGCGATCCGATGGGATCGCGGCATCCGGGGCGACCGGCGAGGGAGGGGCGGCCAGAACGGACATGGACGGCATCCGGGAATCGGGCGTCGGGGGAGACGAACGTCGGCGAGGCGAACCCTAGCTTTTCGCGAGACGACCACCGACCCCGTTTCGCGATCACGCGTTGTCAGGAAGCGATGAAGAAGGGACGGATCGCCGTGGCAAAATCCGCACGAACGGTCCGCTCGCACGTTGCCCAACTGCAACGTCCCCATCCTCTCCGGCGCCGTCCGCTCGACCGATCGGCGTGACCTAGGTTCTCAAACCGGCCCCTCCCCTTTCGCCGGTGTCGCCGCTTCCCCGATCTCCCGCGCTGCTATGTCCGCCGCCCGCACCGCCGCCCGCCCCGGCCGCACCCCGACCGGCCGCCCCGGCGAGCAGATGGATTTCGAGGATCTGAAACGTCTAATCCATGGCAAGCTGGTCGATAAACTCGACCTGTCCCGCCTGGGCGATCTCGAAGGGGACACGCTTCGCCGCGAGATTCGTCTCGTCGTTGAGCACCTCTGCGACACCGAGAACCCGCTGCTGAACCGCGGAGAGCGGGAACGCCTGGTCGAAGAGGTTCTCGACGAGACCTTCGGGTTTGGTCCGCTCGAGATCCTCCTCAAGGAAGAGGGGATCGCGGACATCATGATCAACGGCCCGAAGTGTATTTATATTGAGAAGGACGGGCGCATCCTCAAAAGCCCGGTCACCTTCCGGGACAACGACCATTTGTTGCAGATCCTCGATCGGATCGTCTCCAAGGTCGGCCGTCGGATCGACGAAACCAGCCCGATGTGCGACGCCCGCCTGCCGGACGGCTCTCGCGTCAACGCGATTATCGCGCCGCTCGCGCTCGACGGGGCGGCCATCACGATTCGGCGGTTCGGTTCCAACCCGCTGACGCTGGAAGACTTGCTGCGATTCGGCGCCTTTACGCCGGAGATGGTCATGTTGCTCGAAGGAGCGATGAAGGCCCGGCTCAACGTGCTCGTCTCGGGAGGAACCGGCTCCGGTAAAACGACGCTGCTCAATACGTTGTCCAGCTTTATTCAGCCGGACCAACGAATTATCACGATCGAAGACGCCGCGGAACTTCAGCTTCAGCAACCGCATACCCTGCGGTTGGAAACGCGTCCGCCGAACATCGAGGGGAAGGGGGCCGTCACGGCGACCGACCTCGTGAAGAACGCCCTGCGAATGCGACCGGACCGAATCATTATCGGCGAGTGTCGCGGCCCGGAAGCCCTCGACATGCTGCAAGCGATGAACACCGGTCACGAAGGCTCGCTGACCACCATTCACGCCAACACCCCCCGGGACGCCGTCAGCCGACTCGAGACGATGATCTCCATGGGCGGGATCGAACTGCCCATCCGGGCGCTGCGCAATCAATTCGCCAGTGCCGTCGACCTGATTATTCAAGCAAACCGCCTCCAAGGCGGACCGCGTAAGGTGACGGACATCACTGAGGTGGTCGGTATGGAGGGCGACACGATCGTGATGCAGAAGATTTTTGAATTCGTGCAGGACGGAATCGGCGAGGACGGCAAAGCGTTCGGGCACTTCGAGAGTACCGGAGTCCGCCCCGCGTTTATGGATCGACTCGAATCGGCGGGCGTGAAGCTGCCGCACAACCTGTTCGCCGCACGGCGCCTCGGGTGATTCAGAAATAGAGGGCGTGGCGTCGAGGGCTGAAGCCCGCACGTCGCTCCCATCGCTCCGCGTTTCTTGCACGCCATACGCCTTTCGCCCCCCGTTCCTATGTTCGCCTCCCCGCTGGTCATCTCGCTGTTCGCCTTCGGGTTCGTCGCGCTGCTGGCGCTGGGGGCCTTGGCGACATGGCGGAACAGCGCCGCCACCGACGTTGAAGATCGTCTGGCGACGCTGGTAGGAGGGAAGAAGGCGGCTCCCAAGCTGAAGACCAGCGAATTGCTCGCCGAGGCGTCCGGCGGCATGACCGGCATCGCGGGGCGAATCGGCGGGTCTTTGACGAAGCTCGGCTTGATGCTGGAGCAGGCCGACAATCCGATGACGCCGCATACCTTCTTTATGGCCACGCTCGGCTGCGGCGGCGCAGGCTTCGCCGCGGCCGTGCTGGGCGGGGCGCCGGCGCCCCTGTACCCGGTGTCCGCGTTATTGGCCGCGTTCGGTCCGCTGCTGTACGTCATGTTCATCCGTCGGCAGCGCCATAAACGGTTCGCCGCACAGATGCCGGACGCCCTGGAACTAATCGCCCGGGCGCTCCGCAGCGGGCACAGTCTCGCCAGCGGCCTGCACGTCGTGGTCGAAGAGATGCCGCAACCGGTCAGCAAAGAGTTCAGCCTCGCCTACGAGGAACAGAACCTGGGGCTGCCGCTGGAGATCGCTCTGAAAAACATGTTGAAGCGCGTCCCCAACATGGACCTGAAATTCTTCGTCACCGCGGTCGCGATCCAACGAGCGGCGGGCGGCGATATGGCGGAAATCCTCGACAAGCTGAGCCATTTGATTCGGGAACGCTTCCAAATTATGGGACAGGTGCAGGCGCTGACCGGCGAAGGCCGCATCTCCGGGTTGGTGTTGATGGCGTTGCCCGTCGCCACCTTCCTCGCGATCTACTACATCAACCCGGGATATATCGAACCGCTGTTTGAGGATCCCCGCGGCCGCATGATGATCGGCGTGGCGACGGTGCTGCAGGTGGTGGGCGCCCTGGTCATCAAGAAGATCGTCAACATTAAAATTTAGTCGCGTTCCGTACCGCTCGGTTCACAATCCATATTCGCCCCGCTCACTGCTGATCACCATGTCTCTCGTCGAATTGCTGCCCTACGCCGTCGGCGGGGCGATCCTGCTGGGAGCGCTCGGAGTGGCGGGATTGTTCTCCGGCACGTCCAATGCCGCGGAGGGGCGACTCGATCGGCTCAAGGATCCCCGTAAGCGGGGGGATCGCGACGAACGTTCGCGCGGGTCGGGATTGAAGGACGCCGCTCGCAAGGCGGCGCCGGCGCTCTCCAAGGCGCTGACGCCCAAGACGGAGAAAGAGGTCTCCGCGTTACGCCTCCGAATGGTTAACGCGGGGTTCCATAGCCCCGCGGCGCCTCAACTGTATCTCGCGTTGAAGACGGCGGTCTCGCTCGGCGGACTGGCGGCGGGGTTCGTCTACGGGATGGCCAACTACGGGATGACGCTGAATACGGCGTTCTCCACGATCATTCTCGGCGGACTCGGCTTCTATCTTCCCGAGGGCGTCCTGTTCCTGATGGTGAAGAGCCGTAAGGAGCAGATCTTCCTCGGCCTGCCGGACGTCTTGGACCTGATGGTCGTCTGCGTGGAAGCCGGCCTGGGGCTGGACGCCGGCATGCGGCGTGTCGCGGAGGAGTTAGAGGATACACATGCGGCGGTCTGCGAAGAGATTAATATCTGCAACAAACAGTTGAACCTCGGTTCGCCGCGGCGGCAGGTGCTGCACGACCTCGGCGTGAGAACGGGCGTCGACGATATGCGGGCGCTCGCCGCGGTGCTGATTCAAGCGGATAAGTTCGGCAGCAGCATCGGCGAGGCCTTGCGGACGCAAAGCGACTCCATGCGGACCAAGCGTCGCCAGCTTGCCGAGGAGCGTGCCCAGCAGACGGCGGTCAAATTAATCTTCCCGCTGGTTCTGTTTATTTTCCCCGGCATCTTTGCGGTGCTGGTCGGCCCCGCGGCCCTGATGATTATCGACGGCGTCCTCGTTTGAATCCGCTGAGGCGCGTCGCCCTGCCACGGGAGAACCTCGGGGTCGGGATCGGGTAGACTCCGGCCCCGATCCCTGGAGCGCCCCGTGGCCCGCTATTTCAAGTACAAGACCGCCGAAGATCTCACCGCGGACGCCGCGGAGCGGGGCGTGCCGCTTGAACTGACGGACGATCTCGCGCCGTTGTTTGAGCCGCTCCAGGTTCCCGTTCCCGGCGGTCCGGTTCGCACCTTGGGCAATCGTCTGGCCGTTCAGCCGATGGAGGGCTGCGACGGCACGCCGGACGGGCGACCGGACGAATTGACCTACCGCCGATATCGCCGCTTCGGCGCCGGCGGGGCGAAATTGATCTGGGGGGAAGCGACCGCGGTCGCGGACGACGGTCGGATGAACCCCCGGCAACTCTGGATCGCGGACCACTCCGCCTCTGAAATCGCCGACATGCTGGCCGGCTGTCGCCGCGAGCACCGAAACGCTTGCGGCGGAGACGACGACCTCCTCGTCGGGCTGCAGCTGACCCATTCGGGGCGATATAGTTTTCGCGGGCCGCTGATCCCGGTTCGCGATCCGCTGCTCGATCCGCGGACGATGGATAAATCGACCGGCGCCCCGATCGGCGAGGACGTCCAGCCGCTCTCCGACGGCGACTTGCGCAGGATTCAGGACGAGTTCGTCGTCGCGGCGAAGCTCGCTCGGGAGGTCGGGTGCGACTTCGTCGATATTAAACAGTGTCACAAATATCTCCTCTGCGAACTCCTCGCCGCAACGAACCGGCCGGGAGACTATGGCGGCAGCTATGAGAATCGCACTCGTTTTATTCGCAAGCTGATCGGTCGGATTCGCGCTGAAGTTCCCGATCTGTTGATCGCCAGTCGGTTCAACGCTTACGACGGCATCCCGTTTCACAAAGGGGACGACGGATTGGGCGTACCGGACGCCCATGCCCTGCCGTTGACCAACAGTTTCGGCACCGATCCGCAGGATCACGCGAAACCGGATCTCGCCGAGCCGCAACGCCTGGCCGCCGATCTGGCGGAATGGGGCGTCAGCCTGTTGAACGTTTCCAGCGGGAACCCCTATGCCTGCCCGCATCTCGTGCGACCCGCGGAGAACCCGCCCACCGACGGCTATCACCAGCCGGAACACCCGCTCGTCGGGATTCATCGCCACTTCACTTTAACCGCGGCGGTGCAGGAGGCGGCCGTCACGCCGGATGGCGCTCGCATTCCGGTCGTCGGCAGCGGGTACAGTTGGTTACAGGATTATGCCTTCGCCGCGGCGGCCGCGAACGTGCTCGCCGGCCGGTGCGATCTGGTCGGCTACGGTCGAGGATCGCTTTCCCATCCGGACTTCGCTAACAGCCTGAAGGAGTCCGGCACGTTAAATCGCAAGCAGGTGTGCCGGACGTTCAGTTACTGCACGAATATTATGCGAACGAAAGACCACCCGCTCGGCCAGTACCCGACCGGCTGCCCGCCGTTCGACCGCGAGGCGTACGACGCGATTTATAAAGAGGTCAAAGCGAAGATGGCCGCCCCGAATTAGATCGCGGGGCGTGGACGTGGTTGGATGCACCGGGCGATTCCGTCGCCAGTGTCCCCGTCGCTTCGCCTCGAACACTTCGACTTTTTCTCACGGTCTTGACCTCAGCGGGCGGTTGCGACTTGCACAAATATGTGAGCCGAAGCCGCCCTCACTCCGCCGTCGGCTTCCAGCGAAGAATGCGGAGTCCGCCGGCGGGATCGTGGGACTCGTAGGCCCCGAGATCGTGACGACCGAAGCTCGGGCGGATGGCCCCGATGAGGTCCACGTTCACCGTTCCGGTGAGGTCCGCGCCGGCGTTGATGGCCGGGGAGCCTTTGGCGAGGCGGTAGTCTCCGCTTAGGGCGTCGAAGAATATCGGGTCGTCGAGCAGATCGTTCGGCCCGGGCACGACGCCGGCGGCGGGAACGGTCCCATACATGAGGACGGAGTCTGTATTCAACGTCCCCGCCCCTCGCCGGACGCCGTAGGCGCCGCCGACGAGCACGCTGTTGATTACTTTCGCCTCGCCCCCGTCCAAGTGCAGGCCGGTCTGAACGGCGTCGAGCGTGGCGTGCCGAAGCGTCAGCCGGCCGCCCTCTCCGACGTGCACGCCGCGCCCCACATGACGGGCGAGGAAGTTGTCGGCAAGCACTTCGATCGAACCGCTCGGAACCGGGCCGGCGCCGCCGTCGCTTACGTGCAGGCCGTCATACGGGCCGGACGAGGCGACGCACCGGTCGAGCGTGACGTCCGCGCAACGGATGCATGTAAAGCCTTCGCCCACCGTGGCCGCCCCGAACTGCTGCACCATGCAGCGGTCCAGCAAGACGGCATTGCAGTCCGACAATTGCATGCCGCTCCGGCCGACGTCGGAGGCGAGACAACCGGCGAACACGGCGTCTCCCGCGATCATCCCGAAGCCGTCCCGGCCGCACCCCAAGACCTGACAGTCGATCAGGGTCGACATCGTCCCGTTCGCGATTAGGAAGCCGTCGTTCCCCACATCCGAGACGGCGCACCGGGTGAACGTCACGGCCCCGCCCGTCGCGGCGTCCGCGGAGACGTGGAATCCGTCGAGGCCGGCGGCGCCGACGACGCAATCCGTGAGGGAACCGTCGACGGCCTCGCCCGGGGGGCCGGCCAACAGCATCGCGTCGCCGGTTTGGGAGGCGAACGTGCAGTTCGTCGCGGCGAACGGGCCGGAGGTCAGCACGCTGGCGGCAGAGTCGCGAGAGGTGAATTGACACCCCGTCAACGACACGGCGCCGGGGCCGGAGGCGATCTCGACGGCCTGATGATTCCCCGCATTCACCCAGTCGGAGATCGTCGCCCCGCCGTCCGTCACGAACAACGCGACTCCGCATTGATTGGTCTGCACGTTCATCGGGGCGGTGATGACCGCGTCCTCGCCCGCCACGAAGATCCCCTGGGAACAGCCGGAGACGGCGAGGTTCGTATGAAGGGCCGGATCTAAGGGGCATTGATCCAGCAACACGCCGATCCCGGCGCCGCCGACGAGGTAACCGTCCCCGTCCAGCGCGGCCGTCCGCAAGACCGTGACGTCGTTCAGGACGACCTCGCCGAAGCCGGGCGCCGCGTCGGCGCCACGATGATATCCCACCCCGGTGAGGCAGTCGGTCGCGGTGAACCCGTTCAATACGACCGGCCGGGGGACTGTCTGGCCCGAATCTCGCTCAATATATAGACCGTATTGCGAGCAGCCGACCGCTTCGCAGTTCTCGATCACGACGTCGACGGGCGTGCGGCTTTCCAATCCCACGCCCGCGTCGTTCACCGTCACGTTCCGCCAGGTGACGACGCCGGCCACGTCCGTCAGCCCCCGACTGTCCGGGGCGCCGGCCGGGCCGAGGATCGCCACCCCGGCGACCCCGCCGTCGACCGTCCAGTTCGAATCGACGGCGGACACCGCGATCTGATTTCGCGCGAACGTGAGAGCGTCCGAGGCGCCCCAGTTCCACACGCAGTTTTGAAGCCCCAAAGCAGCGCGGCCGCAGTCGCGAAAGGTGCAGTTGCGGATGTCCGAGGTCGTGACGTCCACGAGCCTCAACCCGTCGTCGCCGCGGTCGAACGAGCAGCCGGTGACCGACACGTTCGGCGCTTGCATCACAGCGCCGACGCCGTCGTTCGCCGCGGCGTCGTGATCGAGAAAGGCGCTGTCTCGCAGGGTGACGGTTGCGGCGTTCGTGACTCTCAGACCCGCGTCGCCGTTCGTCAATCCGACGTCGCGGACGTCGACCGTCTCGATGTTGTCCGTTTCAATATGGAAGCGATTGTCGTTCCAGGTTTGCAGGCTCACCGTCAGGGTCTGCGAGACGTTCGCGTCTCCGTCCCAGGCGATTCCGAAGGCGTTGTCGGAGGCGGACACCGTGTCCAAGGCGTCAAGCTGGAAGGCCGGCGTGGATGTCGCCACCCGGAGGGCGGCGTCGGCGTGCCCGGTGATCGAAACCGACCGCATCGTCAAGCTGGGGCGCCCCGTCCAAATCCCGACGGTCCCGTCGGCGATCGTGCTTTCCCGCACCTCCGGCGGCGGACCGGCGCCGGAGGGCAGGTACAGACCGATCGCACAAAGGAGCAGGTCGCAGCGGAGGAGGACCGCATTCTCGCCGGACAGCACGCAGCCGAAGACGGCGTCCATCACGGTGCAGTCGGTGAGGCTTGCGCCGGGGCCGCTTTCATAACGAACGCCTTGCTGCCCGCCGACCACGCCGCAGTCGGCGAGCGTTAATTGCGAATCACTGGCGAAGAACCCGGAGTGAACTTCATCGCCGATCGCGATCTTGCATCTGGATGCCTCGAGGGCCGAGAACTCGAAACAGTACACGCCGTCGCCGGCCCCGCTGTATCGACAGTCGGTCAGGACGGCGGCCGTTCGATGAAGGACGAATCCCCATCGTCCGCCGTCGCAGGCGCAGTCCTCCAGGTAGACGCCGTTGCTGTTCGACAGGATCACCGCGGAATCCGTGGCGACGCCGGCGGCGTGCGGTTTGAACGCGAATCCGCGGAATGTGTGCCCCGAGGAACCGCTGACGTAGAGCGCCGGCGACCCGGCGACTTTCGCCTCGACCGTCACCGAGCCGGCCGTTTCGGCGGTCCAGAGCGCGGGCTGCCCCCAGCAATTCGAGCCGGACACCGTCACGTTCTCGACGTACACGCCGGGTCCGACGAACACGCGATCGCCCGGAAGCAGGGCCGAGCCTGCTCGTCCGAGCGTGAGAAAAGGCAGGATACTCGTCCCCAGCCCCAGCAGGTCGTTCCCGGACTTCCGTACGTAGATATCTCTCGACTCCGCCGTGCCGGCAAAGAGCAGCGAAGCGACGGCGGTCAGGATGACCGGGAAGCCTGCGGCTCGACGGCGATCGGCGATCGTCTCGGACACTTCGAGGGGCGGGGGGACGCAGGTCGGTGGGCGGAGGCCTGTCAGTTACCGCTGCAGGGGCAGAGGCAGCGGTGGAGGCGGAAGGGGCAACGGCGGCAGCGTTCGCGGCGACGGCGGTGCGGAGTCGAGTCGACTTGGGGGCGGGGCGCCGGCCGGCTCCCGACCGGTGCGCCTCGGGTCGGGACGCCGCGTTCCCGCGCGTGGCGAAGCCGCGTAGCGATACCGCCGAGGGCGGACGTCGCTGGGGAAAGGCTGCGGGGGCACGATCAATTGCGGCGTGGACTCCTCGACCGGCTTCGACAGTCGCACCACGCTGCGCTCGTCGTCGTCGCCGAGCGCAAGCACGACGAAGTCCGCGCCGGCTTCGAGCGCCGTCACGCCGCCGCGACTCTCGCCGAGGGGGACCAACAGCATCTCGCCCGCCTGATCGGCTTGACGGACCCACAACTGGGCGACTCGCTCCCCGTCGATCTCCCAGAACCCTCGGAGGAAGATCTCCCTCGATTCGCCGTCGGGTTTCTCCTCTTCTTCAACGGGCTTGGGCAGGCTGAAGAAGTCCCAATCAACGACCTTCGGGAGGGGCGCGACGGCGTCTGAAGCAGCCGTCTCCGTCGGGGGAGCCTGTGGACCGATCGACGAACCGTCCTCGGCGATCGCTCCGAGCCGCGATGGGGAATCGACGACGCCGGGAGCCACAGGCCCAATTCCGTCGCACCCTCCTAAGCAGGTACTACTTAAGACGCACATCATCGAGATCATCTGCGTCGGGATCAGTCGGCCCACAGGGCAGTCAGGCTTGGGGGGAGGTCGACAGTGCCGATCCTTCTCGTCACTTACTCCGGAGGCCGTTCATGGGAACGGGGCGGCATGGCGGGAATCCGTCGCCCAAAACCCTTAGAAATGTAGGTTCGCGAGTGACTCCACAGTGGAGTTCGTTCGTTTCCCAAGTTTCGCTCTCCAGTTTCGCTTCAAGAAAACGGACTGATCAGTCCTGGGGCGGCTGAGAGCGACTCCGCATGGAACTGCCTCTGGCTCACGGAGAACTTGGATCAGTGAGAACCATGGCCGCTGGACGCGGCGCTAGGGGCTTGCCGTACTCCGGTCTCGGCGGTCCGCCGCGCGATCGTCGACGCTGATTCGGGACGGCTTCGTTCGGGAGGGCGGCGAGATGCCCCGCGATTTTGACGTGTTCGGATGGACACACATTCTGCAGCGGGTACGCTCACGAGCGTACACCATATGTTGTCCCTCTTCGCCCCCGCCGACCTCTCCCCCGTTCCCCCTGAGGAGCCGCGCAACCGGCTTCGTCGGGAGCGGGCAGCGAGTGTGGCGAAATCGTTACGGGGCGTGACGTTCTGCGGGACCGCCGACCGTGCGCAGTCGACGACCAACGAGAGCGCCGGGGCGTTGCCGCCCTCGATCGGCGGGACGGCGAGCCTCGTGGAGCTGGTCGCCGCGGACGGGGCGCCGCCCCCGTGGGGGTTCGCCGCCGCCTGTGTCGCGGGGGCGTTGAGAAACGCGGCGCCGGAAAGGAATCGATGCGCGATCGTCGTGATCGGCGACGGCGGGCTGCCGGCGGCGTGGGCAGCGCTGGGGGCGGGCCGGCGGGCGCTGGTTCGTCCGTCGTCTCTACGCGATCGGCTGTGGGCGCTCGAACGCTGTCTGAGGTGCCCCGGGCTGGCGGCGACGGTCGCGTTTCTGCCGGCGGGGAACGATCCGGTCGCGGGCCGGCGCCTGGCGTTGGCGGCGGAGACCGGCGCCGACGCCGGAGCGGGGATCGGCGTGCTACTCCGGCCGGCGGCGGCGCTCTCCGAAGCCTGCTGGGCGGATGTGCGACTGGAAGTCGCTCCCGCACCCGGTCCGGGCGTGCGGGAGCAGGACACCCTCTACCCACGCTGGCGCGTCCGCGTGCTGCGGCGGCGAGGAGCGTTTCGTCCCGAGGATTCTGAACGCAGCGTAATCCTGGAACTGAACGATGACGCGCATCTTGTGCCTGTGGATGCCGGACTGGCCGGTGCAGCGAGTCCGCCGCGATCAGACGACCGAGGCGCCGACCGACGCACCGACGAACGAACCGACGAACGAACCGACCGACGAACGCACCGCCCCCTCCGAGGCCGACGCCGGGAGTTCGCCCGTGCCGGCTGACGCCGCCTCATTCTTGCCGCTCGTGCTGCATCGCCCCGGTCGGCGGGGGCGGGAGGTCGCGGCGTGCTGTCGGGAGTCTCGTCGGGCGGGGGTGCGAATCGGTATGCCGCTGGCCGAGGTGCCGCTGCACCTCCCGAACGCGACCGAGGCCGAGCACGCTCCCGCGGATGACCGGGCGGCGTTGGAGGATCTTGCCGTGCGTTTTGCCCAGCGGCTCTCGCCCCGGGTGGGGCTCGCCCAGACCGGCGACGACGCGGAACCCTGCGGCTTGGCGGCGGACGTGACCGGCTGTGCTCACTTGTTCGGCGGGGAACCGTCGTTGGTGCGGTTCGCCGTGCGGCTGGCCCGGTCCGAACGGCTCGCGGCCCGGGCGGCGATCGCCGGATGCGTGGGAGCCGCGTGGGGCCTGGCCCGGTTCGGGTCGGAGCCGGCGGCGGTTCTGTCGAGCGACGAGAAGGACGACCGGCTCGAACGCCTGCCCGCCGCGGCCCTGCGGCTGCCGGCGAAGCTGCTCCGGACGCTGCGGGAGTTGGGGGTCTGGGACGTCGGCGGCGTTCGCCGGCTGCCGCGGGCGTCGCTGCCGAGCCGGTTCGGACCGATCGTCGCCGAGCGGCTGGATCAGTTCTTCGGCGTGATGCCCGAGGCGATCGAACCGGTCCGTCCGCCGGCGCCGGTGGTCGCGGTGTGGGAAGGCGCCCCGTTCGAGGAGCAAGGCCCCCCGGCGAGTCGAGAGGCGATCGCCCAAGTCTGCGACGAACTCATCGCGGGGGCGCTGGCGCGCCTGCTGGTCGGTCGCGGCGTGCGGGAGGCGACGTTCTCGTTTCTCCCGGAGGAGCGTAGCGAGCCTCGCACCCTCCTGCTGGCGACGGCCCGGCCGACGGACGATCCCGCCCGGCTTTCCTCGCTGCTCGCCCTGAGGTTGGATCGAACCGAACTCCCCCCGCCGCGGCGGGTCACGCTGACGGTCACCGCCCATGAACGGCTGCGGGTCGCTCGCGGCACGCTGTTCGACGCCGGCGACGATGGGGAACGGGAGCTGGCCGACCTGCTCGAAACCCTTTCCGGGCGACTGGGGGCGGACCGCGTCTGCCGCGCCGAACCGACCGGCGACCCGCTGCCGGAGCGATCTTTTCGACTGACGCCGGCCTTGGGCGGGGGAGCGGGCGGCGGCGGGATCGCGGAGTACCCGGCGCCGGCCGATTGGTTGCCGGGCACGCGGCCGGCGACGCTGCTGGCTCCCCCGGAGCCGGTGCGGGTGCTCTCGCTGGTGCCCGACGGCCCGCCGTTCCGACTCACCCGCCGAGGCCATGGGACGGTCGAGATTCCGTCGGCGTGGGGACCGGAGCGGGTGCAGTCCGGATGGCGCTCCGGCCCACGGGTCGAGCGGGACTACTGGCGGGCGGAGACGGCGACCGGCGAGCGAACTTGGCTGTTCCGCGATCTGCGAACCGGCCGCTGGTTCCTCCACGGCCTGTTCACTTAAGCACTGGAGGATCGAGTGCCTGACGAACGGCGTCCGCCGTCGCGCCCGCCCATGCCGTCCGCCCAGCCTGACGGAAAGGGGACCGTCGCGTTCACCAAAGCGGGGCTGACGCCGCCGTCGGGCACGCTCTACCCAGCAGTCGCGGGCCGAGCGCCGAGAACCGACCCGCCCCCGGAATCGCCGGGCGCCGGAGCGAACTACGCGGAACTTCGTTGCCGGTCGAACTTCACTTTCCTCGAAGGCGCCAGCCATCCGGACGAACTGGTCCAGACCGCGGCGGCGCTGGGCTACGCGGCCCTCGCGGTGACGGACGTGAACACCCTCGCCGGCGTGGTGCGGGCCCACGTCGCCGCGAAGAAGGTCGGGCTGAAGTTGCTGGTCGGGGCGGAGGTCGTCTGCCGCGACGCTCCTCCCTGCGTGCTGTTGGCGGAGGACCGAGCCGGGTACGCGAACCTGTCGAAGCTGCTGACCGTCGGCCGCCGAAGGGCGGAGAAGGGGGCGTGCGACTTGCGGTTCGCCGACGTGGCCGACCACGCCGCCGGACTCACCTGCGGCGTCACCCTGACTCCCGGCCGGGAGACAAGCGGAAGGATCTTGTCTCCCTCTGACCTCCGAGGCATCTTCCCTGAGCGTTGCTGGGGGCTAGTGCAATTGAGTCGCGGGCCGGAGGATCGGCGGTCTCTGTCGCTTCAACTCGCCGCGGCGAAGGCGGCTCGGCTCCCGCCGGTCGCGGCGGGGGGCGTGCTGTATCACGAACCCGGCCGGCAGTTTCTGCATGACGTGCTGACGGCGACGCGGCTGGGGCGGCCGGTCTCGGAGCTGCTCGCCGAACTCGCTCCGAACGCGGAACGTCACCTCAAGGCTCGCGGCGATCTGCTCCGCACCTTTCACGGCCGGGCGGATTTGCTGGACGGCACGCTCGCAATCGCCGACCGCTGCCGCTTCAGCCTCGATGAACTGCGATACGAGTACCCGGAGGAGATCGTCCCGAAAGGCGAAACGCCCGTCGGCTACCTGACCCGCCTGACGTGGGCCGGAGCCGACAAACGGTATCCCGAAGGCGTGCCCGACGCGGTCAAGACGGCGCTCGGCCATGAGCTTTGGTTGATCGAGAAGCTGCGGTACGCGGCGTACTTCCTCACGGTCTACGACCTCGTGCGGTTCGCTCGATCGCGGGGGATTCTCTGTCAGGGACGCGGATCGGCGGCGAACAGCGCGGTCTGTTTCTGCCTCGGAATCACGGCGGTCGACCCGGCGGAGCATCACCTGTTCTTCGAGCGATTCCTCTCCGCTGAGAGGAACGAACCGCCGGACATCGACGTCGACTTCGAACACGAACGCCGCGAGGAGGTCATTCAGTACCTCTATCAGAAGTACGGCCGCGACCGAGCCGGCATCGCCGCGACCGTCATCACCTACCGCCCGCGCTCGGCGATTCGCGACGTGGGCAAGGCGCTGGGGCTGAGCCTCGATCGGGTGGACGCCCTCGCCAAAAGCATCGGCCGCTACGGCGAGGAGGGCACCGGCGACAAGCTGCGGGAGCGATTCCGCGAAGCCGCCTTCGACCCGGATAGCCGGCTCGCCAAGCAGCTGATCGTGCTCGTCCGGCAACTCCTCGGTTTCCCGCGGCATCTCTCGCAGCACAGCGGGGGCATGGTGATGACCCGCGGCCGGCTGGACGAACTGGTTCCCGTCGAGAACGCCTCGATGACGAACCGCACCGTCGTGCAGTGGGACAAGGACGACCTCGAAGCGTTGGGGCTGTTGAAGGTCGATGTGCTGGCTCTCGGCATGCTGACGGCGATCCAGAAGTGCTTTCGGCTGCTGGACGTTCATCGGCTCGCCCCGGAGTTGCGGCGGTCGGCCAGGGCGGCGGACGGCCGCAGCCAAGTCTTGGACCTCGCCGACATCCCCGCCGACGACCCGGCGACCTTCCGGATGATCCGGCGGGCGGAGACGGTCGGCGTCTTTCAGATCGAGAGCCGCGCCCAGCGGGCCACGCTGCCGCGGACTCGGCCCGACAAGTACTACGACCTCGTCATCGAGGTCGCGTTGATTCGCCCGGGGCCGATCCAAGGCGGGATGGTGCACCCGTTCATCCGTCGACGGCGGGGCGAGGAGGAGGTCACCTACCCGGACGAGCGGGTCAAGGAGGTGTTGGAACGCACGCTGGGGGTGCCGATCTTCCAGGAGCAGTGCATGAAGCTGGCGGAGGTGGCCGCCGGGTTCACGCCGGGCGAAGCCGATCAACTTCGCCGAGCGCTCGCGGGGTGGCGAAAGAGCGGCCGGGACATTGGCGACTTCGAACGCAAGCTGAAAGACGGTCTGCGGGCCAACGGCTACGAGCAGGAGTTCGCCGACCGGCTGTTCGCACAGATCCAAGGCTTCGGTGAGTACGGCTTCCCGGAGAGCCACGCGGCGTCCTTCGCCTGTCTCGTGATGGTCAGCTGCTATCTAAAGTGCCGGCACCCCGCGGCGTTCTTCGCGTCGATCCTGAACAGCCAGCCGATGGGGTTCTATCAGCCGGCCCAACTCGTGAAGGAGGCGAAGCGGCAGGGGGTGATCGTGCGGCCCGTGTGCGTGAACGCCTCCGACTGGGACTGCACCCTCGAAGCCCGCGACCGGGAAGGGCACGTCGCGGATTCCTCTCTCCCCGAGCGCCCCGCAATGCGGCTGGGCCTACGACAGATCGCCGGTCTGCGAGAGACCCACGCGGAGGCGATCTCGCAGGCAAGAGCCGCAGGCGGGCCGTTCACGTCGGTGGCGGACTGCGCCCGCCGGGCGGGGCTGCCGCGGACGGCGTGCGATCTGCTGGCCGGGGCGGGGGCGTTCGCGGCGCTGAACCTCACCCGCCGACAGGCCCGTTGGCACGCTCTGCCGAACCGGGGGGAAGCGCCGCTGCCGGACGCCGCCGCCGGGACCGCGGAGCCGCACGATCCGACGCCCGCTCTCCCGGACTTCACCCCGCCGCAAACCGTCGCCGACGACTACGCCCGCACGGGTCTGAGCCTCAACGGCCACCCCCTCGCCGCGGTCCGCGAGCGCTTGAACGAACAGGGCGTGCTTCCCTGTCGTCGGTTGTCGGGGTTGAAGGACGGCACGACCGCGACCGTGGCCGGGCTGGTCCTCATGCGGCAACGGCCGGGGTCGGCGAAGGGCGTCACCTTCATCACGATCGAGGACGAGTCGGCGGAGGCGAACCTCGTGCTCTGGCCGACGATCTGGGAGAAATACCACCGCCCCGCCCGCACCGCGGCGGCGTTGTTCGTCACGGGTACGGTGCAGCGGGACGACAGCCGCAAAACGTTGCACCTCGTCGTGGCCCGCCTCGCTGACCTCCGCGACGTTCTACGCACGGCCCCCGCCGGCGGCCGGCTACGAAGCCGGGATTTCCATTGAACGTTCGGGCCGACCGGAACCCGGCGCGAATCGACCGAGACGACACAGATTCGCAGCGATCGGCGGGGAGAAGCGGCCAGTAAGTGGCTGACGTTCGCTTCGGTCGCCGCGACAACCGCATCTCGACCAATGGGCAGTGAGGGACTCGAACCCTCGACCTTCTGAATGTAAATCAGACGCTCTAACCAACTGAGCTAACCGCCCGGCCTGCGGAGTTTAGCGATTTACGCGGCCGTCACACGCGTGTCGCTCGCCTCGAACGACACGCGTGCGGTCGGAACCGCTTCGACGGGCTCCGGAGCGACTCGGGCGAACCGCAGCCGCAGGGCGGTGGCCCCGCAGCGCTCCTGGAACTGCGCTCCGGTGTCGCCGGCGCCGGCTTCGACCACCTCCTCCCAGCGATCCGGGTGCTCCGCGAGGATGCGTCGCGCGAGGTGAAAGCGGCCGTCTTCGTCCAGCGGGGGGAGTTCGACGACGCGATCGATCCGTCCCGGCCGTGTGGCGGCGCGGTCGGGCGTGCCCAAAGCGGGGTCGAGGCGCTCGGGGTGGTTCGTGGTGACCGCGATCAGCAGTCCGTCGGCTCGCTGCACGCCGTCGAGGCAATTCAGCAGGCAATCGAAGGTCAATCCGCCCTCCTTCACGGCGACGTTCTCGCGGCCGTGGAAAACTGCGTCGACATCTTCGAGAAGCGCGAGGCAGGGGGCTTCGGTCAGCATCTCCGCCCATCGCTCCCGCAGTTCGTCGTTCTTCAAACTGGCAAGGTCGTAGGCGTAGACCGGCAGATCGAGATCCTCCGCGACCGCCCGAATCAGCGCTGTCTTGCCGGTGCCCGGAGGACCGTGCAGCAACCAGCCGCGACGCCAGGGCAAACCGCGATCGCGATACCACTGCTCGCCCGCTTTCCAGTCGCGGGCCTCGGCGATCAGGCCGCGGGCCTCGGCGTTCAGGGCCAACGGGGCGTACGGGTTGGCGCCCCCATTCTCGGCGCCCAATTCATCGAACCCTCGGCCCAGGGGACGGTGGGCAAGGCAGGGGCGGAGATCCGTGTGGCCCGTTCCGCCGCGGTTCCGTCGCACCTCCTTCATCACGCTGCCGCGATCGCCGGCGGTGCCGTACACGAATCGCACCGTGTGACGCCGGCCTTCGGACGCCTGATGACGTGTCTCGAAGGCGTTGAAACGCTCCGCGGCCCGCTCCATCAAAGCGTCGGGGTCGAGCGTGCCGCGAAGGAACAGCAGCGTCAGCGGCTTCTCCTCCCAGTCGCGACAGGTCAGCCCGTCGTGCATCTCCTCATCCTTCGATTCGCCCCGCCGGACCCAGACCGCGGCCCGCTTCAAGCCGCGGCCCGTCCACCAAAGCCGGCCGGCGGAGGGCGTGACCTCCATCGGCACCAGCTGCACCCGCCGGGTGGGCCGCACATGCAGCATCCAGCCGAGGTAGCTCCGCGGTCCCCACTTCGAGGTGTGGAACGAACTACGAAGTTCCAACAACAGCGCCTCGGCCTGATAGCCGCGGACCGTCACGCTGACGATCGCGATCCGGGTGAGATGGGTGAGGAACTCCCGCACCTTCCCGAACGTGGCGGCCACCAGCGTGAGGGCGGCGGCGCCCCCGGCGAACTGCCAGCCGTCGACCGCCGCAAGCGGCGGCAGGGGCAACGTGGCGAGGAGGTGCGTGGCGGGGATCACGGGGACGCCGACCCACGCCCCCCGGGAAGGGTTCGCGCGACACTGCAAAGATCGATCCAAGATCGTCGACTGACGCGCGGGGAGACTCCCCGGGGAGATCTCCCGCCTCTATGCAGAAAGATCTCCCCGTCGATCGACTGAGCAGGATGTGCAAGCTCGGTAATTCAGTCGTCAGCGGCGATCGCCGCGGCGGCGGACTCGTTCATTGATCTTCCAATAAAGGACGCCATGAGAACGCATTCACCCATTCGCACCCTCGCCGCGGGGTTCGCCCTCGCCGCAGTTGGCCTCTTCGCAGCGCCCGCCGCGGGGCAATCAGCGCAGTCTTCGGCGGAGAGCCAGGCCAACGCGGGATCGAACGCGGACCGGTCTTCAGCGACCCTGATGTTACAGGGACCGACCGGCGACGACGTATTGTCCGTCACCCGCAACCCGCCCGGCCAGGCACGCGCCGGGCAGGACGTCTCCTACACCATTGACGTGGAAAACGTCAGTGGGTTCCCGGTGCAGGGCGTGTCCATCATGGAGAGCTTCAAGGGCGGCTTTGAAGTCGTTTCCGCGAAGCAGAAGTCTTCTAAAAAGGAGGGTTCGAAGAAAAACAGCTCAAAGAAGTCCAAGCAACGGTCCGGCGATCAATCCGCCGCCCAGTCCGGGCAAATGAAGTCCGGCTCCAAAGCGAAGGGGGGGAATGCTCAATTCCGCGTCGACCTCGGCTCCCTCGACGCCGGTCAGACGAAGACCGTCGCCGTGACCGGCACGGCCCCGAAGGAAGGTCAGATCCGGGCCTGTCTGTCCGCTGATTACCGGCCGACGCTGTGCACGAGCTTCGACGTGGTCGCCCCGAATCTCAAGCTGACCCGCAAGGTTCTGATCGACGCCCGCGGCGAGCTGTCCGAGATGGGCATGAAGAACGCCGCGTACCTGTGCGACACGGTCGCTGTACGTTACACCGTGAAGAACGTCGGCTCCGGCGAGAGCCGCGGCGTGACGCTCAACGACGACCTGCCCCAAGGGCTGGTGACCGCGGATGGGTCAAAGTCCGAGATCTCGGAAGACCTCGGCGATCTCTCCGCCGGCGAAACCGTGACGAAGGAGTATCAGCTGACGCTCGCCGAGGGCCGCGAGAAGGGCGGCAAGTTCACGATGGCCGCCGCTACGGCCAAGAGCCAAACGGACACCGCCCGCAGCGGCGAGGACACGGCTCCGCTCCGTCTCCTCCAGCCGAACCTGACGCTGAACATCGACGGCCCGCAGGAGCAGTACCTCGACCGCCCGGCCGAATACACCGTCACCGTTAAGAACGACTCGAAGGACCCCGCGCTGGACACGAAGGTGCAGCTGTCGACGCCGTCGGCCGCCTCGGAGTTCAACGTGCAGAGTCAGGACGCCGTGGGTCAACTGATCAACGTCGGCACGCTGAAGGCCGGTGAAAGCCGTGACTACACCGTCACGTTGACCGCGACGGACCCGTCGACGATCAGCCTGTCCGGCGAAGCGAACGCCTACTGCACCGATGCCGCGGAAGCCTCCGCGAAGACCAAGTTCAAGGGCGTCGCCGCGATCTTGCTGGAAGTGGTCGACCAGGTCGATCCCGTGCCCGTCGATGAGACGACGACGTATGAGATCTACGTGAAGAACCAGGGCTCCGCCGCGGACTCTGAGGTCGAACTGACCGCGAGTCTGCCGGACAACCTCGAATTCGTCGAGGGGTCCGGGGACTCCAAGATCACCGCGGACGGCAACAAGCTGCGGTTCAAGAAGATCCCGACCGTCGCTCCGGGCGACATCCTCTCCTGGGAAGTGAAGACGAAGGCAACCAGCGCCGACAAGGTGCGCTTCCGCGTCGAACTGACCAGCGAGGCGAACCCCCGCGCGGTGTTCGAACTCGAACCCACCACGCTCTACTGAGAGAATGATTTGACGACGGAACGGTCGATCACCCGATCGGCCGGATTGACTGGAAACCTTCGACCCGATCGCACCCCGCGATCGGGTCGTTTTTCGTTTCGGGGTCCGGAAACGCAGACCGATCGGTCGCCGCTGCGCCTACTGCACGCCGGGCAGCCCCCAGTATCGGGCGGCCCAGTAAGCGTGCAGGTAGTCGATCCCGGCGGCCCATTTGTCGAGCACCGGGCCGGTCTGGCGGTAGGTCAAGTTGGGATTCGCCTTCCAGACGTAGCAGTCCCAAGGCCGTTGCTCCACCACCCAAACGTCCGGCCGTTCGCCGTTCTTCTCCACGATGGCCGACCGCCGGGAGAGCGGGAACCGCCGCAGGTGTTCGACGCCCTCTTCGATCTCGTGACGGGCGATCGCGAATTCCGCTTGCTGCTCGCGGGGATCGGGCAGGATGGCCGCGGCCCGCCGTCCGTCCATCAACAGCCCGCCCCAGAGGAAGGAGAGCAGACTGTTTCGTTCCCCCCGCACGCCGCGCATTGCATACAGCGGCGTGCGCCCCATTTCGTAGAGGAACTGACCGTCCGCGGCGGTATTCGCGGAGCGAGCCAACTCCCACTCCAGCAGCAGGGCCGTATACCCGGCCGTGAAGACATGGTGGCGGTCGTTCATCCCTTTCACCACGGCGCTGGCGCCGATCCGTTGCGGGCGAACGAGCTGCGTCGGCACCTCGTAGTACACATGGTGCTTCGCTCTGAGATCCTCGAACGCCTCCTTCACCCGGCGGACGGCGTTCGGGTCGATATTTGGGGCGTTGGCGCCCAAGCCCGCTCCGCCGGCGACGACGAGGTAGGCCACCTGCGCGTTGAACGGGATCGACTGCGGCCCCAGCCGCGGCGTGATGTCGCCGTATTCCGTGCGTTTGCCGTTCGCTTCGGTCAGGTGGTAATCGTGCCGGACGAGGTGGTCCGCCAGGATGAGTGAGAGCCGCTGTGCGCGGCCGAGGTCGACCGGGTCGAGCGCCGACCCGCACAACAACTGGCAGACGATCAGCCCGCCGGCGATCTGATTGACCGTGCCTTTGGCGGCGTCGGAATGGACGTAGATCACCGGTCCGTTCGCCGGCCGATACCGCATCGTCAAGCTCCCCACAGGCTTGTCGGACTGCGTGAAGCAGCGGGCCGGCAGTCCCTTCTGCCCGGTCACCTCCATGCCCAGTTCAAGACCATAGATCAGCGTGCGCACCCACTCCAACGCCGCGGGGTCGCGGGTGACCGCGTACCGGTAGCTCATCGCGGCGAGCAATGCGCCGTTCCACGTGAGCGTGTCCGGACCGGGGTTGAAGGTTCCCTCACCGCCGGGAGTCTTGGGGAGGAACGCCGTTTGGTGGACGATTCCGACTTGCGCGCCGGTCGATTTCGGGGCGAACAATTCGAGGTGATGACGCCGAATCACCCAGTCGTAGTACGCCGCCTTCTCCGCGAGCGGGATCTGTCGCGTGCCACCGAAGTACGCGGTGAGAGCCTCTTCAAACGCCGCCAGAGCCGCCGCGGAACGGTCGTCGGTGGGGGCCGCCGGGCGGGCGACCGCCAAACGGCCCGTCTCGGCGAACGGGCCGGGGTCTCCGGGCAACTGGGGGCCGGGGGGTTGAGCCGGCAAGACGGCGAGCAACAGGCAACTGATCGGACCGGTCATGCCCTTTTCTAGTCCGTCGGCCCCCCCGCGGGAAAGTCGGCGAGTTTCCCGCCCGCCGGTTTCCCTCCCGCCGGAGGGGACGGTCACCGATCGTCGCCAGCGGCCGATCCGGCCATCAGACGGCGATTGACGTTTCCGCGAGCCGTCCGCATATGCTTGGCCAGGGCGCGGTCCGTTTCGAGCTTCGATTGGGCGAGGAGGCGGTCGGCGGACTTCTCCGTCCCAATCTCTCCCAACAGCGTCGCGACGTCGGCACGAACCTTAGGATCAGGATCGGTCAACCGGTCGATCACGGCGTCTTCCGCCGCGGCGCCCAGGTCACGCAGCACGTCGACCGCGGCCTCGCCCATCCAACGCTCGTCCGCGACGGCGACCGCGGCTTCGGCCGCGGCCTTCTTCGCAGCGGGGTCGTCGACGTCGGCCAGCTTCCGCAGCAGTTTTTCCTTGTCATTGTGCCAGAGATCCGAACCTTCGATCTGCTTGCGGATCATGTCCGCATAGCCATCCGGACGCCAGGTGATCAACAGGCTTGAGAGATCGTCCCGTTCCATGCGTTCGGGCGCTCGCATGGAGAACAGCAACGCTTCCCCGACGACGGCGCGTTCCTGCTCCGTCGCCTCCTCCGGCAACGTGCGGGCGAGGTGCTTGATCGCCTCCTTCCTCGCCCAATAGTCGTCGCTGTTCCGGAGCACCCGCGCCGCCCAGATGGTCTCCGCTTCGCCGGGCGCCGGCTCCCGGTCGGACGCGACGCCGCTGGAGGATCGCATCCCCGACCCGCCGCGCGCCAGTTCCTTCACGTCCGCGGGGATCTTGGCGACCACCTGAATCACCCGGGCATTGGCGTCGAAGTCCGTCACGTCGCCGAATTCGATCCGCTCCTTGTAGGCCTCCACGTCCTCGACCGGAGCCACGGACAACGTGATCTGATCGCTGGTGGAGAGCCACCGGTGCTTGGCGACGCTCAGCAGGCGGTCGCCCTCCGGCGACATGTCCGGCGCCCCGGCCTCTTTTTTGATCCACGCCTGCCGGTCGGAGTCGCTGCCGAAACTCGTGTCGTACTTCACGACCACGCGGACCTGCTTCTCGGGCGGGTAGAGGTCGGCCAGCTTGTCCGGCTCGCCGTCGGGAAGCACCCCCGGCAACACGGACCGCAGCGTCACCGAGCGGGAGGACGAATCGACCGAGACCTGCTCCACGCCGTGGGCCGCCGCTTCGACACGGCCGAGATCGGAGACGGGAAAGAGGTAGTACACCCGCTCCTTGTCGCCGGTCGGGCCGGCGACGACGCGTGAACGACCGATCTCCGCTTCGACGATCTCATAGTTGTACCAGACCGGCCCGAAGCCGGCGCTGCCCTTCACGGCCTCCTGCTCGGCTCGTTTGCGGTTCGCTTCGGTGGCCGCGCGCGAGCCGGACGTCTGTTCGGAGTAGAATTGGCTCGCGGCTTTGCGAAGTTGCTCGTAGAGGAAAGCCGGCTCGCCCTCCGCGTAGCCGATGTCGGTTACGATCACCGTCGCGGCAAGGCGTTTTTCATTCGCGTCGAGGCTGTTTTCGAAGGCCCGTCGGCCGTTCTCAATCTCTTTCGCATACGACGATGCGCTCCGGGGAGCGTCGTCGCGGACGCGAGTCGGATTGGAAGAAAAACCGACGCCGGGATTTGCGTTCCGCGTTGCAGGCGTCGATTGGCTGTACGACGAGTTGCTGGAAGCGACCGGCGCCCCCTGCGGGGTCTCGCCGACGAGCGTGCCGGCGCCGTCGCACCCCGCCGAAGCGGCCAGCGCCGCCGCGACCATTGCGGGCAGAGCCCCACGGGTCAAAACCGAGCAGGGGACGACGACAAGCGAGCGCGGCACGACGGCCTCCGGGATCGGGGATTCGGTCACCAATGTACGAGCGTTGATTCGTCGAACAACTGGCGGTTCTCCGAACGTGCCGCGACCGTCGCGGCCTCCTCCGGTTAGACTGATTTCGCCCACTCTTCGTTCCCGCCGCGCCGCTCCGATGCACATCCTTCTCGCCAACCCTCGCGGATTTTGCGCCGGGGTGAATATGGCGGTCGACGCGCTGGATCTGGCGGTCGAGCGCTTCGGAGACGGCGGGCCGAACGCCGGCGCCGGGATCTACGTTTACCACGAGATCGTTCACAACAAGGCGGTCGTCGAACGCTTCACAGACGTCGGCGTGACCTTCGTGGAGGAGGTGGAGGACGTGCCGGAGGGCAGCGTGCTGATGTACTCCGCCCACGGCGTCAGCCCCGCGATCCGCGACGCCGCCAAGGCCCGCCGCTTGTTCACCATCGACGCCACCTGCCCGTTGGTCACGAAGGTGCACATCGAAGCGATTCGCTACGCTAAAGAGGGCTATCACATCGTGCTGATCGGCCACGAGGGCCACGACGAAGTGATCGGCACGATGGGCGAAGCGCCGGAGAGCATCACCCTGGTGGACAGTCCGGGGGAGGTGGACAAACTCGACTTCGCGCTTCGCCCCGACGGCACGCCGGCTCCGTTGGCCGTGCTGACGCAAACGACCCTGTCCGTCGATGAAGCCGGCCGGGTGATGGACCGGCTCCGCGAGCGTTTCCCGCACCTCGAAACGCCCCGCAAGGAAGACATCTGCTACGCGACGACGAATCGTCAGGAAGCCGTCCGCTTGCTGGCGGAGCGCAGCGACCTGTTGCTGGTCCTCGGCAGTCGTAACTCCTCGAACAGCCTGCGGCTGGTGGAGATCGGCAAGGAGTGCGGAATCCCCGGGTACCTCCTGGACGGCCCGGAGGAACTGCGGGACGAATGGTTTCTCGCGGAGGACGGCACGCCGGTCGGCACGGTGCTCGTCACCGCCGGCGCCAGCGCCCCCGAGCGGGTCGTCTCCGGCGTGATCGAACGATTGCGGGAGCAATACGGAGCGACCGTCAGCGAAGAAACCCTGCGAACCGAACACGTGCGGTTCCCCCTCCCGAAGGAACTGCGGCCGGAGGTGCCCGGCAAGACGGTGGTCACGTTGAAAGCATAGGTGGAGCATGCCGGCGCCAGTCCGACAGGGAGTTCGGGCGTCGCGAACTTGCGGCGACGGCGCGTGTCCGTAGGATGCCGCCCCGCCGTCGCGTTTTTCGCGGCGTGCGGCAGACCGGAGAGTTGCCGGAGTGGTCGATCGGGCAGGATTGCTAATCCTGTGTACCTTTCGGGGTACCGCGGGTTCGAATCCCGCACTCTCCGCTTGAGGTTGTCGGAGGTTGGAATAAAGGTCGGCGCGGTCGCCGGGGAGAGGTGCCCCGGGCCGTAAAATGCCGGCGGCGGTCGCGCGATGGTCGCGGCGACAGCCCGGCCTGCTCCTGGGGAATCCCCCCGTCGCGGGATACTCGAGGCGAGCTACAACGGGCTGCCCTGGAACTTCTTGTTCGAGACAGCCGATGCCGCCCCCCGCTCGCTCATCCGCTCCGGCGGGTCGACATCCGGATCTTCCCCCATGCTGCGAGGGAGACGGGTCTCTGAAAACGGAACCGGTCTCGGGGGTCTCTCGGCGAACGTTCCTCGGCTCCGCCCCGGCGGGGGCCGCTCTCGCCGGCGTCGCCGCCGGAGCCGGTGCTGCCGCATCGGATTCGCCCGAGACCTCGGAGAAGGACGCCGCCGCCGTCGAATTGACCCTCAACGGGGAGGCCCGCTCTGAATCATTCGATCCACGGGTCACGCTGGTCGACCTGCTCCGTGAACGGATCGGCCTGACGGGCACGAAGAAAGGCTGCGATCACGGCGCCTGCGGTTCCTGCACCGTGCACATCGAACGGCCGGGCGATGAGGGGCCGTCGCGACAACTCGCCTGTTTGACGTTCGCCGCAACGCTGGACGGCGCGAAGGTCACTACCATCGAAGGCCTGCCTGCGAGCGTGGGGAAGGGCGGCGAGGAACTGCACCCGTTGCAAGAGGCCTTCCTCCGTTGCGACGCCTACCAGTGCGGCTATTGCACGCCGGGGCAGATCATGAGCGGCGCCGCGCTGCTCCGCGAAGACTCCGCCGGCGGCGGGCACGCGAACAGTCGGGAGCAGGTTCGCGAATGGATGAGCGGCAACCTCTGTCGCTGCGGCGCCTACCCGAACATCGTCTCCGCGGTCCGCCAAACCGCGGGGGAGGAACCGGAAGCCGATCCCTCCGCCGACGTCAAAATCCTCTCCGCCGCCGACGCGGCCTCCGACCGCGACGAACAGGGGAGGAACTGACCGATGGTCCCTTTCACGCTCACGACCCCGCCCGACGCGGTCCCGAACGCCGACGGTCCCACGTACCTCGCCGGCGGCACGACGCTGGCGGACCTGATGAAGCTGAACGTCCTCCAGCCGGATCGGGTTGCGCACCTCCGCGGGTTTCAGTCGACGGCGATCGAAGAGATCGACGGCGAATTATGGGTCGGCGCCGGCTGCACGATGGCCGCGCTCGCGGATCACCCAATTGTGCGGGCCAGGCTGCCGGCGGTTCGGCATGCGTTGATCCTCGCGGCGTCGCCGCAGATCCGAAATATGGCGACGGTCGGAGGGAACCTGCTCCAGCGAACCCGATGCCCGTACTACCGGCACACGGAATTCCGCTGCAACAAACGTGAACCGGGCAGCGGTTGCGACGCGCAGGAAGAGGGGGCCGATCGCTCGTTGATGGCCGTGCTGGGCACGTCGGAGCGCTGTATCGCGAACTACCCAGGGGACTTCGCCGTCGCGTTCGCTGCGCTCGGCGGCACGATCGAAACCGCTCACCCCGACGGGAACCGCTCCATTTCCGCAACCGACCTGCACCGGCTCCCCGAAGACACGCCGCACATCGAGACCGTGTTGAGGCCGGGCGAGCTGATCAGCCAGCTCGTGCTGCCGCTCTCGCCTGCGGCGGCAAACGGGTGGTACTGCAAGGTCCGCGAACGCAGCAGCTACGCCTTTGCCCTCGCCAGCGCCGCGGTGGGGTTGGAGTTGGACGGCGATCGCGTAACGAGTTGCCATATCGCGCTCGGCGGCGTCGGAACGAAACCGTGGCGTTCGCCGGAGGCGGAAGCGGTTCTCACCGGTCAGCAGGCGACCGACGAGCGCATCGAAGCAGCGTCCGAAGCCGCCCTCGCCGACGCGAATCCGCCGAAGGGCACGGAATACAAGGTGACGTTGGCAAAACGCACGCTCGCCTTCGCCCTGAAGCGACTCCGCGATGAGGGGCCGCCGGACGATGCGACGTTGCTCGCCCTCCAGCACGGCCGCGAGTTCGGCTGATTCGTTTCCGTTTCGCGACGCCCCGGCCTCCTCCCGCCCCACGATCGATGTTCTTCGACACCCCCGCCTCCGGCTTCGCCCCGCTTCCCCGGCTCGCGGACGACGCCGGGGCGATCGGCCGTCCCAAGGTGCGTCGATCCGGTCGGGAAAAGGTGACCGGGACCGCCGCCTACACCGCGGAGCGCGACGGTCGGCACAGCCCCGATTCGTTCCCCGGCCTGCTGCATGCCGTCGCGGTGCCGGCGACGATCGCCAAAGGGCGCGTGACCGGAATCGACGCCTCCGCGGCGGAGGCGATGCCGGGCGTTCGACACGTGCTCACGCCGGCTAACAGTCCGAAGCTCAAGGTGCCCGAGGGACCGCCGGGGCTGGGTTTTCAAAGCATCGAGCCGGCCGGCCCCGCCGGCGTCGAGTCCCAGGAGATCGTTCACGGCGGGCAATACGTCGCCGCGGTGATCGCGGACACGTTCGAGGCCGCCCGGGACGGGGCCCTCGCCGTGAAGGTGACGTACGAGGAAGAGCCGAACCCCGTCATCGCCATCGAAGCGGTCAACGGCAGCGAGGAACGGCCGAACTCTCTGATGGGCGATCCGCCGGTGATGGAGGAGGGCGACGCGGAGACCGCCGTGAAAGAGGCCGCCCTCTCCGTCGATCTGCAGTTCAAGACGGACACGAATCACCACAATCCGATCGAGCCGCACGCCACGATCGCGGCGTTCGGGAAGGACGCGAACGGGTCAGAGACGCTGAGCGTTCGCGAAACCACCCAGAACCTCTACGGCACCCGCGGCTCCCTCGCCGAGGCGTTCGGATTGAAGCCGGAGCAGGTGGAGGTCGTGTGCGACTTCGTGGGCGGGGCGTTCGGATCGAAGGGCGTGATGTGGCCGCAGGCGTTGCTGGCCTGCAAGTGCGCCAAGCTGGCCGGCGCCCCGGTGAAGCTGGTGGTGACGCGGCGGCAGATGTACGGCGGGACCGGCCATCGTTCGCCCACGCTTCACCGGGTCGCGCTGGGAGCGAAGGAGGACGGAACCCTGACCGGCATCGTGCACGAGGGCTTCACGACCAGCAGCATCCGCGACGACTACACCGACGCCGTCGTCCTGGCGACCAAGATCCTCTACGCGGCGCCGGCCCGGCGCTTGTCCCAGCGAATGGGGCGATTGAACACGCAGTTGCCCACCTTCATGCGGGCGCCGGCGGAGACGCCGGGGATGTACCCGCTGGAGTGCGCGATGGACGAACTCGCCGCGGCGGCGGGGATGGACCCGATCGAGCTTCGACTGAGGAACGAGCCGCCGAAAGATCCCATGACCGGCAAACCGTTCTCGGGGCGTCATTTCGTCCAATGTCTGAAGGCCGGCGCCGACCGCTTCGGCTGGGCCGACCGACCGTTGCAGCCGCGGAAGCGGAAGAAGGGACGCTGGTTGATCGGAACCGGCGTCGCCGCGGCGACGTACCCGGCGTTCGGGTTTCCCACGGAGGTCGAACTGACGCTGCGTGCCAACGGCACCGTCCGAGCGGTGTGCGCGACGCACGAACTTGGCACCGGCACCGCGACGGTGCAGGCTCAGGTCGCGGCCGATTTGCTGGGCGTGTCGGCGGGGCGGGTCGACTTTGACCTCGGGTCCACGGCGTATCCGAAGGGCGGCGTCTCCGGCGGCAGCGCGACGACGCTGTCCGTCGGCTCCGCCCTCCGCGACGCCGCCGAGAAACTCAAGGCGGCGCTCCTCAAACATGCCCCCCAAGACTCCCCGCTCTCCGGAGCGAAACCGGGCGACGTGACGTTCGATTCCGGCAAGTTGGTCCTGACCGAGTCCGGGAAAGGGGCGTCCCTCGAAGACCTGCTCGAAGCCGCGGCGAAGGCGGAGCTCTCCGCGAAAGGCAGCTACGCCCCCGGCAAAAGCGAGTTTTCCAAGCACAGTTTCGGGGCGACGTTCGTCGAAGTCGGCGTCGACGAGGAGTTCGGTCTCGTCCGCGTGCGTCGCATGCTCGGGTGCTACGCCTGCGGCACGATCCTCAACCGCAAGCTCGGCCGCAGCCAGTTCCTCGGCGGGATGGTGATGGGAATCGGCTCCGGTCTGTTGGAGGTCACCCATCACGACACGCGGCTGGCCCGTTGGACAAACGACAACCTCGCCGAGTATCACGTGCCGGTGAATGCGGACGTACCCGACCTCGACGTCATGTGGATCGACGACCCGGACTTCAACGCCTCCCCGATCGGGGCCAAGGGCATCGGCGAGATCGGCATTACCGGCGTGAACGCTGCGTTGGCGAACGCCGTCTGGCATGCGACCGGCAAGCGGCATCGCACCATCCCGATCACCCCCGAAGCGGTGATGGCTTGAGTTCCCTCCTCAGTCCGGGGCGAACTCAGACGTCCGGTCCTTCGCTGCCAGTCATCGACGCCACGTCGCTGACCGATCGGCACGCGCGCACCTTCCGTAGTCTGCGAGTTTCGCTCACGCCGGCGTGTAACTTCGCCTGCGTTTATTGCCGGCCGGCGGACCACCGCACGTTTCAGCACGGCTCCGACCTGTTGAGTTTGGGCGAGATCGCCCGAACGGTCGGTGTCGCCGCGCAGCTCGGATTTCGCAAGGTCCGACTGACCGGCGGCGAACCGCTCGTCCGTCCGCACGTCCCGGATCTCGTCGCTGATCTCAAGTCGATCCCCGGCATCGAGCAGGTCGCCCTGACGACGAACGGGTCGCTGCTTCCGAAGCACGCCGCTCGTTTGAAATCGGCGGGGCTGGATCGGGTGAACGTGTCGCTCGACTCCCTCGACCGTGAAGCGACCGCGAAGCTCGCCGGTCGCGACGTGCTGGACGAAGTGCTCGCCGGACTCGACGCCGCCGCCGCGGCCGAATTGCCGGTGAAGCTGAACGTCGTCCCGGTGCGGGGCGTGAACGACCACGAGACGCTCGATCTGGCGTCGTACGGGGCGGAGCGGGGTTGGGAGGTGCGTTTCATCGAGTACATGCCGATGGGCCGCGTCGCCTCCTCTCTACCTGACGCCACCGTGCCGTCGGCGGAGCTGCGGGAACGACTTGCCGAACGGTTCGATCTGCACCTCGATCCCGCCGTGCCCGCCAGTGATCCGGCCCGCGGGTGGGTCTGCCGCCGCACCGGCGCCCGCGTCGGCTTCATCTCCAGCCTGACGGAGCACTTCTGCGCGGCCTGCGATCGCATGCGGCTGACCGCGGAGGGGCAATTACGTCCCTGTCTGCATCAGGACGCCGGGGTAAACCTCCGCGATCCGCTGCGTGACGGCGCGGACGACGCCGCCTTAGCCGCTCTCTTCAAGAACGCGGCGAACCAGAAGTGGGCGGGGCACGAGATGACCGCCGCGACGCCCCGGTTTTCGGATCGCGACATGATTTCGCTGGGGGGCTGACGCGGTGCGGTCGCTCCGGGAGGTGTTGGCGTTCGCCGATCGACTCGAACCCGGCGAGACCGCCGCGGTCTGCACCGTCGTCCGGGTCACCGGCAGCGCCTACGGTCGGCCGGGCGCCCGATTAATTCTCACGCCGGACGGAAGCCGCGCGGGGTACGTGTCCGGCGGGTGCTTGGAGAAAGAACTCGCCCGCCGCGTTTGGGAGGCGACCGCGGAGGGACCGCGGACGCTTGCGTTCGACACCCGCGGCAATCCCCGCGTCCCCGGCGGCGCCTACAACGCCGGCTGCGACGGCGTGATCGAGATCCTCTGCGAGCGCCTCGACCCGCCCGTAGATCCCGATCCTGGCGACCCCGTCGGCCGCGACCCCGGCGGCTTGAACGCGGTGCGGCGGTCGATCGAGACCGGCGAACCGATCGAGCGCACCGTCGACGGCTTCCGGGAAACGATCGAACCGCCGCGCCCCCTCACGATCTTCGGCGCCGGTGATGACGCCCGCCCGCTTTGCGAATTGGCCGGGGTGATGGGCTGGGCCGTGACGGTCGTCGCCAAGCAGCCGGAACTCGCCCTGCCGACGCGTTTTCCGGCGGCGGATCAGGTGATTTGCGCCGACCCGGCCGCGGTCCTCGATCGGCTCTCGTTGCGACCGCACAGCGCCGCGGTCGGGCTGACCCACGACTACGCCGGCGACGTGCGATTGCTGGCCGGACTGCTGGACAGCGAGATCGGGTACGTCGGCATGCTCGGACCGAAACGCCGAGCCGGGCGTCTGATGACGGACCTGCATGCCGCGGGAAGCCTGCCGTCCCCGGACCGATTGGCGAAGCTGCAGGCTCCGGTGGGATTGGACATCGGAGCGAAAACGCCCGAGGAGATCGCCGCCGCGGTGATCGCGGAGATCGTCGCCCATTTCCGGGGGCGGGGGGGCGGATTCCTCTCGCAGCGCAACGCCCCGATCCATGACGCGGCTTGACGCATTCGTCAGACAGGGCCGGGCGCGACTGTGAAAACGCCGCGTTCCACCCACAATGCCCGCATGCCACGCCCCGGTCCGCCGCAGAAGCTCGCTCCGGTCGACGATTGCGCGGCGCTGATCCTCGCCGCGGGGGCGTCGAGCCGGTTCGGTTCGCCAAAGCCTTTGGCCGAATGGAACGGGAAGACGCTGGTCGCTCATGCCGTCGACACCGCGGAGGCGGCCGGATGCTGGCCGATTACCGTGGTGGTCGGGGGCGAAGCGACGCGAGTGGCGCGGGCCGTCCCGGCGTCCGCCGGGGTGACGATCAATCCCCGTTGGGCGGACGGGCAGGGGACCAGTCTGGCCGCGGGCATTGCGGCGCTCACCGGCGGGATGGAGCCGAGCCGCACGCTGATTTTGCCGGTCGATCTGCCGCAGCTGACCGCCGACGACCTGCGGCAGGTGATCGAGGCGAGCAAGACAGCGACCGCCGCCGCAGCGAGCTTCGACGACGGCGCCGGCGGGCAGGCCTTCGGTCCGCCGGTCTGCGTGACGCCGTCGCTGTACCCGGCGCTCCGCGACTGCACGGCGGAGGGTGGGGCGAAGCCGATCCTCACAGTGCTCGGCGACGACCTTGCCCGCGTCCCGCTCGCGGCCGCCGCCCACGACGTCGACACCCCCGCTGACCTCGCCGCCTTGACGCCCCGATGAGCGCGACCGATTCGCCCGCAGCGACCCGCAGGTTGACCGTGCGGTTGTTCGGTCCGCAGGCCCGGCTCGCCGGCGCGGACGCGGTGACGATCACCCTCCCGGAGAACGCCACGGTCGCCGAGATCCGATCCGGATTGAGCGAGGCCTGCGAACCCCTGCGGCCCTCGTTGAGCGGCAGCCGCATCGCGGTCAATCACGAGTACGTCTCCGAGAGCGAGCCGGTCGCCTTCGATGCGGAGGTGGCGTTGATCGGTTTGGTGAGCGGCGGATGAACGGCGCCTCGCCCCCGATCTCGCTGTCCCCCGGTCCGCTGGCGCCGATCGGCTCGGCGTCGCCGTCGACCTACGGGGCCGTGCTGACGTTCGAGGGGGTGGTCCGTCCCTCCGAACCGGACGGGGCGGCATCGCGACCGCTCGCCGCGCTACTGTACGAGGCGTACGAGCCGATGACGACGCAGGAACTCGCCCGTCTGGCGAAAACCTGCGAAGCGGAATTCGAGGCGATTCTGTCCGTCGAACACAGCGTGGGCGAGGTGCCGGTGGGCGCTTGCAGCTTTCGGCTGCGCGTCGCCACGCCGCACCGCGCCGCGGCGTTGGCCTGCTGCGCGGCGTTCGTCGATCGGATGAAGCGCGACGTGCCGCTGTGGAAGATTCCGGTGTGGGCGTGACGGCGCCGCCGGACGCGGTCCCCGCTGAGGCCGACGGGTTGCGGTTCGGACCGGCGGAGTGGTCGGGCGGCCTGGGCGACCTCGGAACGTTTCTGCCGGTGACGGTCTCGCTCTGTCTGGTGTGCGAGTTGAACTTGGCCGTCGTGCTGATCTGGGCCGGCGTATTGAACGCTGTGACCGGCGTTCTGTTCCGTCAGCCGATTCCCGTGCAGCCGATGAAAGCGATCGCCGCCCTGGCGATCGCCGGCGGACTGAGCGCCGGGGCCGTGCGGACCGCGGGAGTGGGCGCCGGGCTGGTCGTGGCACTAATCGGCATGCTGGGCGTCGCGGATCGGCTTGGCCGGTGGGTTCCCGCTGCGATCGTTCGTGGATTGCAGTTGGGCGTCGGCGGGGCGTTGGCGATCCGCGGCGGGAGTTGGCTGATCGAGGAACCGGCGACGTTGTGGTTGGCGGCGCCGGTCGCCGCCGCTGTGCTACTCGCTCCCCGATGGCCGCGGGCGCCGCTGCTGATGGGCGTCGTGTTCGCCGGGCTGACGATCGGGGCGACGTCGACGGCACCGGAAACGCCCGCTCCACCTGCGATTTCCTTCCCGACGAGTGGGGAATGGCGTACCGGACTGCTCGAACTCGCCCCGGCCCAATTACCGCTGACGCTCCTGAACAGCGTGGTCGCGGTGTGCGTGCTGTCCGCCGACTACTTTCCCGGCCGCGGCGTCCGTCCCGGGCGGATGGCGACGTCGGTCGGCGTGATGAACCTTCTCACCGTGCCTCTGGGCGGCATGCCCGTCTGTCACGGCGCCGGCGGGCTAGCGGCCCAATATCACTTCGGCGCCCGCACCGGCGGGGCGGTCGTGCTGCTGGGCGGGGGGAAGATCCTCGCCGGCCTCGCCCTGCTGACGGCGCCCGCCGGGGCGATCACCGCGTTTCCCCGACCGATCCTCGCGGTGCTGTTGATCGCCGCGGGCTGGCGCCTCGCGAGCGCTTCGGAAGCCGCCGCCGGATGGACAGCCGTCGCGGTGACGCTCGTCACCGGCGCCGGGGTCGCGTTCGCCGGCACGCTCTGGGGCGTGGGGGCCGGGTTCCTGCTCTGGTGCGTGCTACGACTCGTCGCTCGCCGCTCTCCTCAAACTTTGGGAGAGAGCGGCGAACGATCGTGAATCACCAACTGGCCTTGGTCATTCCGGGGATCAGGCCGTCGAGGGCCATATCCCGCAGCATGATCCGGGAGATCTGGAACTTGCGGTAGGTGCCCCGCATCCGGCCGGTCAGCTTGCAGTAGCGGCGGTACCGGGTCGGGCTGCTGTTGCGGGGAAGCGCGGCCAGGCCGTCGTAATCGCCGGCCGCTTTCAGCCGCTCGCGCTTGGCGGCGTAACGCTCGATCAACCGAGAGTTGCGCTTCATTTTCTCAATTTTGCCCTTCGAAGCCATTTTGCGGGGTCCCGCGACGCGGGGTTCTTGTCGTGAAGTTTGTACGGGGGAGCGGACGGACCGACCGCGGAGCGGGCATCATAGGGAGGTCGCCGTGGACCGCAACCGCGGTCACTCCGCAGGCGCTGTCCGTTTCGACGCCCTGCGGCAGGCCTCGGAGCAGTAGCGAACCTGTTCCCAGTCTCGCTCCCACTTCTCCCGCCACGAGAACGGACGCTCGCAGACGGGACAGGTCTTTGTCGGCAGATCGCCCTTGGAAGGGCGACGCGGTTCGGCGTTGGACGGTTTGGACACAGAGAGTGTCTGCGGGCGTGATTGACCGGGCGGCGCCGGGATCTTACCGTCCGCGGTTCGCCCCGGCGGCCGGATCGCCGCCTTAGTCTCTGAACAAACCGACGGATGAAGCCCGAAGAGCGGCAGGCCCTCCAGCAGAACGAACTGGAGCAGGAATACGTCGGCCACCTCAAACCCTTCCTCGAGAAGTACGGCCGACTGGTCGCGCTCGCCGCGGTTGCGGTGGTGCTGCTGTTCGTGGCGATCAGCGTGTTCCGCGGCGCCTCGCGAGGCACTCTGGAGGCCGGCTGGGGCGGGCTGTTCGATGCCGGCGACAATGTTGCGGCCGTCGAAGCCGTCGCCGACGAGGAGTTGGGCGAAGGACTGACGAACGCAACCGTCTGGGCGCACCTGCGAGCCGGCAATCTCTTCCTCGGCAGCGCGTCGCGGTCCGCGTTCAGTGATAAAGCCGCGGCCGAAGACGGATTCGAGTCCGCCAGGAAGCATTTCGAGGCGGCTCTCGCCATCGACGACGCCCCGTCCGCGGCCCGCGCCCAGGCGTTGTACGGTTTGGCGAGTGTGGAAGAAGCCGTTTCAGACGGCGACGTCTCCGCGGCGACGAAGACGTACACCCGGCTCGTCGAGGATTACCCGGATTCCCCGCTCGTTCCCGCCGCGGAGTTGCGGTTGGAAGCTCTCGAACGCCCGACCACCGGCCCGTTCCTGGCCTGGCTCGCCAAGCAGGAACCGAAGCAGGAAGACATCGCCCGCCCGCTGGACAATGTTCCGACCGGCGAAGGCGATGACGACGCGCCGATCCCCGGCGTCGATGCGGACGCGGATGCCGGCTCCGAATTGGAGGCTCCGCCCGCGGGCATGACGCCGGACGTTCCCGCCGCCGGCGACGAGACCGCGTCCGCAGAGAACGCTGCTGAGGACGACGGCGAGCCGAAGCCGGCCGAGCCGGTCGCGAGCGAATCGTCCGAGGACGAAGCCGAGGCTCCCGCTGAAGACGACGCGCCGGCTGACGGCGGTGAGTGACGCGGAAAGAAGATCCCTGGTCGTCGGCCCCGATCAGGTCGGGGAACGGGCGGACGTGGCGCTCGCCGGGCTGTTTCCCGAGCACAGCCGGTCCGCGTTGCAAAAGGCGGTGAAGGCGGGCGCCGTCACGTTGAACGATGCGCCGGTCAAGAGCGGCCATCGCCTGAAAGAGGGGGACGTGCTGAGCGGAACCGCCCCCGAGGCGGCCGCCCCCACGGTGCCGCCGGAAGATCTGCCGCTGAACGTCCTTCACGAGGACGAGCGACTGATCGTGGTGAACAAGGCTGCGGGCATGATCGTGCATCCGGGGCGCGGGAACCCGACAGGAACGCTCGCCGCGGCGTTGCAGCATCGGTTCGACACGCTTTCCGACGCCGGCGGCGAGCATCGCCCCGGGATCGTGCATCGGCTCGATCGCGACACCAGCGGCGTGCTGGTCGTGGCGAAGGACAACCGGGCCCACGCGGACCTCAGCGCCCAGTTCGCCGCCCGGACGGTGAAGAAGGAGTACGCGGCGATCGCCCGCGGTATCCCGGGGTTCGACTCCGACTGGATCGAAACGCATGTTCGCACCGATCCCAAGATGCGGGAGCGGATGCAGGTCTGCGAGGCCGGCGGCAACGCCCGCTCGGCGCGAACGTTCTACGAGGTCGTCGAGCGGTTCCCCCCGAAGGACGGTCGCGGCACCGGCTACACGTTGTTTCGGCTCTTCCCGCACACCGGCCGCACGCACCAGTTGCGCGTGCATTTGCGATATCTGGGACACCCGATCGTTGCGGACAACATGTACGCCGGCGGGAAGGTATTGACGGACGCGGAAGCCCGCGGCGCGACGGAACCCGGCGGTCGGGGTCTGATCCGTCGTCAGGCGCTGCATGCGAGGCGGCTGGAATTCGATCATCCGGAGAGCGGCGAGCGCGTGGCGTTCGAAGCGCCGCTGCCCACTGACATGTCGCGAGTGCTCGACGCCCTGCGCGACGCCCGCTAGCCTGCCGGGCATGCTCCTCGCCCGCTTCTCGACCGCCGACGACCCCACACCTCGGATTGGCCGGATCGACGGCGACTCCGTCCAGGAACTCGACGCGGCCGGCGACGGACTCACGCTGTCCGCCTTACTGCACGCTGAGAACCCGGCCGCGTTTGTACAGAGCTTGGGCGCCGGGCCGGTGCATTCGCTGGGAGCGGTCCGGCCCCTCTCGCCGCTGGACGTTCAGGAAGTTTGGGCGGCCGGCGTGACGTACAAGCGATCGCAGGTGGCGCGGATGGAGGAATCCGAGGCCGCCGCCGACCACTATGACCGCGTCTATTCCGCCGATCGGCCAGAACTGTTCTTCAAATCGACGGCCGCCCGGGTCGTCGCCCATGGCGGGCCAATCCGGGTTCGCGCCGATAGCGACTGGACGGTCCCGGAGCCGGAGCTGACGCTGATGATCTCCCCCGCGGGGAAGATCGTCGGTTACACCGTCGGCAACGACGTCTCCTCCCGGGACATCGAGGGCGAGAACCCGCTCTATCTTCCGCAGGCGAAGACCTACGACGGGTCCTGCGCCCTCGGACCGTACGTGCTGTTAGCGGAGGAGCCGCTCAAACCGGCCGAGACGACGATCGAACTGCTAATCGAACGCGGCGGGGCCGAAGCATTCCGCGATTCGACCGATCTGTCGCAGATGAAGCGGTCGTTGGAAGAACTCGTCGGCTGGCTCACCCGGGAGTATTCCATCCCGGACGGCGCCGCGTTGATGACCGGCACCGGCCTCGTGCCGCCCGGCCAGTTCACGCTCGAGAACGGCGATGCGGTCAGCATTACGATCGCCGGAATCGGCACGCTGCGGAATCCCGTCGAACGTTCGTAGGGTCGAACTACTGTTGGTTTTGCGAAGGCTGCTGGGAGTAGCTCACGCCTTCGGTCATGACCACGTCGAGGTCGAAGTCGATCTCGGTCTCCGCCTGACCGCTGTAGCCGCCGGAGATCGGCATGCAAAACTGCGGGTCCGCGGAAGCGGTCACCGTGACGTGCCGGTCGGCGACGGCGAGGCCGCGCGTCGGATCGAACGCCCGCCAACCGCCGCCGGGTAGGAACACCTCGGCCCAGGCGTGCAGCTCCGGTTCGCCGCCCGCTTCCGGCGGACTGGTATAGCCGCTGACGAAGCGACAGGCCAGATCCTGCGTGCGAGCCGCATCGATGAACAAGACGGCGAGATCGCGGCAGGCTCCGCCGCCTTCCAGTACCTCGGCCGGCGTGAACGGCTCGCCGGTCTCCCGATACCGCACCGGACAGCGGCGGTGAATCTCGTTGTTCAACGCGATCAGAAAGTTGCCCGGCTCCGGGTTCGCCTCCGCCAATTGAGCGGCCATCTTCGCCACCGGATCGCCGGCGGGAATCTTGCCGGGCACCCGCGCCATCGAGGGGATCAACAGCGGTCCGAAATCCCCGTAATCGACCGGCATCTCCCGGGATTCGACGAGGAAGTCGAAGGGGTTCTCGCGGACGATTTCCACGGTCAGCAGCGCCGTGATCCGCAGGTGATCGGTCTGCCCTGAGAACCAGACGACCTCCGTCGAGTTCCCCTCGGCGTCGAGCTGTTCGGTCCGGCCGACCGGCTGCGGATCGATCGACAGGGTGTGCGCGATGCAGCGCTGGCCGGCCCCGTCGCGCGGGCGAAACCGCAGCGTTTGCGGACCGAGGGTGACCGGCGAACTGTAGCGATAGCGGGTCGTGTGACGGACGTTGAAGCGCACCAAGAACCTTTAGGATAAAGACGGCCCCGGGGAACTCGATGGTTCGGCCGGGGGGACGGCGGCGTATTGTACCCGGCCCGTCAGCGCCGAATCGGGGCGAACCCTCTCCCCGCCGTCAGGTTCCGTACCGGTCCGGGCTGTGGGCCTCCAGCACGTCGCCCCATTCGGGCGGCACGGCGTCCCGCAGCGGATCCAGCCAACCGCTGGGGATCGAACGAATGCTGTTCCGCAATCGGTCCTGCCACCAGTCGGTGATCTCGCTGAGGTCCGCCTGATGGAACCGGCGCTCCACGGTGCGAAAACCGTCTCTTTTATAGAGCACGATGTCGATCGGCGGGCCGACGTCCGCGGCGCTGATGCGAGTCGAATCGAACGCCAGGCACCCCACCTTGAGGGCGAACCGCATCGGGTCTTCGTACTTCAACGTCCGATCCAGCACCGGCTTGCCGTACCCGCCGGCGCCGATGATCTGATAGGGCGTATCGCGTTCCACGGAGATCCAGTTCCCCTCGGGGTACACGAGAAACAGGCGGTGCTGATCGTCGCCGTGCATCTGCCCGCCCAGCAGCGCATGGATGTTGAGATCCAGCTTCGCCTCGCGGAGCGCCTCGCCGTCCTCCTTCGCGACGCGGCGGATCTGAGCGGCCAGCAGGTTCGCCACCTCGAACAACCGATGTTCCGTGATGCGGCCGGGGGTCGCGAGTTCATTCTCGAAATACGTCAGCGCTTTGTCCCGGGCGCTGCGCAACCCGCTGGTCATCACGAAACAGGAGCCGGCCGGGCGGGTTCCCCCATGCGTTTCGTAGCCGGGGGCGTCCTCGGCGAGCGGCGGGAAGTCGTAGATCGTCACCTTCTTCGAGGAAATGACCTCGCTACCGGTGGTGACTCGGGTATCGGACAGACCGACGATGCCGTCCTCGACCTTCATCGCGAGGCAAAACGTCATGGGCGAGGCGGGCTCCGAAGATCCGACGGGGGCCGTCGGGGAAGGAAGGGGGAAGTCGCCGAGTGTACCGCGACCTCACCCGCCCTGCGGAGCGAAGAACGTCTCGGAAATCGCCGTCCCGGACTCGTTCAGTTGGCGCTGGGTCGAATCGAGGAATTCGTGCATCCCGCCGGCGACGATCTCATCGGGCCGGGTGAACGCCAATCGGGCGTGCAGCTTGCCGAGGCGTTGTTCCGCGACGCTGGCGAACGTGCCCGGCGGGGTACCGGTAATCGCATGCAGCGCCCGATCCGCCCGCGACAGACAGTTCAACACGCTGCGGGGGAAGTGCAGGTCCAGCACGAGGAAATCGACCACGTCCTGCGGCGTAATCCGGCCGTGCTTCTGCCGATACATCTGCAGCGCCCCGGCGCTGCGAAGCAATGCCGCCCACTGGAGCGAATCGAACGGCGTGCCGACGTCTTCCGAGGAGGGCAGCAGCAGGTAGTACTTGACGTCAAGGATGCGGGTCGTTTTGTCCGCCCGTTCGATGCTGCGGCCGAGCCGGCAGAACTGCCAGGCCTCGCCGTGGGTCATCGTCGCATCGGTCACGCCGAGGAACTGCTGCCCGGCCTGTCGAACCTTTTCGAAGAACTCGTGCGGCTCGTCGATCGGCCCCTCGCCGCGGCGGGCGTCGCAGGCTTCGGAAACCATCAGGTGAAAGCGATTCAGGTGCTCCCACATCTCCTCGGAGATGCACTCCCGCACGGTGCGGGCGTTCTCACGGGCCGTCGCCAGACAACTACGGACGCTGTTGGGGTTCTCGCCGTCGATCGCGAGAAAGCGAATCACGTTCCGCCGGGTCGCCTCATCGTAGCGCCGCGAAAAGGCGGCTTCGTCGCCGCTTGTGATGACTAAGGGGTGCCACTGCTCACCTTCGCCGCCGCGGTCCGGCAGGTCTAGCGAGAGGTTCAGGTTCACTCCGATGAAGCGGGCGACGTTCTCCGCCCGCTCCACGAGGCGAGACATCCAATAAACTGATTCTGCGACGCGAGAGAGCATATGTTGAGAGAAGTCGAGATAGGGCGAGCGGGGGGCGTCAGCCCCCTGAGAGATGTAAGCGGTCGTTGGTTGAGCGCCTCAGGGGGCTGACGCCCCCTGCTCGCCTAGCTGAGCACCCAGGTGTCCTTGCTTCCGCCGCCCTTACTGCTGTTCACGATCAGCGAACCGGGGGTCAGCGCGACCCTCGTCAAACCGCCGGGCAGGACGTAGGTCTCCGGTCCGCGGATGATGAACGGTCGCAGATCGACATGGCGACCGGCGAGGTTCAGTTCGCCGTCCGCGGTCGGCTCGCACAGCACCGGCACCCGGGAGAGCGCCAGCGTGGGTTGGGCGATGTAGTCCCGCGGATCGTCCTTGATCTTCGCGGCGAACTCCTCGCGCTCCGCCGCGGTGCTGGCCGGGCCGATCAACATGCCGGCGCCGCCGCTTTCGTTCGCCGGTTTGACCACCATGCGTTCGAGATTCGCCAAGACGTGCTTCAACCCGTCGGCGTCTCCGCAGCGATGGGTGGGCACGTTCGGGAGGATCGGATCCTCGTTCAGGTAGTACCGGATCATGTCCGGGACGTAGGTGTAGATCACCTTGTCGTCCGCGACGCCGGTGCCGGGGGCGTTGGCGAGGGCGACGCGGCCCGCCCGGTAGGCGTCCATCAGGCCGGGGACGCCGAGCATGCTGTCCTTGCGGAACGCCGCCGGGTCGAGGAACTCGTCGTCCACGCGGCGGTACAGCACGTCGACCCGCTGCGGCCCGCGGGTGGTACGCATCTGGACGAACCCGTCTCGCACCATCAGGTCGCGGCCCTCGACCAGCGGGATTCCCATCTGCTGGGCGAGGAAGCTGTGCTCGAAGTAGGCGCTGTTGTAGATGCCCGGGGTGAGCACCGCCGCGACCGGGTTTTCGACCCGTCCGCCGCACAGCCACTGCAGACAGTCCAGTAGCTTCCAGGGGTAATCGTCGACGGGGCGGATGTCGTTGCCGCTGAACAGCCCCGGGAAGGTTTGCTTGAGCAACTGCCTGTTTTGCAGGACGTACGACACGCCGCTGGGTACCCGCAGGTTGTCTTCCAAGACGTACAGCGTGCCGTCGCCGTCGCGGACGAGGTCCGTGCCGGTGATGTGACACCACACATCCCGCGGCGGCTTCAGCCCGATGCAGGGCTTCTTCAATCCTTCGCCGCTCTCCACGGCGGAGCGGGGCACGACGCCGTCGTTCAGGATCCTTTGATCCCCGTACACGTCGCCGATGAAGCGATCCAACGCTTCGATCCGCTGCTTCAAACCGCGTTCGACCGTGCGCCATTCCTCCGCGGTGATCACGCGGGGCAGAATGTCGAACGGGATAATCCGTTCTTTCCCCCGGGCGTCGCCGTAGACGCTGAAGGTGATACCCAGGCGCCGCATCGCGGTTTCCGCGGCGGCCTGTCGTCGGGCCAGATCCCCCGGGGCGAGCTCGGCGACCCGCCGGCAGAGGCGTTCGCTCGCGGGGCGGGGGGAACGATCCTCCGCGACGGTTTCGTCGAAGAAGCCGCCGAGGTCGTAATGTTCGAAGATATTCTGGTCCGCGGTCGAGGACGGTTGCGAGGCGTCCGGGTTGATAGACTGAGTTTGAAACATCGGGAGCATGGCTGTTCCGACGCGGGGTGAGCGGCCCCTGCGTGTCGGTCGTATGTTCTCCCCAGTGTAACGAGCATTCACGTACCTCCCCCAACTGATCTTCCTTCAGCGCGAGTTTCGATCGATGGACGCCGCCGCACCCAGGTTCGACGCCACCCCCGACGTGTCGGCGGAGGCCCGCGATCTCCGCTTTCGCCCCGGCGATCCCGCCTCCGCGACGACCTTGACCTCGGATCAGGTCGTCCACTTCAACGAACGCGGTTTCGTCGCCCCCCTGCCGGCGTTCGAACCGGATGAGGCGGACCGCGTCCGCGCTTACTTCGACGGCTTGCTCGCGGAGGCTTTGGCCGCGGGGAAGGACAGCTACTCGCTCTCGACCGCGCATCTCACGCACGGCGGCGTCTACGACCTGCTGACGCATCCCACCTTCGTCGGGTACGCGGCGGACGTTCTCCGCGAGGCCGGCGCCCCGGAGGCGGGCGTGATCGGCTGGGGATCCCACTTCTTCTGCAAGCTGCCGGGCGAGGAGAAGCAAGTCGGCTGGCACCAGGACGCCAGCTTCTGGCCCCTGTCCCCCAGTCACGCGGTCACGATCTGGCTCGCGATCGACGACGCCGACGAGGACAACGGCTGCATGCGGTTCCTGGCCGGCTCGCATCACAGCGGGCACCTGACCTACCGCGAAAGCACGCCGGAGGATCATTCCGCCTTGAACCAGATCGTCCCCGACGCGGAGCAATACGGCGAGGAGGTCTACGACGAACTCGAAGCCGGAACCTGCAGCGTGCACAGCGACCTGCTGTTGCACGGCAGCGCGTCGAATCCCAGTCCCCGCCGCCGCTGCGGATTGACGCTGCGGTACTGCTCGGCGGGCGTGCGGGCCGGTCAGGGTTGGAACGCGAAGGGCATCGTGGTGCGAGGCGAAGACCCCAGCGGTCACTGGGCGAACCCGTCCCGCCCGGATGGCCCGGGCTGGTGAGCGAATCGCGGTCGTTCGTGCGAATTACCCTCCGACGAACGTTTGTTCAAAGGCGTTGATCGTTGCGCCGTCGGGGCGATCCAGCACCGCCATCGCGACGGTTCGGAAGGTGCCGCGGAAGGGGCCGTCGAGCAGTTCCTTCCACAGATTCGCGACGAACACGGGATCGTTGCGAAACACTCCGCAGCCCCAGGCGCCCAAGACAAGATCGACGTGCCGGCGGTGCGCGGCGACGGCCAGAACCCGGCCCGCGCGTTCGCGGAAGACCGCGGGCAGTTCCGGGAGCCGAGTCGGGTGGTTCTGAGCCACGGCCCCGGCGTTCGGGGCGGGGGCCGTGAAGATCGACGCTCGATACGGCTCCGCGAGTAGTTCGTCCGCGTCGTCCCGAAAGACCGGCACGCCGGGCGAGTACGCCATTCGATGCGAGTAGAACGCCCCGCCGTCTCGGCGGTTGTGCTGGTAGAACCCGTCGAGGTCTTTCACGCAGGCGTACAACCCGGTCGCTCGCCCGAGGCTTTCCTCTTGGGCCTGCGCCCCGCTGAGGAACCCGCCGCCGGGATTCTTTGCGGAGGCGAAGTTCAACGCCAACACGTCGGCGTCTGGATTGTCATGCGTGAGGCGTCGGCACGCGGCGAGCGTCGTTTCGTTACGCACCTCAATCGTCGTGTCGTACGATCCGGGAGAGGAGGGCGGGCCGGGGGGATCGCAGATTAAGGTCGTGCCGGCGACCGCTTCAGCGAGCCATGCTCGGATGGAGACCTCGTTCTCCATCGGGTCGAAGTAGAATCCGTCTTCCAACAGTTGAAGCGTGTCGGCGGCGACGGCTTTGCGGGCGGCGCGATTACTCATGGCGGACGGACAGCCGCGTTGGTTGCCGGGTTCGGGCATCGTACCGTGGCGTCGTGCATCGCTCCGCCTACACTCATGTCCCGTTCTGCCGTCACCGCTGCGGGTATTGCGATTTCACTCTCGTCGCCGGCCGCGACGATCTCGCCGGGCGCTATCTGACGGCGCTCGATCAGGAATTGAATCGTGTCGCTCCGCCCACGCCCGGCGGACGGGTGGAGCTGGATACGTTGTTCCTCGGCGGCGGCACGCCCACGCGGTTGGACGGGCCGCAATTGGATCGTCTGTTCGATGCGCTGTTCCGCCGCTACCGACTGGCCGAGGGGGCGGAGGTCACGGTCGAAGCGAACCCCTCCGATATCACGCCGGACCTCGTCGGTCGGCTCGCCGATGCGGGCGTGAACCGGGTGAGCCTCGGCGTGCAGTCTTTCGACGCCGCGGCGCTGACCACCCTCGAACGCGACCACGCTCCCACGGACATCCCCCGGGTGCTGGAGACCGTTCGGCGCCGCATCGACAACGTCTCGCTGGACCTGATCTACGCCGTCCCCGGTCAGGATCTGCGAAGCTGGGAGGCGACGCTGGACGCGGCTCTTGCCTTGGAACCGTCGCACCTCTCCACCTACGGCTTGACGTTCGAGAAGGGCACCGCCTTCTGGTCCCGCCGCCGTCGTGGGGAACTGATCACCCCACCGGAGGAGTCCGAGCGAGCGATGTACGCCGCGGCGATGGACCGCCCCGCCGCCGCCGGTTTTCATCAATACGAACTGAGCAGCCACGCCCGCCCTGGCCGCGAATGCCGCCACAATCGGGCGTACTGGTGCGGCGACGACTTCGAAGCGTTCGGCCCCGGCGCCGCGAACCTGATCGACGGGGTGAGGCGAACGAACCACCGCGGGGTGCTGGGGTGGCTGAAGCGGGTCGAAGCGGGCGAGTCGTCCTGGGTCGAAGAAGAACGCCTCGCCCCGGAGGATCGCGCCCGCGAGCTCGTGATGCTCAATCTCAGAAGGACGGAGGGCGTGGAGCGGGAGGACTTCCAGCAGCGCACCGGCTTCGCGATCGAGGGTTTGTTGCTGGGCGATCTCGAGGAGCAGGAATCACTCGGTTTTGTGACGCGCGACGACGCCGGCGTTCGGCTGACGCGGGAGGGCCGCTTTGTCGCGGACGGGGTGATGGCGGCGTTTCTGTAACCGCTCAATTGATTGCGATCGGAACGCTGGGCGGCTCACGCCGATTCAGCGGATCAGCGAACGGGAACGGGCGCGAGGGGAGCGAATCGTCCCGCTCCGGACGCACATCCTCAGACCCGGGTTGGGGCAAACGACGCGGGAAGCAATAATCGAAGTTCTCCGCCCGCCGGCCGCACGCCGCCGGGAGTCGCTCACGCCCGCAACCCACGGACGACCCTTGCCGGCCCCCCCCTCGGATGTCGCCGCCGAAGACCGGCCGGGCCGCCGGTCCCCCGGCGTCCCTCGCGCCGCTTGGGCATTGGCGGCGTTCTGCCTCGCCGTGCCGGCGGTCGGCTGGGGACTCACCCAGATTCGACTCGAAAACGACGTCGAAAGCTGGCTCCCGGAAGGCGATCCGGACGCCGCGCGACTCGCCTGGTTCAAAGAACATTTTCCCAGCGAAGACACGCTGGTCGTGAGTTGGAAGGGCGTCCAAGCCGGCGACCCTCGATTGAAAGACTACGCGAACGCCCTCCGGGGAACCCGGGACGAAGACGGCGTGCAGCGCGGCGGGAGTCGGTTGGTCGATCGCGTGGTCACCCCCTCGGAACTGGCCGCTCGGATGGTCGACGCCGGGGTCGAGCCGGACGACGCCGTCGATCGGGTCACCGGCCTGCTGACCGGCGGCGGCCCCTTGCGAGTCGTGCTCTCGGAAACCGGCCAGGCCGATCCGGCGACGGCCGCCGAACGAATCGCCGCCGCGGTGCGGGTCGCCGCGGACGTCGAACCGGAAGTATTGACGGCGGCGGAACCGGAGACGTTCGCGGCGAACGCGATCGCCCTCGAAGCCGAGACGGACGACGAACCGTCGTTCTCCTTCCCGGTCGCGGCCGCCCACGATCTGACGGTCCGCTGGCCGCACATGGATTCCGCCCCCGAGACGGTGGCCACTGCGAAGAGCGCCGCGGAGGGCGCGCGGGATGCCGAGGGGCGGGCCTACGTCGCTGAGGTTTTCCGTATCGCCGGACAGCCGGCGGCGGTCTCCGTTTCGTTGTCGGAAGCCGGCGCCGCGGATCCGAAAGCCGCGGTCGCGGATCTCCGCGAAGCGGCCGAGGCGATCGGGGTTCCCGCCGAAGACCTGCACATCGGCGGGCGGACCGTCACCGCGATCGCGCTCAATCAGGCGCTCAAGCGAACCGCCGTCAATCGAGACGTGCCCGGCTGGAAGCTCTGGGAGCGTAGCCCAGTGCTGATGTCGTTCCTCGTCTCGGCTGGGCTGGCGTTCTGGTTGCTGGGCGGGGTCCGGGTCTCCCTGTGCGTGCTGGGAGCGACGCTGTTCACGGTGCTGGCTTCGCTGAGCGTCGTGCCGTTGACCGGCGGGGGGATGAACATGGTGCTGGTCGTGATGCCCTCGCTGCTGTTGGTGTTGAGCCTGAGCGCGGGGGTACACCTCGTGAACTACTACCGGCACGCCGCGGAGAACGGCGAATCGAACGCCGTCGCCCGGGCGCTCTCGGTCGCTCGCACGCCCACGGTGTTGGCGGCCTGCACGACCGCGGTGGGCCTCATTTCGTTGGCCGTCAGCCCGTTGGTGCCGGTGCGGGAGTTCGGCATCTATTCGTCGATCGGCTGCGGGATCATGCTCGCCGTCGTGCTGTTCGGCCTGCCGGCGCTGCTGGAGCACCTCGCCCCGCCGCCTTCGTCGCGCGGCGGGGGCAAATCGCTGTGGCCGGCGTTCGCCGCGCGATTGGTCCGTCATCGCCGTCTCGTCATCGCGACCTGTCTGCTGGTCGCCGCGGGCTGCTCGCTGGGCCTGACCCGGTTCCGCACGGAGACGAAAGTCATCAAGTACTTTCCGTCCTCGGCCCAGGTCGTTCAGGACTACGCCTACTTCGAGGATCGCATCACCGGCGTGATCCCCGTGGACGTCATCGTGCGGTTCGACAAGGACTCGCTGGACGATCCGCAGCAACCGTTCACGAATCGCATGGAGTTGGTCCGGGCGGTGGCGGATCGAATCGAGCGCCACCCGGAAATCAGCGGGGCGATTTCGCTCGCCAGCTTCCGCCCCCCCGCGGAAGTCTTGCCGGAGAACGCCGGTCGATTCGCCCGCATCGGCTACTTCCGCCGAGCCGCGGAGACGGAACGCCGCGTCCGTGAGGAACCGGCGTCGGCGGGTTTCCTGACCACCGCACACCTCCCGACGCCCGCCGACAAGGACGGCGAATCCATGGCGGTGCCGGGCGACGAACTGTGGCGAATTAGCGCCCAGGCGAACATCCTCACCGACGTCGATTACGCCGTGCTGACGGACGACCTCAATACCGCGGCCGCGGAAGTGTTGAAGGACGAACCGGGCGCCGGGTACGCGGTGACGGGCTTGGTGCCGCTGTTCCTGCGAACCCAAGAGGCGGTACTGGAAGGGCTGATCGACAGCTTCGGCTTGGCCTTCGCCGTGATCGCGGTGGTGATGAGCGTCGTGCTGGGCTCCGTCCGGGCCGGGCTGACCGCGATGCTGCCGAACATCCTGCCGGTCACCGCCGTCTTCGGGTTGGTGAGCTGGTTCGCCGTCCCGGTGGATATCGGCACGATGATCTCCGCCAGCGTGGCGCTGGGCATCGCGGTGGACGGTACGCTGCACCTCGTCGCCGCATTCCGACACGCCCCGGCGGAACTTGAACGGGAGGAGGCCGCCGCCTTTGCCCTCAACGAGTGCGGACCGGCCTTGTGGCAGACGAGCCTGATCGTCGGCATCGGCCTGTTGATGCTCGCCCCGGCCGAACTGCTGCTGGTGAGCCGGTTCGGCTGGCTGATGTCCGCGTTGATCGCCGCGGCGCTGATCGCCGACGTGATCCTGCTGCCGGCGCTGCTGGCCGGTCCGATGGGGTCGCTGATTCGCCGGAAGACCGATGAGGAAGGCGACGATGCAGACGCCGACGAGCCGCCCGTGGCCGGCGAAGCGCCCCTCAAAATCGGCGAGGCGGCGAGGGTCGCCAAGCCGGAACCGCGCCCGCAGTTGGCGGCTTTCACCCGCCCCGCCTGACCGCGGGGTCATTCGCCGCGGTCCCTCAGCGCCGTAAGATGGGATGCCAGCCGCACCCAACCGCCCCGTGGCCGATGCCGAACGAGTACGTCGAACCAGTCGGAAACCGCATCCTCGTCCGCAAGGATGAAAGTCGCGGTCAAACGCGCGGCGGCATCGTGCTCCCCAGCGATGCGGAGATCCCCACGATCACCGGCCGGGTGGTCGAGATCAGCGCGATGGTCGAGCGCGACGCGGACTTTCCGGTTCGCAAGTACGACAAGGTGCTGTACCACCCGAAGCGGTCGATCCCCGTGGATCTGGAAGCCGACAACCGCCTGTTCGTCGTGCCGATCGCGGACGTCTGCGCCGTCTTCCGCCGCAGCACGGAGCCGGTCGGAACGGGAGAGCTGGAGATCGCGGAGGAGTCCGGCGAGGGCGGCGCGGCGGGAACCGCTTAGACGGTCGCCGGCGTCACCGGTTCGCCAGGGCCTTGTAACCCATCAACAGGCCGAACGAGAGAGCCGCGCCGAGCAGCGCCCCGACGAACGGCACCCCAAAGACGATCATCACGGCCGCGGACGAGACGAAGCAGACGAGAACGGCCACGAACGCCCAGACGATGAAGGACTGCCCCTCCATCTCCGCCGCCTTGCCGGTCACGTAGCAGACCAGACCGACAAGGATCAGTTCCAACATCGCAGCGGTCCTGAGGAGTCGCGCCGACGGCCCTGAACGAACCGAAGACGGCCTACGCCTCCGCCTTCTCTTCGAGGCCGGGGACGTTCACGCCGGTCACCTGCACGGTGGTGTACTTTTGGCGGTGACCCGTGTGGCGCCGGCTGTTTTTCCGGCGGCGGATCTTCTGGATCTCCAGCTTCTGGCCTTTGTCCATGGCCCGCACGACCTCCGCGGTGACGGTGGCGCCTTCGATCAGCGGGGCGCCGATCGTGCTGGAGCCGCCGCCGTTGGCGAGCAGGACGCGATCGAACGTGACAGTCCCGCCGTCCTCGACGTCCTTGCGGTAGTCGATCGACAGTTTCTCGCCGGGGGCCACGCGGTACTGACGGCTGCCGTCTTCGATGATCGCAAACATGATATTCGTCCGGGATTCGCCCGGCGGCTCGGTTCCGGCCGGGATGAATCCGGGCGCGGCGTCGGAGAGGGAAAGAAAAACGCCGGAGTCCGACCGGACTCCGGCGTTACAGGGGTCGATAGTCTACGCGGTCACTTGCCGCCCCGCGAGGGCAGGGGGGGCAGGTTTTTCACCGGGCGGCCGTTGTCGTCGGTCGCAGCGAGGGCGAGGAACTCCGGGTGGGTGTCCGCCTTGGCGCTGATCGCGATGTGAATGTCGCGATCCTCCTCCAGGTTCATGATTTCCCGCCGCTTGCGATTGTTCAGATCGTCGGCGACGGCCTCGTGCACGGTGACGGTCAATTCCGCCACGTTCTTCATGCCCGCAGCGGCCAGCAGCACGCGCATCACCTCGATGGACATGCTCTCCGGCGTCTTCACCTGGCCGGTGCCGCTGCAACAGGGGCAGTCGTTGAACAACGCACGGCCCAAGGACGGGCGGATCCGCTGCCGGGTCATCTCGACCAGGCCGAACGCGCTGGGTCGGGAGACTTTAGTGCGGGCGCGGTCCCGTTCGAGGTGCTGCTCGAAGGCCCGCAGCAGCCCTTTGCGGTGCCGTTCGGCCCGCATGTCGATGAAGTCGTTGACGATCACGCCGCCCAAGTCGCGGAGCCGCAGCTGCCGGGCGATCTCCGCCGCGGCGGCGAGGTTCACCTTATAGGCGCTCTCCTCGGCGTCCTTCGTCCCGCGAGCCGAACCGCTATTCACGTCGATCGCCACCAGCGCTTCGGTCTGGTCGATCACGATCGACCCGCCGCCCTTCAGCGGCACCTGCCGCTGCTGGATGTTGGCGATCTCGTCTTCGATGCCGTGCGCCTGAAACAGCGGGCTGCTGCCCTCATGCAGCTTCAGACGGGAGGACATCTTGGGCATCATCGCGTCCATGAAGTCCTTCGCGCGATCGAAGGCGTCTTCGGCGTCGATGTGAACCGCGTCGATGTCCGCGTTGAAGGTGTCCCGAATGGTACGGATCATGATGTCCGTCTCCTCGTACACCGTGCACACGCCGTTGGAGTCCTCGACCTTCTCCGCGATGCTCTGCCAGAGCTTCGTGAGATAGGTGAGGTCGTTCTTCAGGTCGTTTTGCGTGCGGCCGAGCGCCGCGGTCCGAACGATGAAGCCCACGCCCTTCGGCGGGTTCATATCGCGGAGCATGCGGCGGAGTTCGCGGCGCTCGTCGTCGTCCTCGATCTTCCGGGAGACACCCACCCGACCGAGGTTCGGCATCAGCACCAGATAGCGGCCGGGAACGCTGATCTTCGTGGAGAGCGTCGGGCCTTTGTTGCCGAGACCTTCCTTGATGACCTGAATCAGCACTTCGCTGCCGCGACGGAGAATCTCCTGGATCTGCGGCTTGCTCTGCCGGCGTTCGCCACCGCGGTCTCCGTTCCGGCCGCCGCGCCCGCGCGGGCCGTCGAAGTCGTCGTCCGGGTCGCCGTCCGGGCGAAGGTGCTTGAAGTACTGGTACTCGATGTCGGAGACGTGCAGGAAGCCGTTACGCCCCTCGCCGAAGTCCACAAAGCACGCCTGAATCGACGGCTCGACGTTGACCACCTTCCCCTTATAGATATTCCCGACGAGGTTCTCGCCGCTGGATCGCTCCAGATAAAGCTCCTCCAGTCGGCCATCCTCGACGATGGCGATGCGGGTCTCCTCCGGCTGGAGGACGTTGACGAGCATCTCTTTCTTCACGGGACACGCACCTTTCAATGGTATTGGAAAGATGACGGCCCGAACCCGTTTCCCGTTCCGGTCCCCCGTGAAGCGCCGAGGACGGACCGAATGCGGTCGCCTCCGACTTCCAGGGGACGGGCGGACGCCCACGATGCGCAGCGATCGGCTGGCGGCATGGGATAATGCGGGGTCGAACCGTCAAGAAGACGGGCGCGACGACGTGGCTCGAACGTGTGTTCGACGCCGACGCGGGAAGCGACGTGTGAAGCTGTACGGGATCGGCCCTGCGAACCGACCGGAGTCGGTGCGAGCGGAGAAAACGAATCATCACCGGGCGGCCCCCGCCCAGTGGTCGGAGCGCTTGGACTTCGGACGCACCAACGCCGCCCGGTCGTCCGGCTCCGGTCGGCCGGAGCGGGTTCGCTCGACCTCGTCTCGGAGGTAGTTTTCCACGTCTCGGGCCAGTTCCAGCCCTTCGGCGTGGGCGGCGACGCCTTCGCACCCGGCGACTTCGAGTCGCCCGGCGAGGTCTTTGAGCTCTGGGATGACGTGCGGCGTCACGCTGATCTGGCGAATCCCCAGCCCCAGCAACAGCGGAAGAAATTTCGGATCGCTGCTCATCTGCCCGCAAATCGTCACCGGGACGTCGTGACGGGCGGCGGCTTCGACGACCCAACGGATCAAACGCAGGACCGACGGGTCGCCGGCGGAGTAGAGATTCGCCAGGTCCGGGTCGGCCCGGTCTGCAGCGAGGGTGTATTGGATCAGGTCGTTGGTGCCGATGCTGAAGAAGTCGACCTCGCGGGCGAAGTCGTCCGCCCGCAGCGCCGCGCTCGGCACCTCGACCATCATTCCGATCGGAATGTCGCGGCGGAACTCGATCCCCTCTTCGTCCAAGTCTTCCATCACGTCCGCGAGGACCATCTTCGCCTGACGCAGCTCCAACAGCGTGCTGACCAGCGGGAACATCACGCGGACGTCGCCGAAGGCGCTCGCCCGCAGGACGGCCCGAAGCTGCGTCTTGAACGACGGCAGGTTCTGCAGGCTGAGGCGGATGCTCCGCAGGCCCAGAGCGCTGTCGAGATGCCCCGCGATGCCGCGGCGCATGCTGTCGGAGACCTTGTCGGCCCCGAGGTCCATCGTGCGGATGACCACCGGACGGCCGGCCATCGCGGTGACGACCTTGCAGTACGCGTCGTAGTGCTCTTCCTCGGTCGGCTCGGCGTCGCCTTGCAGGTACAGGAATTCCGTCCGGTACAGGCCGACGCCGTCGCTGCCGCGATCGGTGCAATGGCCGACCTCCTCGGGGAATTCGATGTTCCCCATGATGAAGATGCGCTCGCCGTCGCGGGTGCGCGGCTGCACGTCCCGGTAGGTCTGAAGCCGGATCGACTCCGTCCTGCGGGCCTCGGCGCGGCGGCGGTAGTCGGCGAGGGTTTCCTCATCCGGATCGATCAGCAGTTCGCCCCGCTGCCCGTCGACGATGACGGTTTCGCCGCCCGCCACGTCGGAGAGGAACCGCCCGACGCCGACCACCGCCGGCAATTCGAGGGCGCCCGCGAGAATGGCCGTGTGGCTGGTCCGGCCGCCGCCCTCGGTGACGAACGCGAGGATCTTCGACCGGTCCAGCGACGCCGTTTCGCTGGGCGTCAGGTTCTTCGCCAGCAGGACGACCGGGTCCGTCAGGTTCTTCAGCTCGTCGCGGCCCTGCCCGAGCAGCTCGCGGAGCACTCGTTTTTCCAAGTCGAACAGGTCCGCCGCCCGCTCCGCCATCTGCGGGTTGCCCATCTCCTGCAGGGCCTTGGTGTACTTGCGGATCACCCGGCTGGCGGCGAACTCCGGCGAGTAATTCTTCTTGCGGATGTAGGCCCGCACCTCGTCCTGAAACGAGGCGTCCCGCGCAAGTTGGCCGTGGGCGGCGAAGATGGCGCCGTACTGAGCGCCGAGCCGATCGGCCGCGATCTGTTCGTTCTCGCCGATTTCCGTGGAGATTCGCTCCAGGGCGCGATCCAGGCGATCCAGCTCCGACTCGACCGCATCGACCCGCACGTACTGGCTGGGGATCCGAAACGTCTCGACGCCCAGCACCACGGCCGGACCCACGGCAACCCCCGGGGAGACGGCGATCCCTCGCTTGAGCAGCATGGCGGACGTGAAAGAATGAGGAACTGGTCGGCCCGATCGGGCGACGTTGAAGAGTGTACCGCCGTCAAGACGTGGGGGGCAGTCCGAGGGACGCGCCCGCACGGGAACGCGGCGGGACGACCGCCAGAAGTTCGCTAATCCGGCGACGTTGCGGAGATCAGCGCGGCAATCTCTTCGACGGCCTCATTCGCTCCGGGCCCTTCGGCCCTGACCGTGACCGATTCTCCGCAGGCGGCCGCGAGCGTCAGGAGTTGGATCATCGCCTTGGCGTCCGCGTCCGTCTCCCCTTTGGAGATGCTGACGGAGCAGGCATAACGGGATGCGGCCTGGGTCACCAACGTGATCGGCCGCATGTGCAGGCCGTCCGGGTTCCCGACCTGCACGGTGCAGGTCGCGACGTCGCTGGCGGCGGTGTTCCTCTCGTCGGACATCGTCTCTGGGGTAGAGGCGAACCGTCCTCGGACAGTTCGCCGAACTCTGTGGACGCCGAGCAGTACGCTCAACGGGGGCGGACGGCGACGCCGGTAAAAGTCGGGGGACGCGGGCCCCCAAGCCTGGTTTCTCAGACCCGGTCTTCCTCAGCCACAGCCTCAGCTGATGTGGCCTTCGTCCGCCTCGCGGAGCAGTTCGACCACTTCGTCGGCGGTCTTCGCCTGCTTGAGAAAGTTGCAGAACGTGTCGTTCTTGAGGTGCCGGGAGACCGTCTCCAGCGCCCGCAGATGGTCGCGGGTGTTCTCCGGCGGGCTGACGAGCAAGATCATGATGTAGACCGGTTCGCCGTCGAGGCTGGCGAAATCGATCCCCTCGTGCACGAGGCCGACCGTCGCCGTGAGCCGATCGACGGCGGGGTGCTTCGTATGGGGAACCGCGACGCCGTTGCCGATGCCGGTCGAACCCAGTTCTTCCCGCTTCAACACCGCGGCGACGATGGCGGGTTCCTCATCCCCCGGCAGCTTGCCGGCATCCTTCAGCGAAGCGACCAATTGCGCGATCGCGTCTTCCTTCCCCGCCGGTTTGAGGTCGGGAACGATGGCGTCAGTACAGACGAAGTCGAGCAGATTCATGGCGACGGGTGCGGTTCGGAGCCGCGGAAGGCACGCCGGAGGAGGCGGGGACGCGAGAAATAGAGACGGAAGACTAGGTGGCGCTGGGCGGCTTGGCGACGCCCCCGGGGGTGACGGACAGGTCCGCTTCGGCCGCCGCGGGGGGGAGGCCGTCGTCGTCATCGTCGTCGTCCAGCGCAGGATCGTCGGCGAACGGATCGCCGGCCACGTCGCGAGCGGACGGATCGCCGTGGTGTTCCTGAATCCGCTTCTTATAGCGGCGAATCTGCCGCTCCATCTTGTGGAGGCAGGATTCAAACGTCGGAATGACTTCAGCGCCCTCGTCGTGTGAGGTGAAGTCGTGCTTGTGCTCCGCATCGACCAGCAGTTCGACGCGAACGCGATCGCCGGCGTGCTCGAACTCCACCGTGGTGACGATCTCCGTCACGCGTTCGAACAAATGGACCAGCTTGTCGCATTTCCCCGAGATGAAGGCACGGGTGTCGTCGTTGAGCTGGCCGTGTCGGACGGCGATCTTAGTTTGCACAGGGGCACACCTACCTCGGCCGATCGGGCCGGGCCGCCGCCCGCGACGACGCGGCCGGACTGGCCGCCGCGGGGCAGTGTCATCGACTGCGCCAGCGACACGGCCGACGGCCGCCGGGCGGTCCGGAAGGGGCATGGAGTCTATCGCCGCTGTTCAGCGACGCAACGTCGCCACCCCCTCAAGCGCCGGCGCGGCCGGCCGCGCCGGCCCGGGAGCGCCGTTCAGAATGCGTCGACCGACCCGGACCGGTCCCGTCCGTGCCCCGGGGCGACCGGCGTGGCCTTCAGCGGTTCCGGCGCCGGCGTCAGTTCCGGCAGCGGATCGAAGTGCCCGGCGTAGCGCACCGCGTGGGCGCCGTCGTCGTCGGTCGGACTCTCCGCGAAGGGGACCGTCCGCGGTGCATCCGCCATCGTCTCTCGTCCCGCGGAGCGGCAGCCGATCGTCATCCCCAGCAGACCCAAAGCCGCCCAACTCGCCGGCCCGGCCGCGAGGCCCGCAATCCGACGGCGGCGAGCGGGGAAAGGCATGCGCGGCGAAGCTGGGAACGGCTGGAGGGAGCGACGAATCGTGGATATCGACCGTCGCCGGACCCCCGCCCAACCTCGGACCACGCTTCGCCCCCGAACTGTGAACCGTCGGCCGATCATGGCGGCGCCGCCGGATCGACCGCCTCGGCCGACAAAACGAAAGACTCGTTGCGCGAAGAAACCCGTCGCGTGGGGACGAACGGAAAGGATTCGCGAGGACTCGCGCGCTAAAGAAAACCGGGGCGGACCTGTAAGCCGGGTCCTGTACCGCACCGGCGCCGACGTGCGGCGACGGGGGCGGCGATCATTTCTCTGCGAATCGCGTTGCCGCGACCCTCGAGCGGCCCACCCGGACGTCGAACGGTTCGGACCGAGCCGCGTTCGTTCCTCGCTCGTCACGAGTCCCCCGAGGGGTTCCCGAGACGGGTTCGGCGTTCCTCCGTCCTGTTCGGCCTTGCTCCAGGTGGGGTTGACCAAGCGACCGACGTCGCCGCCGGCCCGGTGCGCTCTTACCGCACCCTTTCACCCTTACCACGCACCCGCCTCCCGAGGGAGGCAAGCCGTTCGGCGGTTTGCTTTCTGTGGCACTGGCCCGAGGCTTCCGATCCACACCGCGTCGCCGCGTTGCGGGCCGTCGCCCGGTGGGCGTTACCCACCACCCTGTCCTGTGGAGCCCGGACTTTCCTCGACGGGTACGTCGCCTCCGAAGAAACGCCGCCCCGCCGCGATCGCCCGGTCCGCTCCGGCACGCGTACTGTAACCGGTCCGGAACGCCGAACCATCCAGTCCGGCTGGGGTCCGCCCCGGTGACGGCCGACGCACGGCTCCGTATCCTTACCGCTCTTGTCCCCGGCCTCTACTTGCCCCCCGAGCGTCCCATGTCCGCCGAATTGCTGGGAGAACTGATCCCGACCGGCGGCGGCGATCCGATCCCGTTGCGACGCTCCCCCCTGACGATCGGTCGCAGGTCGCGATGCGACATCGTCCTCGCCTTCGACAACGTCTCCGGCAAACACTGTCAGCTGGAACTCAAGGACGGCTACTGGCACGTCGCCGACCTCGGCAGCTCGAACGGCATCCGCGTAGACGGTTCTCGCTGCATGGAAAGCGCCCTGCCGCCCGGTTCGATGCTGCGGATCGCCAGGCACGAGTACGAAATCGCCTATACCCCGCAGGGCGACGGCCCGGCCCCGGAGGTGATGGGCGGCGAGCGATTCGGCGGCAGCCTGATGCAGCTCGCAGGCCTGGAGAAGCCGGAACGGCCCGCCCCCGCGAAGCGGTCGTCCCCCAAAACGCTGGCGTCGACCGATTTGCCGCCGGGCGACGACGAGGAGGAAGACGAGGCCCTGCGCCTGTTGTTAGGCGGCGACGATGACTGATCTCTGGGATATCCGTCGCTGATGGCTCGAAAGAAACCGGGAAAGTCCGCGGGAAAGAAAGTGCGGGTCGAGTTCCGCAAGAACCGTGTGAAGCGGACGCGCGTGAACGATCTGACCCGCGACGCCGCCCCCGCGGCGATCGTCGGCCGGGACGGCGGCGAAGAGGGCGGCGAGGAAGATCTCGATGAGTTGACGGGCAGCGAACGACTCTCCGGCAAAGGCGACATCTCACGGCGCCGCACGGTCGTCGCCGAGGAACGCGACGGCCAGTTGATCCGCGATGTCGACGTCGAAGGTTGTCTCGCCGGCCGGGTGGTGTCCGCGATCGGACTGCATTGCCTCGTGGAGGGGGAGCTCCCGGTCTCCGAGGACGCCGACTTCGGCGAACGCTACGAATGCACGGTTCGCCGCGTCCTGCGAACGCTGGCCCGCGACGGACGCAACGCCGTGGTCACCGGCGACCGCGTGCTCATTCGCCCGCAGGAGGCCGACGGCGTTCGCGAAACGCCTGACGGCCCCGCGAAGAAGATGGCGGTCGTCGAACGGGTCGAACCGCGGCACGGCGTGCTGTCCCGCGAGCACAAGAACCGGGAGCACGTCCTCGTCGCGAACGTGGACCAGATCGTAATCGTCGCCAGCGCCGCCGATCCGCCGCTCAAACCGGCCCTGATCGACCGCATGCTGGTGAGCGCGGAGAAGGGCGGGGTGAAGGCCGCGATCGCGGTCAACAAATGCGACCTCGCGGGTGACGATCGACCGCGGCTGGAGGAACTCGCGGGGCTGTACGAATCCCTCGGCTATCCGACCGTGCTCGCCAGCGCCGTGACGGGCGAGGGGGTCGAGCGCATCCGGGGATTGCTCGCCGGTTCGCAGAGCGTCGTCGCCGGGCAGAGCGGCGTCGGCAAGAGTTCGCTGCTCAATGTCGTCGAACCCGGGTGGAGCCTGCGGGTCGGCGAGGTCAGCGGCTGGACCGGCAAGGGCCGCCACACGACCCGCCGCGCGATTCTATTACGGCTCACCGCCCCCACCGACGACGCCTCAGCGACGCCCGGGTGGGTCGCTGACACCCCCGGCGTGCGCCAGTTCGCCCTGTGGGACGTGGCGGACTGGGAGGTCGAGGCCTACTTCCGAGAGTTCCAGCCGCACATCCCGCACTGCAAATACCCGGACTGCACCCACACGCACGAGGACGGCTGTCACGTGAAGGCCGCCGTGTTGGACGGCGCGATCAGCCGCGTTCGGTACGACAGCTACGTGCGGATCATCAGCGGAGCGGACTGAGCATCCCGCGGCGGCCGCTCAGTCTGCGGCAATCCGGTACAGCCTGTCTTGCCGGTTCGCCCCGTAGCCGCTCGCGGAGCGAATCAACAACGTGTCGCCGATCACCGCGGGACTGGCGTAGCACTCGTCGCCGAGTTGGTTCTCCGCCAGCTTCTCGAACCCCCGCGAGGTCACTCGGTAGACCGTCGTGATGCCGGGCGTGCTCGGCTGCAACACGCGGAGATCGTCCCCCGTGCCCACCGCGACGGCAGAGGGGCGAAACTGCGGTTTCGACAGCCGCGTCCGCCAGGCGATCTCGCCGGTGGCCGCGTCGAAGCACCAGGTGCGGCCGTCGTCATGGGTCACGAACGCCAGCCCGTCCACCAGCAAGGGACTGGGAACGTAGGCCTTCCCCTCGTCCCGCCATGCAACCGTCGGTTCGGTCTCGCCCGCGGCCGGGGGGAACACGGCCAACGTCTCCGATCCCGGGTAGCCGCCGGACGCGATCACGATCGACCGCGATTCGCCCCCGACATCGACCACGCCGGCCACCGCCGAGCCGGAGACCGTCGCGGTCAGCCCCGGGACGCTCCACATGAGCGAGCCATCTGTCGGATCGTAGGCGTCCAGCTTGTCGTTGCCCGCGACGATCAGCGTGTCGCGGCCGTTCAGCGTCGCCAGCAGGGGCGTATTGAACGAAATCTGCGCGTCGCGCGGCGTCCGCCAGCGGACGTCGCCGCTCTCCCGATCCAGAGCGACCAGAAAGCCGGGGCCGACGTTGTCCGCGGAGACGATCACGACCGAGCCGTACAAGACCGGACTCGCCGCGTACCCGAACTGCGGCCGGAACGCTCCCAGTTTCACTTCGCCCCACAGCTTCTCGCCCTCGACCGACCACGCGGAGGCCCACACGGCGTCGTCGTGGAGGTTCGTGACGAACACCGCTCCGCCGCCGACCGCCGGCGTCGTGGCGGCGTGGCTGCTTTCGCGGTGCATACCGCCCTTCGGCAGCCGTCCCGCCGCCGTCTGCTTCTGCCAGAGTGGGTCGCCGGTGGCGAGATCGTAGGCGAGCAACGATTGCGTGTTCGCCGCCTCGTCCGCGGTCGTCAGAAAGATGCGGCCGTCGTCGACCACGGGGGAGGAGTTCCCGCGGCCCGGCACGTCCGTGGCCCACATGACGTTCTTATCGGCTCTCCATTCGGTCGGCGGGTTCGTCCCCAAGGCGACGCCGTTGCGATTCGGCCCGCGGAACTGCGGCCAACCGTTCTCCGCGGTCGGCACGACGGGCGCCGCGGGATCCAGCGGGGCGAGCGCAATCGACGCCCCTTCGATCTCGACCGGCGCCACGGGGCCGCCAGTTTCTTCGACCGAAACCGGCTCGACCGGTTCGCCCCGCGGTCCGCATCCCGCAGACAGTGCGAGACCGAGCGCCGCGATGTAAAGCGGCCGAAGAAAACGACTGAATCGAAACACGCGGCACCGAGGATGGACGGGAGGCGTCGAAGCTGGACTGTAGAGGACCACGCCCCCGGGGCGACCCCCTCCCGGTCCCCACGGCGTTTCCGACGGCGAACCGGTCGTCGCGCTTGCCGCAAACGGCCGAAGCGGTCACCGTCCGTCGCCGCACCCAAGCAGGACGCTCGCCCGATGGACGCCGACGACCAATATCCCCCCCTGAAGTCCCTCACCCGCCCGCAGCGCCGGGTGATCGGCACCCTGATCGAGAAGGGGCTCACGACGCCGGGGTCCTATCCACTGACGCTGAAAGCCGTGGTCACCGGGTGCAACCAAAGTTCCAACCGGGACCCGGTGACGAACTACGGCGAGGGGGCGGCGCTGGAGACGTTGGACGACCTCGCCGAGATCGGGTTGGCCGCGGAGGTGCACACCGCCGGCGGACGAGCGGCGAAGTACCGGCACCTCGTCCGCAAACGGCTGACGATTTCGGAACCGCAGATCGCGGTGCTGGCGGAGTTGATGCTCCGCGGCCGGCAGTCGCTCGGAGAACTGCGGGCGCGGGCCTCCCGAATGGTGCCGATCGCCTCGCTGGACGACTTGCGAGAGGCGCTCGACGGGCTGATCGAAATGGGCTTCGTCTCCGCCGACGGTCCGCTCGAACGTCGCGGCGCCACGGTCGATCACGCCCTCTACCCCCCGGACGAGGCGCCCCCCGCCGCTCCGGCATCCGCGGGGCCCTCGGCAAGCAGCGCCCCCCCCGCCGCAAGCGCCGCGGCGCCGGCCGTCGATGCCGGCGAACTCGCTTCGCTGCGGGAAGCGAACGAGACGTTGCGCAGCGAACTGGCCGACCTGACGGATCGCGTTGCCAAGCTGTCGGACTCCCTGGACGACCTGCGTCGCGACCTCGGCGTCGCCTGACCGACGCGGCCCGCGGGGACAAACGCAGCCTCCGCGCCGGCGAATCGTCGGTCGTTGGCGTAGGATAGGGGGAATCATGCCTCCCGCTCGGCTCAGTATGCCCCGTCTACAACTTCATCCCGCCGGTCCGGCGGCCCTCGCCGCCCTGTGTGCGACCGTCCTGATCGCTGGATGCGGCGAGAGCGGGGAAGAAGCGTCGCCGCCCGCGGAGAGCGGCGAGCAGACCGCTGCCGCCGAGACGCCGGGCGAACCGAAGGCGGCGCCGAAGGAGCCGATCTCACCGATCGGCACCTTCCGTCTGCTTACCCCCCGGCAGGGGCGGGCCACGAACTTCGGCGCTATCACGATCGCTGAGGAGGACGGCAAGCCGGTTTTGAAGGGCTTCAATCCGACCGAGCAACTGGAGTCCCTCAAGCCGGAAATGACGCTGATCGAGGCCAGCGAGGACGCGGTGTCGTTCAAGCTGACCGGCAGGGAAGAAGAAGCCGACATCTATCTTCAATTTGAAGGGAAACCGACGCCGGGCGTGATCATCGGCACCCTGCACGACGAGACCGGCGGCGCCATCACGCCGGCGTTGTTGGTTCCGCTGCCCCCCGGCGAACCGAACCCCGGCCCCCCGGCGCTCGCGGACGCTACGTTTGAGCAAATCGTCAAAGCGATTGGGGCCGCCAGCCCGGACATCACCGGGTTGGAGATCGTGGCGAAACGCAATCCCTACGCCCCCGCGTTTTTCCCGCTGTATCAAGCCGCGATCGCATCAGAGGCGCAGCAGGACAAGACGCCGAAAGAGATTCGGAAGATCATCGCGGGGTACGTCGCGTTCTCCGAGAACTGGGGGCCGTGGGCGGTGGCGGATGCTCACCGGACGGCCGGAGCGTTGTTGATCAGCGTGCCGACGTATCGAGAAATCGCGGACGAGCAGCTCGCCGCGGCGGTCGCAGCCCTGCCGGACGCCGCTCCTGAGGGAACCGCGGAACGTTGGCAGGAACAATTCGAAGCATTGCAGGCGGAAGCCGATCGGCGCGAAGACCAACTCGCGTTGTCGCAGCGCATGGCCGAGGCGATGGAGTTGGCCGAAACCGACGCCGAGGCCGGTCTGGCCGAGCTTCGAGCCATTCGGGCCGATCGCCCGGATGAACCGCCGACGCTCTACATGCTGGCCGACGGCCTGTACCGCTACGGCGGCGACGCGGGCCGGGACGAACTCGCCGAACTACATGAGCAGTACCCGCTGGAGGCGGTCGTGACGTACCTCCTCGCGGAGAAGGAGCGGACCGCGGGGCGCAAGGAAGAGGCTCGCAAACTGTACGCGGAAGCGACGGCGATCCCCGGCGGCCCCTACATGATTCAACCGCTCGCCCAGCGCGCCGCGCCGGGCGAACTGAAGCATCCGCGGGAGTGGCTGAACGAGGAGCTTGAGGACACCGGAGCCGTCGCCGAGTTGCTCGCGGAGACGTATCGCCGACTGGCCAAAAGCATCGCCGAAGAATCGCGTCCCGCGGACGACGGCGATCGCACGGTGCTCGCGGAGTTGTTCACCGGTTCGATGTGCCCGCCCTGCGTCGCCGCGGACATGGCCACCGCAGCGCTCGCGGAGACCTTCCCGCAGGAGGATCTCGTCATCTTGCAATATCACCTGCACGTTCCCGGCGCCGATCCGCTGACGAACGCCGACACAGTCGCGCGTGCCGCCGCGGTCGATGTGCGCGGCACGCCGACCTTCCGCTTGGACGGCGAAACGCCGGACTTCCAGATCGGCGGCCCGGTGGGCGCCGCCACGGAGGCGTACGAAAGCCTCGTTGAGGCCGTCGAAGCACGCCGGGGGACGCCGGCCGGCGCCACGATCGACGTCGAGACGAAAGCGGACGGCGATCGGTTCGACGCGGTCGTCACGGCTCGCCGAGAAGGGGGCTTCGCCGCGAACCACCGCTTACACGTCGTCATCGCCGAGGACGAAATGGTCTACGCGGCCCCGAACAGTATCCGCACGCATGAGATGCTGGTTCGCGCCATGCCCACCGGCGCCGCGGGGGTAGGGCCCGGGGAAGACGGCGTGCTGACCTATCGGGTCGACTCCTCCGTCTCCGATCTGCGGGACGAGCTGAAGACCTACTTGGCGGCGTACGAGCGCGAGCACGACGGCCGCATCTTCCCGGACAAACCGATGCAGCTCACGCGGCTGACCGCGGTCGCTTGGATTGAAGATTCGACGAGCGGCGAAGTGCTGCAAACGGCGTTCTCTCCCCTCGGGGAGTTTGACCCGCCGGCCGAGGAGGACGCCGCCTCCCCCGCCGAAACGCCCGACGCCGCTCCGAAGGCCGAATCGACGAAAGATGACCCGTCCAAGAAGGCAGACGACGCGGAAGCCGACGCCCCGGAAGCGGACGCCGCGACCGACGCGGCTGCCCCGACGGGCGAAGAGGAACCTGCGGAGAACGCCCCCGCCGGCGAAGGTGAGCCGGAGATGAACGAGGCCGGTGCGGCCGAGGAAACGCCGGTCACGGAGGCTCCGGCCGGCGAATCCGCCGGAGGGGAAGCAACCTCGACGGACGGCGCCTCCCGCTAACCGCCGCGGCTCCGAGCAGCGTCTCGATCAGAAGCTTGGACGGACCCTCGGCGGGCCGTTCGGTGGCGGACCGTCCGACGGCGGACCGTCTCCGGGACCGGGGCCGCGCGGGCGTTCCGGCGGACGACGGTCCCCGCCGCGACGGCCGCCGAAGCGGCGGTTCCCCGAAACGGAGTCCCGCAGTCGATTGGCGAGTTCGAAGGCCCGTGCCGCGGTCTGTCGCTCCTCGTCCGTCATCGACAGATCCTCCGCAGAGACTCGCTCGTCTCGCACCAAATCCTCGGCCAGGTCCGCCCGCGCCGGGCCGCCGGCGGACCGCACGGCGACCCGGTCGGGCATCGCGGTGAGCTGATCGAGCAGTCGCTCCCCATCCGGCCCCCCGATGCGTTCCGTCCAGGCCTCGCGGAGCGCGCTCGCCATGATTTCGACCAACTGACCGCGGACGAATCGCATGCCGAATTCGCCCCGCTCGCCCTCGCCCTGCATCCAGGCAGCCAAACCCGGCAGCCCGCGCTCGGAGAGCCGGAGGTCGAGTTGCGTCAGCAGCGAGTCTTGGAGCCAATCTTCCGCCGGCCGCGGACGTTGTACGCCGCGAGGCGTCGCGACGGCGTCGAGCACCAGGAACAGGCGTTCGGCCCGCGGTCGTTCCAGCGGGTCGTCGCCGGTCACTCGGGACAGGCTCGACTGATCGGCCAGCAGGGCGGTCAGCTCTTCTTCGATCAGGTCTTTGCGTGGCCAATCGCGCGGCGAACGTTGGCCGGGGGCCGGATCGAACCAATCGCTGAACCGTTCCGGCGGCGGCGGAATCGTGCGATAGCCGTCGATCACGCGGCGGAGCATAACGACCCGCTCCTCGGGAGTGCTGGCGGATTCGACCGCGGCTCGCTCCGTCGGGGTGAGTCTCGCGAGTACGGCCTGCAAGCGGTCCAGCGACTGGTTCAGTTCCCCGCCGGGGCCGTCCTCCTCCAAGCGGGCGTGCAGGGATCGCAGTCTATCCCGTTCAGCGTCGGGGAGAGAGAGGAACGCTTCGTGCCGGTCCCGCAACGCGGCCCGCTCCTCCGCGGTGAGATTCTTGATTCGCTCGCGGCTGGCGGCCTCCGCGTCCTGCCCGCTCGCGGGGACGACGCCGACCGCCGCGAACGTCACGGCGACGGCGAAGATCAAGCGGGGACGGCGGGCGATCATTCCGGCGACTCGGCGGGGGCATCGGGATCGAGGTCCGGCGGCAAATCGACGAGCACGCCGGCCTGGTTCAGTTCCTTCAAAAACGCTTCGCTGTGAGCGTCGCGGAGCCGCGGCAGATCACGGAGCACCGGATCGTCCCGCACGATCGGGTCGGAGGCGCCCGGCACCCACTCCGCCGCGGCGAGGTATCCGATCGCCGCGGCCGCCACGAGGCCCGTCGCCCAGGCGGCCAGCAGACCCGCTCCCTTAGCAACGTGCACGGCGGTGCGATCCGCCAGCGGAACGCTATCGTCCAGCGCCTTGGCCGCGGCGAGCGTCCGCTCGGTGAATTCCCGGTCCGGATCCGCCGCCGGCAGCAGATCGAGCAGATCCCAGGTGCGGGTCAGCATCTCGACTTCATGCCGAGCGACCGGGCTGGCGGAGAGCGCCTTCTCAATGCGTCCGCCGGCCTCGCCGTCCAATTCGCCGTCCAGATACGCGACGAGGTCGTCGCGGTCTTCGGCGGACAGGCGGGCGATTTGGGGCATTGGGAGCGGGCGGGGCGGTTCGTCGCACGGAGGCGAACGACGGTCGGGCGGGAAGGGCGAGCGGCGTACGGGGGCGGTTATTTCACGTAAGGTTCGAGTTTCGATCGCAGGTTCTCCCGCGCTCGCGCCAGCAGGCTTTTGACGGCGGCGGGGGACAATTCCATCGTCTCGGCGATGTCGGCGTAGGGCATCCCTTCAAAGCGATGCAACAGCACGGCGAGCCGCTGCCGATCCGAGAGCGTCTCCAAGGCGTCTCGGACCTTCCCTCGCAGTTCGTCCTTGGCGAACTGGCGACTGGGCATCAGGGCGCTTTTCTCCACCGCCATCTGCTCGTGGGTGCCGGTCGCGGACCCCTCCTTCGGGTCGACCCGCACCTCCTTCTTCCGGCCAAGTCCCCGCCGGGCGTTACTGGCGAGGTTGTGGGCGATGCGATACAGCCAAGTGCTGAACTTCGCCGTCGGGACGTAGCCGGTGCGGGCGCGATAGACCCGCAGGAACGCTTCCTGAGACAGATCCTCCGCGAGGCTGCGATCGCCGACGAGGTGCGTGAAGACCGTCACGAGCCGCGCCTGAAACTTGTCGACCAGCTCCGCGAAGGCGGCTTCGTCCCCATCGCGAACCTGCAACATGAGTTGCACGTTCGGATCGCGGAGCGCCGACGGGCTGGCGACCTCGCCCGCGGAGGGGACGGCGACCGCCGCGTTCGACGGGGCCGCCTTGGCGGGGCG
>NZ_WTPX01000050.1 GCF_013036045.1 Alienimonas chondri
GGGCAGGAGGCGGACCGGCCGGCGGGTCGAACCGCTCGACAGTCCGCCAGGCCGCGAGCGTGCCGAGGAAGGTCAGCGCGGCGGCGACCTGCTGGGTGAGTACGACCACCGCCGCGAGGATCAACACCGGGACCGGGTGATCCGACACGACCCAGCCGAGCAACGGCAGCGGCGCCCAGGTAAAGCCGAACACCGCCCCGACGACCCGGCGCCGCGTCCCAGGTCGGCGCTCCGTCGAACGGTTGTCGGCGATGTAGACGCTCCTCAGGGCGAACGCCCAGAGCGCGGCCAACGCGGCCGCGATCGCGGTTCCGCACCAGGCGGCGGCGGTCTCGCTCATCGCCGTTCCTTCGGAGGCCGGGGCGGCGGGGTCTCGTTCTCGGCGGCGCGCATCGCCGCGCCGGCGGCGGCGACGATCAGGACCAGCGAGGCGACCCAGAGCAGCGCCAACACGGCCCCCGCCGCACGGAACCGGGCGGAGTACGCGTCGTGTTCCCAGATCGGCGGTTCGTCCGACCAAACGGCCCGGACGACGGACAGGCCCGCAATGAACAGCGGCGGCGCGACGCCGCAGAGCGCCGAGGCCAACGCCCGCCGACCGCCCGGCACGCCCTCCCGCCACCGCCGCCGACCGGGGATTCCCGGGGCCGCCGCCGCGACGGCCCAGATCAGGCAGCATCCGCCGACGATCCCGGCGATCAGTTGATCGTCCATCACGGCTCCCCGGGCGGGAGGAACGGGGCGTCCAGCGCGTTCGGTTCGTCGTTCGCCTGATCCGGCTGCGTGCCGTCGAGCGACGGGTCCGCGTCCCAGGCCCGCCACGCAAAGATCAGAGCGAGCAGCGACAGTCCTTGCGCCGCGGCGATGCACAGTGCCGCCGCTTGCTCCGCGGCATCGAACAATCGTCCAGAAAATCCCCACAGGAACAGCGCCCGAGCGATCGCACACGCTGCGGCCAGCAGACCGCACAGCCCGGAGGCGACCAGCGTCCGCCAGCCCGCCGGCCGAAACAGCGGCCCGCCGCGACGACGCCCTGCGGCGACGAGCGGCGTCATCCACACCGCCGCCAACCCCATCCCCGCCGCGAATCGCAAAACGACCGTGTCCTCATACCACATTGCGTTCCCCCGCCCGCGGTTCACCCTCGTTCGGCGGCGGCGGCGGCGAGGCAGCCCGTTTCCGGTCCATCGCCCGCCACGCCGTCGCGATCGCGGCGACGACCGCCAACTGCGACGCCGCCCAGAACCACGGGGCGACGTAGTACGCGGAGAAGGTCATCGCGTCGCTGATCTCCCTCCCGTCCCAGCCGGACAGGAACAGACCCAGCCCGGCCGCCCACGGGGTCAGCCCGACGCTCAGCCCCAGCACCCCCGCGAGCAGCGCCCACCGACCGCCCGGCGCCCCGCGTCGCCAGCCGCGCAGGCCGAACACGATCGTCGCCACGGTGATCACCACCCACCACGACCAGATGCCGACCGTGATCGGCTCGCCTTCCCAGAGACTCATTCCAGCGCCCCCGCATTCGGTCGGTCGTCGGGAACGAACACCGCCGCGGTGATCAGCAACGCCGCGACCACGCTGAACGCCTGCCGGACGACGCCGGTCAACACGTAAGCCACCTGCAAGTCGAGCAGCGCCGGGTCGAGCCACTCGTGTATGGGGAAGATCGTGTACAGCAGCAGGTCGACGCCGTTCGCCCCCATCAGTAGCACGACGCCGGCGGCGAACAGCTTCGACCCGAGCGGCCGCACGCGTCGGTTCCGCCAGCAGAGCGCCAGCGCCCCCACAGCGACCGCGCCCAGCGGAACGGTCATCAACAGCCAGACCCACTGCCAAGAATCGTCGTTCATCGGATCGACTCCTCGGGACCGGGCGGCTCGGACGACACACGATGCCCGCTCCGCCACACCGCCGCCAGCGCGCACGCCGCGGCCAGCCCCCACAGGCGCGGCGTCGAGGCGATCCGGCGAACCGTCTGGAGGATGAACCAATCGCTGCGCGGGTCCGGGTGAATCAGCGCCCGCGCGTGCTCGATCAGGAAGTCCGCGACTATCAGCCCCACGGCGAGGACCAGGAGGCTCGCGGTGAGGCGGCTCGCTCGCAAGCGGCGGGAGGCGATCCAGAGAGCGAACCCCAGCCCCGCCCACAGCGGCACATTTTCCAACACGGCGATCAGCAGGCCGAAGCGCTGGTGGGGCACGGTTTACGCTCCGCTCTTCCTTGAGGATCGCGATGTCGTCGCCGACGCCAACAGCCAGCAGACGACGCCGGCCGTCGCCGCGGGCGGCAGGTGAAAGACGATGTCCCCCAACACAGACCCGAGCGACCTCGGAGCCAAGGAATCGTCAAGTCTCACCGCGAGATTGTAAGCGACGTGACCGCGGGCCTCCCACAAGATCTCGCTCGCTGCCAGCCCCGGCGACGCCAGCAGAATCGCTCCCGCCGCCGCGAGCCGCCAGCGAGCGCCGTTCTCGAGCCGCCGTCCCAAACAACGCCCGAGAGCCGCCGACCCGAAACACGCGGCACCGACCGCCGCCATCGGCCACCACGATTGAGGTCCGAACTGAGCGACGAAGCGGAACCCAATCGGCCCGAGCACAAACGCTGTCGCGGCGATCGCGGTCCACGCCACGAGCTTCGGCCTGCGGCGGTCCGGCCGTCCCGCAATAGGGCGGATCCCAAAGTTCCCCCAGACAGCTCCGAACACGGCCAAGCCAAGCCAGACGCGACAGATCAGCGGCCAGTCGAACGGGTTCATGCCTCCGGCGCCCCGTCCTTCGCCGGTGCCGGGCACCGGAATACCGCTGCCAGTCCGCAGGCGGCGGAGGCGGCGAGCGCGATCGAACACCCCCACCGCGCCCTGTCCCGGTCGCTCAGCCACCGTTCGTCGTAGAGCCAATCGATCAGCGGGATCGCCGCGTAGGTTCCGCCCCACATCGCCTCGCGCACCGGCGCCTCGCCGGCGTAACCGAGCAGCAACAGCAGCCCCGCGGCGATCAACAATCTCGCGACGGCTCGGTCGTCGCGCCAGCGCCGCGTCGACGCGGCGAGCAGCAGCCCGGCGCCGATCAGCACCGGCAGCCGGGTCACGACGAAGGCGATCACTTCCTGTTCGTACGTCACGCCGGCGGCTCCTCGGCGAGCGGTGCGATCTCATTCAGAAGCGAGTCGAGTTCGCACTCTTGCGGCTCCGTCGGCCTCCATACGGCGGCGGCGATCAGGGCGGCGGTCAGCAGCACGGCAACGCCGCCCAAGCCCTCGCCGATCAAAGGCCAATACCACCAGGAGATGGCTCCCAGCGGGTCGAGGATCCATTCGGCGACGTCCCGGTTCGTTCGCACGATCGCCTCGGCCCGCGAGAGGAACGGGGCGGCGATCATCAGCACGACCGCTCCCGCCGCCCACCGCCGACCGCGCCGCGTGCCGCGCGTGCCTCGCAGGAGGAACCAGCTCCCCGTGATCCCCACGGCGACGACCGGCAGCCACCACTTCGCGTTCCGGCTGAAGAGGAACACGAACCCCTCCCCCGCCAGCACCAGCCACGCGGCGGCGAACCCCGCCGACCACACCGCCCACGGCTTCCGGCGATCGGGTTCGCCCGGCGCCGGCCGACGGCCGAACGCCCACCACGCCAGCCCCGCCGCCGCGACGGCGAGGGGGAACCGCAACCAAAGCCAAGGCCCCGTTAGCAGCGTCACGTTCGCCCCTCCTTTCGCAGGAAGACTGCCGCCAAACCACAGGCGCCGGCGGCGGCGAGCAACGACAGGTCCAGCCAGGGGGCGTCGCGAGCGGATCTCCTATTGAGGTCGAACCAACGGGCGAGCGTTGTTTCGTGATCGCCTCCCCAGCTCGTGGCAACTCGCACCGGGCACGCGCTCGCCTGTGAAGCGAGCAGCAGCAACGCAGCGGAGAACAGCAGCGTTGCGACGACCCGATCGGAGCGCCACTGCCGGGCGGCGGCCCACATGCATGCGATCGCGGCGACGACGATCGGAACCCGGGTGAGAACAAAGGCCGTCATCTCCTGTTCAAAGGTCACGCCTGCTCCCTTTGTTCATCCACGGGCGGTTCGTCGCGGGAAACGCCAGCCGGACGAGGCCAGGCGGCGACGACGAGCAACCCGGTAACTGCGGAGACCGCCGCCGCTCGGAAACCGGCGGCGACGGCATATCTGATCTCCCACTCTCGAAACCCCGTCGGGGCGGCAAGCAGTCTGGCGAAGGCCCGTTCCGTCTGCGAGATCTCGAACAGAGAGGCGACGAAGGGAGCGACGATCATCAAGCCGGCGACCGGCCCGGCCCATCGCCGGACGTGCCGCGAGCCGCGCTTCGCCAGCAACGGGATCGTGCCCAGAACTCCGACCACGGTCGTGGGGATCCACCACCGGCCGCCGTGCATCGTCAGCCATTCCCATGCATCGCCGGCGATCAGCAGCCAACCGCCGCCCGCCGCGGCTAAGGCGACCAACCCCGGCCGTCGGCGATCGGGCTCGCCCGGCGCCGGCCGACGCCCGAACGCCCACCACGCCAGCCCCAGGCAGACCGCCGCCGCAACGACGCGAGCGGCCGGCGGGAAGGCGTCGGAGAGCATGCGGACGGGCCGAGTCAGGTGAGCGGTTCGTCGAGCGGAGCGTCAGGCCATTCGACCGGCCCCCGATCCGCCGCCCGCCACGCCTTCACCAACGCGACCAGGACCGCCCCATGCCCGAACAGCGCCAAGAAGCTGAACGTCGCGTTCCAAAGCCTCAGCAGCGCGAACGCCCCGCCCATCGAGGACGTGGCCGTGTCGACGAACAGGTAGGCCTGCCAGAGCGAGCCGATCAGCCGAGCCACGGCGCAGGCGACGAGCATTCCGAATCCGCCGACCGCCCACCAGGCGCCATGCCGCCCGCGGAGCCGCAACGCCAGAACCAGCCCGACGCCGTAGAGGATCGCCCACGGCAATGACTGCGCCGTCCCCCAGAACAGGAAGCTGTAGAGCGTGGACTCCGTCATGCCGCCACTGTCGCCGCGGTCAGATCGGTTCGCCACCCCGGCCGGCGCCCCCGCTTTTGCCGCCGCGGTCGACCCACACGGCGAGCACGATCAGGCCCAGCCCGAGCGCCTCCATCACGGTCGTCAGGATCTCGCTGGCGTACAGAGCCACTCCGACGTTCTGGCCGAGCACGTCGAAATCGACCGGCTGCCCGGGGATCGGCAGGTAGTCCAGCTTGAACCAGAGCCGCCCGACGAACAGACCCGCGAACAGCACGAGGAACCCCGCGGCCAACAACCACCCCGCCCGAGCCGGCAACCCGCGGCGCCACCAGAACACCGCTGCCAACGCCCCGGCGATGAGTACCGGGGGCATCGCCAGCGTCGCAGCAACGAGGATGTTGGCCGGTTCGTTTCCGTCGGCGAAGGGATCGCTCACGGGCATGGCTTCGCGTCGAACGAGAAGGCGAGCGGCGGAACGCGGTGACGCGTCTTGCCCGGGGAGGCTACCCCGCGACGGCGCCGCCGACCAATTCCTCGACGACCTTGTCGATCAGCCCGTACTCCGCCGCTTCCGAAGCGGAGAGGAACTTATCGCGATCGGTGTCCTTCTCCAGCTCCTCAAGGTCGCGGCCGGTGTGCTTCTGGAGGATCTCGTTCATCCGCTGCTTGGTGCGGATGACCTCCTTGGCGTGGATGTCCAGCTCGGTCGCGGTCCCCTGGAACCCGGCCAGCGGCTGGTGAATCATGATCCGGCTGTTCGGCAGCGCGAACCGCTTCCCGGCGGCCCCGGCGGTCAGCAGCAGGGCGCCCATGCTCGCGGCCTGGCCGAGGCAGTAGGTCGCCACGTCGCAGGAGATGAACTGCATCGTGTCGTAGATCGCCATCCCCGCCGTCACCGACCCGCCGGGCGAGTTGATGTAGAAGTGGATGTCCGCCTTCGGATCCTCGAACTGCAGGTAGAGGAACTGCGCGACGAGGCTGTTGGCGACCTGGTCGTTGACCTGGCTGCCCATGATGACGATCCGATCCCGGAGCAACCGGGAGTAGATGTCCATGGCCCGCTCGTCGCGGCCCTGCTTGTCGATGACGTACGGGACGAGGCTCGTCATTGGGGATGTCGAATTGGGGATGTGGGATGTGACGCGCAAGCGATCTTCGTGGCGGAATGCTTGGGGGCGGGCGTCGCACGCTTGCGCGTCACATCCGACATCCGACATCCCCCATCCGACATGCCGGGCGTCAGCCCGGCGAGGTCTCCGCCTCGGCCTGCTTCTCCAGCACCTCGTCGATCAGGCCGTACTCCACGGCGGCCTTCGCGGTGAGGTAGCGGTCGCGTTCGGTGTCCCGGGCGATCGTCTCGATCGGTTGGCCGGTGTGGTCGGCGAGGATTTTGTTGAGCGTGTGCCGCGTGGCGAGGATGTCCTCGGCCTGGATCTCGATGTCCGACACCTGCCCGCCGACTTCGCCGTGCGGCTGGTGGATCATCATCTTGGCGTGCGGCAGGGCGTAGCGTTTGCCCTTGGTCCCGCCGGCCAGCACGATCGCCCCGCCGCTGGCGGCCATGCCGACGCAGTAGGTGCACACGTCGCAGTCGACGAACCGCATCGTGTCGTAGATCGCCATCGTCGCCGTCACGCTGCCGCCGGGGCTGTTGACATACAGATGGATATCCTGCTTGCGGTTCTCGCTTTGGAGATACAGCAGCTTCATCACCGCGAGGTTCGCCGACTCGTCCATGATGGGACCGGCGAGGAAGATGATGCGGTTCTCCAGCAGCAGATCCCCGATGGTCATCTGCCGTTGCTGCTGCGGGCCGCCCCGGTTCATCTGCGGGCTGCGGGCCGGGTCGAACCCGCCGAGCATCGATAAGGGATCACGCATGAGCTGTGCTGTCTGGAAAGGGGCGCCGCGGCGGACGGTCGGGCGGGAACTGTAGGAGCGGACGGCCGGGTTCTCAACGCGCCGCACGATCCGCACGACCGGAAGCGCCTCGTCGGGGGTGGGCGCCGGCGCCCGGCGCGCGGGGGGAACACGGGAAACGGAGGCGAGGCGCGGGGTTTGGGCAATCTCGGCTCTTTGGCGAAGGCGCGGGGCGTGGGAAGTCCGGCGCGCCAGCGTTAGACGTGAAACGCGGACTGGTCGGTCCGCGTCTCCTCCGCCCACGCCGTGCGGTCAGCGACGCCCCTGCGAGCCGGGGGGTCGCGATATACTCGCAGCATGACTGCTCCCGCCGCGACCGCCGCCCCGCCCGTCGAACGCACCGCGGCGGGCCGACGCCCCTACCGACCGGGCCTGACGGTGGGCGATCTGCACGAGCGGTTCGGCCCGATCCCCGCCTCGCGTGTGCTACGCGATCCCGCCCCGGGTGAGGCGACCGTCGAGGATTGGGAGACCGCGAACCGCCGCGGGCCGGGACTGTACGAACTGATCGACGGAACCCTGATCGAGAAAGCCGCGAGCGACCTCAGCAGTTGGATCGGCGGAGAGATCTTCGGCTTCCTGCGAGACTGGGTGCGGCCGCGGGGCCTCGGGTTCCTGCATCCCGCCGACGGGTTCTTCGATCTCGGGGACGGACTGCGGGCGCCGGACGTGTCGTTCACGCCGGCGGCGGATCGGCCGGACGGGTTGCTCGCCCGGGGCTTCAGCGACGTGCCGCCGGCGCTGGTCGTGGAGGTGCTTTCGCCCGGCAACACGCCGCAGGAGATGCGGCGGAAGCGGACGGTGTATTTCGCCGCGGGGGTCGTCCGCGTCTGGGAGATCGATCCGGAAACGCGCACCGCCACGGTCTGGCGCGGGCCTGAGGACTCGGCGAGCTTCGGCGAGGGCGACGCGATCGCCGGCGAACCCGTCCTCCCGGGCTTCCGGCTGGCGGTGTCCGACCTGTTCCCGCCGGCCTGAACGGCGTGGCAGCAAGCCCGCCCTTCCCCCGCCCCGTGCGGTCGTTCGCCGATCAGACGACCGACGCCCCCTCGCTCGCCCGGCGGACGCTGAACGCGACGTTGCTGGCCGGCGGGACGGCGCTGGCCTGCTGGCTGTGGTGGGACTGGTGGACGTTGGAGTTCCGCCGGGCCGAACCGTGGCGGGCGGTCCTCGGCTGGTGGGGCGATGCGGTCGCGCTGCTGTGGTGCCTGTTCGCCCTGTTGAGGGGCCGGGCGAATTTCTCGTTCAGCCTCGACCCGTCCCTGTCGCGAAGGACGTCCGGCAGCCTCGCCGATCGCAAGCGGGCGGCCCGCTGGGCGTGGGCGGGGATGATGTTGAGCGTCACCGCGGACCTCGGCATCACGGCGAGCCAAGGCTGGGCGGACTGGCAAGGAGAGAACCGCAGCGTGCCGGCGGAGGGGCAGGTCGTCTCCGCGGAGGCCAGCCCGCCGGACAAGCACGGCGACCGACAGGTGCGGCTCGTCGTGCGGTTCCCCACGCCGGACGGCCCGCACGTCGGCGCGATCGGCGTGCGGTTGGACGCCGGGCCGAACCCGCAGTTGTCTCGGGAGGTGACCGCCTGGCTGCGGCGGACGATCGACGGCGCTCCCGCCGGCCCGCTCGACCCGCCGGAGATCGAGGTGCGGTACGACCCGCAGTGGCCGGATCGATTTTGGGTGGACCAGATGAGCTGGAACGACTGGACCTTCGCCCGGTTCTTCCTGATGGGCCTGCCGGCGATGCAGGCGGCGTGGCTGCTGATGGACGCCCCCGACGTGCTCCGCGGCATCCCGGACGACAACGCCCTCGCCGCGATGGGACCGTGGGCGGTCGCGGTCGTCACCCTCCCCCTGCTGATCTTCTGCGGCGTGATGCAGCAAATGGGGTGGTGATGGAATGACGCTTCACCCACAACCAACGACGCCTCTGCGCCTGACGCCCTCCAGAAACAGTCCATGAACACGACAGATCCCGTGTGGGAAGACGGCGGTCATAGGCGCCCCGGTCCGCTCAAACGAGCGCTACATGTCGGGTTCGCGATGAGCGCCGCTGCGTTCTCGTGCTGGCTCTGGTGGGATTGGTGGGTCTTGGAGTACGGCCGCTCCGAGCCGTGGCTTGCGCTGCTGTGCTGGTGGGGCGACGTGACGGCGCTGCTCGCCTGCTTGTGGGCGCTCGCGAGAGGAACGGCCTTTGTCGTTCCCGCCGATCGAACCGCCGCCCGCTGGGCGACGGTCGGCGTCGCCGTCAGCTTGCTCGCGGATCTCGGAGCGACCGGGTTATTGTTGGCGAGGGATCATCACGGCTTCGCCAGATCGATCCCGGCTATCGGGCAACCGAGTGCGGTGCAAGCCGGCTCGAGTACGAGAAGCCTTGAACGAGGCGACGTGTTGCTGACGATCGAATTCCCCACGCCGGGGGCCGAGAGCCCATCGCACGTCGGCGGGGTGAAGACGAGGCTGGCGCCGCCGGCGATCGCCGGTGAACGCAACCCGCTGCAGGCATGGATTTCCAACGAGCTGTGGATCGGGCAAGACCCGCGGATTCCCACTCCTGCCGTTCCGGTGCGGTATGACCCGGAATGGCCCGGGCGATTCTGGTTGGCAGGTCAGGAGTGGACGGACTTCTCGCCCGGGCGGCTCGCAGTGGTCCTGCTGCCGGTCATTCAGATCTGGTCGATCCTGTTCGGCCCGCTGGACGCCTTGGCCGACCGGTTCGCGGGCCGAAAGAACTATTGGCCGAGCGACCGTGTCGACGAGTTCGTCTGGGCGACGACCGGACCGGCGCGTGCCGCGGTCGTCTCCCTGCCGATCCTCTTCTTCACAGGCCTCTTCGTACACATCTAGGTTCACATCTGAACCAGACGCCGAACGACGAACGCCGACGCTCGGTCAGATACGCACCTCCAGCCCCGTCAGCGTGCCGGTGCCGCTGGCGAACGTGTCGGTCTCCACGCCCAACGCCTGCAACATGCTGACGTGCAGGTTGCACAGCGGCGGGTGATCGTCGGCGTCGAAGGCGAGGTGCCCCGCGTGCTTCATGCCCAGGGCGGACCCGCCGGCGAGCAGCATGGGCATGTTGCGGGTGTCGTGCATCGAGGCGTTACCGAGGTTCGAGCCGAACAGCACCAGCGTGCGGTCGAGCAATCGGCCGCCCGCCTCTTCCGTGTCCGCGAGGCTGTCGAGGAACCCGGCGAGCAGGTTCATCTCTTCCAGTTCGATTCGGCGGAGTTGCTCGATCTTCTCCGGGTCCTTGCCGTGGTGCGAGAGGTTGTGCCAGTCCACCTCGATCCCGTCCAACGCCGGGACGAGGTTGTTGCCGGACAGCATCAGCGTGATCACCCGCGTGCTGTCCGTTTGCAGGGCCAGCCGCATCATGTCGTACATCAACGACTGCTTGGCGACGAAGTCCGAGCGGTCCTTCACGTCCGTCGGCGGCGCGTAGTCCACCTGCGGCTTCGGCTTGTCGACCCACGCCTCCGACGCCTGCATCCGCTGCTCCAACTCCCGCACGCTGGTGAAGTACTGGTCGAGCGTGCGGCGATCGCCGGCGGGGCTGCGATCCTGCAACCGCTTCGCCCGGGCGGCGACGAGGTCCAGCACGCTGCGGCCGTCGGCGATGGCGTCGGTGCGGGCCCGCTTCTGCTCCGCGGAGCCGTCGAGGAACAACGCCTCGAACAGTTGGCTGGGGCTGCTCTGAGCCGGGATCTGCACCCCCGCCCGGGTCCAGCTGAGGCTCGGCCCGGCGATGCCGAGGGTCAGGTGCGGGAAGCGGGTGTCCGGGTTCAGGTGGTCGAGCGCGTACTGATCGAGGCTGATGCTGTTGCGGAAGTTGCTCGAAGCCGGGTTGGGAGCGGCCGTCAGGAAGCTCGCCTCGCTGCTGTGGCCGCCGTCGACCTCGGGGTGCGAGAGTCCGCTGAAGACGGTGAAGTCCCGTTTGTGTCGGGCGAGCGGTTCGAGGTACGGCGACAGCTTGTAGTCGTGACCGGTCCCCTCCGGGGTGAACAACGGTTGGTGCAACCCCAGCGTGGCGCACAGGCAGACCATCCGCCCCGGCCCGCGGACGTCCGACGACAGCAGCGCCCCCGGGGCGAATCGTTCGAGCAAGGGCAACGCCATCGCCACGCCGGCGCCGCGGAGGAACGTGCGGCGGGGAAGGTGATCGAACATGGGAGTGGCAGGCGGGGCAGGTACTAGCCCGACGCGCGAGCGTCGGTTGGATGGCTAGGGAATGAAACGGGACTCACGGCCGACGCTTGCGCGTCGGGCTGGTATGACCTGTCAACGACGCTTGAAGGCGTCGCTGCACACCGCAGCCAGCAGCAGGGTGCGGAGGCCGTAATCCTCCGCGGCGGCTTCGTCGACGATCGCGTCGACGGCCCGGCGATCGGCGAAGCCGCAGCCCTCGCCGGTGCCGTAGACGAGCCACTTCTCCGCCAGGCTGACGGCGAGTTGCCGCTCGTCCGCGGCGAGCAGCGTCTTGAACTCCTTCAGGTTCGCGAACGCCCGGCCGTCCGGCAGCACGTCCGCGGGGTCGACGGCGAGGCCGTTGAAGATGCGAATCTTCCGGTTCCCGACCTGCGACTCGATCCGTTCGCCCGGCCCCCGTGGCAGGCGGTAGCGTTCGCGGTAGGTGCCCACCACGTCGAGTTGCTCCATCGCGAACCCGGCCGGGTCCATCTTGTTGTGGCAAGTCGCGCAGGCGGGGTCCGCCCGGTGGGCGGCGAGCATCTCGCGGATCGTCTCCGCGCCCCGCACGTCCGGTTCGACGGCCGGGATGCCCGGCGGCGGGGGCGGGATCGGTTGGCCGAGGATCGCATCCATCACGAACTGCCCCCGCAACACCGGGCTGGTGTGCGTGCCGTTCGCGGTGACCTTCGCCACGCTCGCCTGGGTGAGGAACCCGCCCCGCACGCTGCCGGCGGGCAGCGACACCTTCTCGAACCCGACCGGCGGCAGGCCCAGCGCCTCGGGGTCGAGGTTGTAGTGCCGGGCGAGGCGGGTGTTCAGGATCGCCCAGTCGGCGTCCGCTACCTCCCGCACCGGGCGGTTCTCCTCGAGCATGTACTCGAACGTCCGGCGGGTCTCCTCGACCATCGCCGGGTGCAGCACCTCGTCGTACTCGGGCGCCAGTCCCGGGTCCGGCACGCTGGCGTCGATCCAGGCCAGATCGAGCCATTGGCTGAGGAAGTCGTTGTTGAAGCGAACATGCTTCGGGTCAGCCAACAACCGCTCCGCCTCGGCCCGGTAGACGGCCGGATCGCTAATCGACCCGTCGTCCGCTTTCGCCCGCAATTGGGCGTCCGGCAGGGACCCCCACAGCATGAAGCTCAACCGGCTGGCGAGCGCGTGCGGCTCCAGCGGTTGCGGGGTCGGCTCGACGCCCTCCGGGGTCGGCACGAAGTCCGCGTCGCGACCGGATTCGCCGCCGATCGTCAGGAAGGCCGGGTCGCAGAGGATCGCCTTGGCGCCCAGCTTCATCGCCTCGCCGAACGTCATCCCGCCGTCGATCCGTTCATCCAGCAACCCGAACAGGTCGTCCAGCTCCCCGTCGCGGAGCGGCCGGCGGAAGGCTTCCGTCGCCAGTCGGTTGAGCAGCCGGCGGGCGTCCTCCTTCGGCGTCTCGGAGTGGACGGCGTAGGTCTTCTCGATCCAATGCTTGCCCTCGGATTCCTCCTGGTTCGTCCAGACGACCGGGTTGTCGCCGAACAGCGCCTGATGGGACGGGGCCGGCGTCGCCTCGGTCAGCGGGCCGGTGATCTCGACCCAGCGAATGGCGACGGCGCTCTCCGTGGAGTGCGGCGGCGTCTCCTGCCGGATCTTGTAGCCGATGTCGTAGGGGACGAACTTCAGCGTCTCGCCCTCGGCGAAGCTCACTTCGAACTCCTCCGGCGCCGGCGCCCAATCGGCCGGCGGATCGATCGGCTTGGGGAGCGCCGCGAAGTGATCGACGAGCGTCTTGGTTCGGTCCTCCGCTCTAAACTCGCCCTTGAAGGTCCGATAGACGACCGGCTCCGCCTTCGCCGGATCGTGGTTGAAGGCGTAGGCGCTGATCCTCACCCGGTAGCGACCGGGGTATTCGCATTTGAAGCTACGGAGTTCGGTCGGGCTGTAGTTCGGTTCGAACGCCGCGAGCGCGTCCGGCAGCACGAGCAGCACCGGATTGCCGGGCTTGCGGATGTTCTCGTACCTCTTGTGAGTGAGGTAGTCGTGTCGTTCGGAGACCGGTTCGGGCTGCGGGCGAATCAGGCCGGCGGCGTTCACCGCGACGTCCGCCGCTTCGAGGTAGCCGTTCACCAACACCGAACTCGTGCCGAGGGCGTCGACGGTGCGGTCGAACCCGTGGGCGACGCCGTCGCCGGGGAGAATGCCGGCCAGCGGCACGTCGATGTGCAACAGGTCGTGCACGGCATGTTCGTACTCGCCGCGCGTCATCCGACGCAGCCGCGTCCGGCCCTCCTCGCACTGCCGCTTCAGCGACGCTTCGTGCAGCATCCCGGCCAGCGCGGCGACGGCGTGTCCCCGCTGGGCGGCGGTGGGCGTTTCGCTGGCCTCCTTCGGCGGCATCTCGCCGGCCTTCAGCCGGTCATGCACTTTGGTGAGCACCGCGACGGTCTCCGCATCGAGGTCCCGCGTCAGATCGAGCGCCTCGGCGTCGAGGCGGAACTCGTTCTCCGCGTACAGATCGCTGTGGCAGTCGACGCAAAACTTATCCAGCACCGGCCGCAGCGCCGCGAGGTCGGCGCCGGCGAGGGCGTCCGCCGCGTGACTTCGCTCCCCGTCCGACGCGAGGGAACCGCAGGCGACGACGACGGCGAGCGTGAGACGACGAAGCACAGGCGAGGGCGGTGAAAGACGCGCGATGGAAGCGACAGTCTACCCGCTGTTCGACCCGCCTGCGGAGGGCGTTTCCGGTCCTTCGCCCCCAGAGGAATCCCGACGCCGAAGGGTCGGTGGAGCATCTCGGAGGTTCGGCGATGGGACAGTCGACGGCGGGGCGAGGACCGCACTGCCAAATGGTGATTCGTCAGGGGTTTGAATTGTCCGAGTCAGCACCCACACGCCCAGCAGCGTTTCCGGGAAGAAGATGGTGGCAAGTACGTTCCAACCCCAGTGCGGCGTCGCCCCTGCGAGCATTGCCCGACCGGTCCAGACCGCGGGCACGATTTGCCAAGCGAGCCCGTGGATGATTGCGGTCACGCAGCATGTGCGTGAAAGCAGCCTACGACGGCCGCCGTGGCAATCCACACCGAACATCACCGCCGCGTATCCCCCGAAGAGGACGAAACAGGCGACCGGCACGATCCAGACCGTCTCCACAAACTGTTCGTAAAGTGTTTGAACCATGGGAGGCGGGCGAACATGAAATCAGACGCGAGTCGGGTCGAACGTCGCGTACTACACTCCCCCGTGCCCTCCACCGATGCCACCTCCAACTCGTTCGCCCCCGCCCCGCCCCCGGGCGAGGAGCCGGATCCGCTGGCGTTTCTCTCCGTCGCGGCGACCTGCGCCGGGCGGCTGGCGGCGGTCGCGGGGCTGTGGGCGTTGTGCGCGGCGGTCGTCTGGATGTGGTGGCCGCAGTGGCGGGCGGATTTCAGTCGGACCGAGCCGTGGTTGGCGGCGCTCAGTTGGTGGGGCGAACTGGCCAGCGTGGCGTGGGCGACCGCGGCGATCCTCACCGGGCGCCTGACCTGGAGCGGCTTCGGTCGGCCGGACCCCACCGGCCGTCGTACGCGGCCGGGGGAGAACATCCGCACGCTGGCCGTCGCCGGGGTGCTGCTGAGCCTGACCGCCGATCTGCTGATCACGCTGGGCGGATTCTGGGCGGACCGACGGGCGTGGGACGACGCAAAGCCGAACGAGGGCATCGCCGTGGCCGCGGATCGCATCCCGGCCGACCGGAAGGGGAACGTCGACGTGCGGTTGCACGTGCGCTTCCTCCTGCCTCCCAACCCGCAGCCGCCGTTCCTCCGCTTGCAGGAAGGCACGACGACCGTGCGACTGCCCCGCCCCCCGTATGACCCGGACGCTTCCGAAATCGGCCCGGACCGATTGTCGCCGCATCTGGCCGCGTGGGCCTGGCGAACGGCCCACCGTCAACCCGCAGCGCCGCTCACTTCGGCGCCGCTGCGCTATGACCCGGACTACCCCGGTCGCTTCTGGATCGACGGTCAGAGTTGGGACCGCGGCGCCCCCAGCCGGTTGCTGCTGGCGTTCCTGCCGATCCTGCAAGCCGGGATGCTGATCGTCTGGCTGCGGGACTCGCACGGCGGAGCGATCCCGGATCCGTTCAGCGAATTCCTCGCCCGGCACCTCCCCGCGTTCCCCCTGGCGACGGAACTGCTGTTCCTCGGCGGCTGGGGACTGCTGGAGAACGGCTGGCTGCGCTGACGCGTGAATCGACTGTCGGGAGTCCCATTCGATCCGGGTTCCCCCGCAACGGGGGGGAGAACTACGGTCGCCGCGTGCGCCTCCCCCGACCGGCCGCCGCTCTCGCTCCCTTATGCCTCGTCGGTCTCGCCGGCGGGTTGATCGGCTGCGCCGCGGACGACGCCTCGGTCCTGCGAGGCGACCTACTCCGCACCCAGGACGAACTCACCCGGACGGAGAGCGAACTGCGGGAAGCTCGCGCCGAACTCGCCGCGGCGGAGCGCTCCGCCGATCGCCTCCGCGATCAAGTCGTCGAAGACGGCGGCGTGGTCGTGGCCTCCGCCGAACAGGTGCGGGCGATGGGGCGGGTTTCACAACTGACGATCGCCAAGCTGTTGACCGGCGGGCTGGATCGCGACGGACTGCCGGGGGAAGAGGTGCTCGCGGTGGTGCTGACTCCCGCGGACGACGACGGCGATCCCGTGAAGACGGCGGGCGCCGTGTCCTTCGAATTGCTGGATCTCGGAGCCGACCCGGACGATCGCCGGATCGAGGCATGGTCGTTCGACGACGCGGAATGCGCCGTAGCGTGGCGTCGCTCGCCGATCGGCATCGGCTATCGGTTCCGGCTGCCCCTCCCCCCGCGCAACCCCGGCGAGACCGGGCCGGAGACGCTGCACCTAGTCGCCCGCTTCGCGGCGAACGACGGGCGTCGGTTCGACGTGACGCATCCCCTCGAACTGAACCGCCCCCCGGCGCCGGGCACCCCGGCAGCATTCGCCTCCGCGGCGACCGACTCACCGTCGTCTGATTTCACGGGGGCCCCGGCGGGGTCGGACGGGGCACCGGCGGACCGATTCGGTGACGGGCCAACGCCGTTCCCCAGGGAAGATTCGGCTGCGGAGATCGGGGCGTTTCCCCCCGCGGGCGCCGATCCGTTCGCCGAGTTCTGATTCGCGACGACTCGGGCGTCCCGGTACGCTGACGGTTCCTTCCCGCGAGCCGCTCCCGTGCCAGACGAGTCCGATCCGCCCACGTCGACGGAATCTGACGACGACGAGTCGGTGTTGTTCGGCGACATCGGCAGTCGGGATGCGGACTCGGAAACGATGCTGGAATCCGATTACGACCCTTCGGCCCTGAAGGCGGCCGCCGCGAACGGGAAGCTCTCCGCGGAGGCGCGGGAAGAACTGGAGGACGCCGTCGAGGTGCTCGAATACCGCGGCATGCTGCGGCAACTCTCGGACGCTCTGGGAGCGCGATTCGAGCGCACCGTCGATTTCCTGCCGGAGATCGCGCAAGGTAAAGTGGAAGAGGTGACGACCGCCTCGTTGAAGGCGGCGTTGAACGTGGCCGTCAAAACGATGGACAAGAAGTCCGAATCCGCCAGCTGGGATCTCAGCCACAAGCTGGCCGGCGCCGCGATCGGCATGGTCGGCGGCGCCTTCGGTCTGCCCTCCGCGCTGATGGAGTTGCCGCTGTCCACCACGGTGATGCTCCGCAGCGTCGCGGATATCGCCCGGGCCAACGGCGAGGACCTGACGAAGCTGGAGACCCGGCTGGAGTGCCTGAATGTCTTCGCCCTGGGCGGCGGCATCCCGGAAGACGGCGACGAAGCCGAGGTCGCGGACGACGGCTACGACAGCGCCTACTTCGCGACCCGAGTGCTGCTGGGCCAAGAGATCGGCGCCGCGACGAAATCGATCGCGGCCCGCGGCCTGAGCGACGACGCCGCCGCCCCGGTGGTGCGGTTCGTCTCGAAAATCGCGGCGCGATACGGCGTGAAGGTCTCGGAGAAAATGGCCGCGATGGCGGTGCCGATCCTCGGCGCCGCGGCGGGGGCGGCGATCAACGTCGCGTTCACCAGCCACTTCCAAAGCGTCGCCCGCGCGCACTTCACCGTGCGTCGACTGGAGCGGGACTACGGCGCCGCGGTGGTGAAGCAGGAATACTTCCGGTTGGCGAAGACGCTGAACGGCTGACCGACGCCCACCGGCTGGCTCGGCGAACGAAGCCGAACGAACTTGAGCGAAACGCTCTCCGCCCGCGCAATCGGCTTGAGCGCCAGCGGCTTCCGGGCCGGTCGGGCAGAGGCGAGCGATCAGCGCGGCTCGCCAGTCGAACCGGTCCGCAAAGTGCACATTGACCGATTTCGGGGGCGGACGGATACTGCGACGAAGGGTTCGCGGCCGAAGACCGCTCACGGGCGTCGTCCCCCGCCCCGCCGCGTGCCCCGCCGGCGACCGGCGTGCCGTAATAGATTTGCGCGGAGGCGTCCGCCGGCGGACAGACCTATCAAAGCCCGATCGGCGGCGCCGTGCCGGTCGCGACCACCCGGGACGACAGCTGGGCGGAAGCCCTGTTCAGCGAGAAAGAGCACGACTTCGGCGTCGTCGCCCGCGGCGCCCTCACCCAACATCCGGTGAAGATTCAGAACACGACGAACCAAACGCTGCATATCAGCAGCATCGGCGCCAGCTGCACCTGCGCCTCCGGCGAAGTCGACACCCAGACGATCGCCCCCGGCGAGACCGCGACCCTCACGCTGGAGATGAACACCCGGCAGTTCTACGGCAAGAAGGACTCCAACGTCATCGTGCGGTTCGACGCGCCGCGGTTCGCCGAGGTCCGCATCCCCGTGCGGATGTACTGCCGCAAGGACGTCGTCTTGACCCCCGGCGAAGTGAACTTTGGAGCGGTCGACAAAGGCGCCGGCGCCGAACGAACCGTGCGAATCGCCTACGCCGGATACGCCGGCTGGCAGATCCGCGGCGTGCAGGGCGGCGGCAAACTGCTGAACGCCAAAGTCGAAGAGGTCGGCCGCACCTCCTCCGGCGCGGATTACGAACTGCGGGTCAAGCTCTCCCCGGACGCCCCCCCGGGACCGATCCGCGAGCGGCTGGTGCTGGTCACCTCCGACGCCAACAACCCCAAGGTGCCGGTGCTGGTCGAGGGCGAGGTCGAGGACGACATCACCGTCCGCGACGTGGACCTCGGCACGCTCGCCAGCGGTCAGGAGAAGCGGTTCAACGTCGTCCTGCGAGGCAAGAAACCCTTTAAAATCACCGCGATGGCCTGCGAGGGCACGGCCGGCGACAACTTCGGCATGAAGCTGCCGGACGCCGAACGCGTCGTGCATGTCGTGCCGATGACCTTCACCGCCCCGGACAAAGGGGGCGCCTACTCGGAGACGTTCACGGTGGACGTCGAGGGCCGCGACGAACCGGTGATCTTCCACGCGAAGGGCCGTGTCCTCGGCGGTTGAGCGCTTCAAAGAGGGTGATTTTCGCGTCCCGGACGCTTCGAGCGTCCGGGATGCTTTGCTGCGCGGAGATCGATCTCGCGACGGGAATCGGATGAGGCGGAACGCGGCCCCGGGTATTCTGCGATGATGACCGACGACGTGCTCACCCTCACCGCGCCCTCCGGCGCGACCGCCCAGATCGCCCTTCAGCGGGGGTTCAATCTGTTCCGGCTGGCCCTGCCCGCGGGAAACGAGACGGTCGAAGCGATCGCCGCGGAGCCGGAGTTCCCCGCCGGCGGCAAGCCCTCCCACAGCGGCATCCCGCTGTTGTTCCCGTTCCCCAATCGCATCCGGGCCGGAGAGTTCGTCACGGAGCAGCAGTCCTCCCACCTCCTGCCGCTGGGCGACGGCCCGGGCGAGGCCCGCGACGACGGCGCCGGCAATGCGATCCACGGTTTCGCCTTCGATCGCCCGTGGACTCTCACCCGGCAAGACGAATCCTCAGCGACCGCTGAATTCCTTATGTCGAAGGACGACCCGGACCGGGCCGCCCTCTGGCCGGGCGACGGGCGCCTGACCGCACGCTACGAGCTGACCGCCGATGGCCTGCGGTGCGATCTGACGGTCGAGAACCTCGGCGACGAACCGATGCCGTTCGGCCTCGGTACGCACCCGTACTTCGCCCTGCCGGTCGGATCGACTTCCGGGGACGGCGCCGCCGCGGACTGCACGGTGACCGTGCCCGCCGCCGCCCGGTATGAACTGATCGGCGGCATCCCCACCGGGGAGATCCTGCCGCTTGAGGATGACTACGACCTCCGCGACGGTCCGCGGTACGGCTCGCTGGAACTGGACGACGTTTACACGCAGGTCGCCGCCACGCCGGACGATCCCGGCATGATCGAATCCGTCATCGCCAACCCCGCCAACGGCCTGCGGATCGTGCAACGCTGCGACGCCGCGTTCCGGGAACAGGTCGTCTTCACCCCGCCCTGGTTCCGTGAAGGCGAGGCCCGTTCGGCGACGAAAGGCGCGATCTGCATCGAGCCGTACACCTGCGCCACGGACGCCGTGAACCTCGAACAGGGCGGCGCCGACGCCGGTTGGCGGACCTTGGAACCGGGCGGACGATTCGAGACTTGGTTCGAGATCGTCGTGACCGCGGGCTAACCCTCCCGATTCGCTCCCGGAACCCAAAGCACGTCGCCGGCGCCGTTTTCGTTGGCGGTGCGACTCAGGCAGAACAGCAGATCGCTGAGCCGGTTGAGGTACACGGTCGCGTGCGGGTTCACCGGGGCGGACGCGTGCAACGCCCACACGGCCCGCTCCGCCCGACGACAGACGGTGCGGGCGAGGTGCAGGCGGGCCGCCAGTTCGGTTCCCCCCGGCAAGACGAAGCTGGACAGCGCCGGCTGCGGAGCCGCGGCGGTCGTCGCGACGGCGGTCAGTCGCTCCGCCTGGCCCGCGGTGATGCGCAGCGGGGGCCGTTCCGCATCGACTTCCCCTTCTTTCAAAGGCACGGCGAGATCCGCCCCCAGATCGAACAGATCCTGCTGCACCGCGGCCAGCGGCGCGTCGATGGCTCCTCCTGACTCCGCAGCACAGCGGGCGAGGCCGACGGCGGCGTTCAGTTCGTCGACGTCGCCCATCGCCGCCAATCGCACGTCCGTCTTCGGCACGCGCGAGCCGTCCGCGAGGGAGGTCTCCCCCCGGTCTCCGCCGCCGGTGACGACCTGATCAATCCGCATCCGGGCGAACTCACGAAAGAGAAAGGCGAGCCGGGGGGTTCATCCCCCCGGACCAAGGACGAGCGCAACGCCGGCTCCCCTACTCCGGAACGACCTCGGAGTCGTCCTCGTCCGCATCCTGCGCGGGGGGCAGCGTGCCGGCGATGATCTTCTCGAAGACCGGGTCGCCGTGCAGCGTATCGAGGTCCGGGTCGGTCGAGGCGTGATGACGGTGACGGTCGCCGTCGAGTCCTAGGCGATAGGACCGCACCAGATGTTCGCGGGCCTTGTCGCGGTACGTCTCGAACCGCTCGACGGATTCCGCGTCCTTCTTGTCCGCCAGCGACTTGGCCGCGACGCCGTACACGCAGGCCATGTTGTAGGCGAACAGCGCATCGTCCGGGTACTTCTTCAAACCGGCTTCGCCCCGGGCCAGGCCGGCGTCCACGTCCCCGCCCAGTTCAATCTCCAGAATCGCCAGGCCGGTCATGGCGAGGTTGTCGTACGGATCGAGTTCGAGGGCACGGCGGTAGTCGTCCCGGGCGCCTTCCAGCTCGCCGGCCTGTCCGCGACTGAAGGCCCGCTGGCTCCAGCCGGCGGCGAGCGTCGGATCGAGCCGCACGGCGATGTCGAGGTACCGCAAACTCGCCCTGTGCGGTTCGGCGCCGCCGTCCGGCAGGTCGTCGCCGTCGGAATCGGCCGCCGCGGTGAGCATCCCGCGGATGAAGAACGCCTTGCCGGGGCCGTACTGCGTGAGTTCGCTCATCGCCGCGTCGGCCGCGGCGCGACGAACGGGATTCTCGTCCCACCGCCCCTCCAGCACGGCCCCCCGCGTCGCCGGGGTGGCCCGGGCGATCAGCGCCGTCGCCAGTCGCCCGGCGGCGTCCGCCTGTTCGGAGGCCTGGAAGGCGTCGATCACCAGTTGGTCCCAGACGTCCGGGTCCACGCCGGCCGTCTCGAGGGCGGCGCTGGCGGTCGCTTCGAACATCTGGTCGCCGCTCTTCAACGCCTCGCCGGCCAATTCGGGGAGGCGGTCCGGGGCGAGGTCGGCGACCGCGGACAGGATCGCCATGCGGGCCTGACGATCCGCCGGCTCCCACGCATCCGCCAACCGTCCGCCGACCGTCTCCGCGGATCCGGGCTCGCCCGCCGCCGGGGCGATCGCGGCCAGCAGCTTGATCGTCTCGGCTCTCGAATCGTCCGGGGCGTTCTCGAACAAGGTCCACAGCGGCTCGGCGGCGCCGGGGGGGCGATTCTGGAGCAGGTACTCCGTGATCCGCCCGTCGAGGGTTCGGCCCTCCTCCGCGGCGGTTCGCAGGGCGGCGAGGGCGTACCGCTCCGCCATCGCCCGCGAAGCCGGGTCGGAGCGTTGACCGAGCGCCTCGAACGCCGCGCGGGCCGCGACCTCGTCCTCCCCGGCGATCGCCTCCGCGAGCAGGCGATCCGCCGCGGAGGAACGCCCCGCGACGACCGCCCGCAACGCCGCGACGCGGACCGCCGGATCGCCCGAAGCGTCCCCGGCCAGCTTCACCAAGAGGTCTTCCCACGCGGGGTCGCTGTGATCGGCCAGCACGCCGAACACCTCCGCCGGCACGCCCGGGGCGCCGTCGGTCAACGTGGCGGCCAACGCCGTTTGCGCCTTGGGAAAGCGGGAGACGGCGAGGCTCTCCGCGGCATCGGCCGCAAGTTTCGGATCCTCGGCGTTCGTCACCAATGCGGCGAGGGCCGACCGGGCGTCTTCGCGGTCGAACGCTCCCAACGCGGCCGCGGCGGCGCTCCGCACGGGCGCCGAGGAGCTTTGCGTGTATTCGATCAGCAGCGGCACGCGGGACTCCGCGAGGTTCGGCCCGGCATGCCGCAGCGCCGCGGGCAGGACGAGCGGCTCCGCGGAGCGAATCAGGGCTTCCGCATCCTCCGCGTCGAGCGTTCGCAACGCGGACTCCAACACCTCGGAGACGGCGCTCGTGGCGTCGTCGTGGAAGTTGCCGAAGTCCGCCGCCGGTCCCTGGGAGCCGTTCGCCATCCCGCCGGCCAGCAAGGCGGCCCGACGGCTGTTCAGGTCGACGAAGCTCGCCCCCGCCGGCGCCGGTCCGTCGTCGGCTTCCCGATCCTGCGGATCGAGCAGGCCCGGGGCGCGGGCGAACTCCGTGAATCCCGCCTGCATCGGCGGCGATCCGGTGGAGCGGGAGGAGCCGAACTCCGAAAACCGGGACTGCCGCGCCGGGTCGAACCCCGATCGTCCGAGGGCGTCCACGGGAGCCTCTGACAGCGCGGGCACGGTCGGCTGCCAGGCGCCCTCCCCTTCAGCCGCTTCGTTCTCGCCGTCCTCCCCCTCACCGGTCGCGTCGTCACGGACGACGTTTTCCCATAACAACACGCCCCGACGGACGCCGTCGTCCGCCAGCGAACGCAACGCGGACAGCGCCGCGAAACGGCCGAGATAGGTCAATTCGCCCCGCACCCGCACCACGGCGAGCGCCTGCTGCGGGCCGGTTCGTTCGATCGCCAGATCGGCCAGTCCGCGGTGGTACGCCGCGACGTCCAGCGTCACGGTCTTCGCTTCGCCCCCCTCAACTTCGTCGTCCGACACGCCGTCCTCGTTCGGCGGATCGAGCGTCCCGCCGACGACGTACGGAACCGTCAACGTCAGCGACGCCGGCAGGTGATTGGGACTGCCCGGGAGGTTGACGAACGCCGCGGGGAACTCGGCGACGGAGCCGGGATCGACGGTGCGGTAGGACTCCCAATCGGCGGCCTCGCCGCGGATGTCGTTGGAGGAGTAGCCCCGCAGATCGTCCGGCAGGACATTCGGGAGGAGGACCTGTCCGTTCGCGGTCAGTGTCGTGCCGGGGCCGAGGTGAACGGGGACGAGGCCCGTATTGAGCGCCCGCACGACGCCGGACAGAGTGCGAACCGTGCCGGTATTGTTGCGGGCGCCGGGCAGGCTGGCTCGTTCGAAGGCGACCAGTAACGGCCCCGGTTGCGGCAGCGGGTCGGCGACGCCCTCCGCGGTCAGAACCACGCGAGCCGCCTCGAGCCGTGCCGTCATCGGGTCCGGCTGGTCGACCTTCTCCGCGGACCCCGGCGGGAAAGGACTGGGCGCAACCGCGCTGGGCGGCGCCGGCTCTTCGAAGGGATCGTCGAACAGATCGTCCTGCCCGACCGCGTTTCCCGGAGCGAACAGCAGCGCCGAGGAGGCGAGCGCTGCGAGGAGACGGGCGGCGGTCACGTTGTTCACGGAGAGACTCGCGGGGCCGGTACGGGACGGTTCTGCCTGAAGCGACGGCCATGATGGGCCGGCGCCGGCGGGGGGGAAAGGGTCGGACCGGCGGGGAGCGTCGATCCGCGACGCCTCGGAACCGGCGCAGGGCGGGCTGCAAACCGCCGTTCGCGCCCCGCGGGCGAGGGACTACGCTGCCGGTTCGGCGCACGAGGCGCCGCGCATGCACCTCCCTCGCGGCTCGTCCGCGTCGTCCCGCTTCTCCCACGGATGGGTTCCCCGATGCCGGCCGCCCCGGTTCTGATCGTCCTGTCGCTCTGCTCCGCGGATCCCAACGCGGGCACGACAACCGGCCCCGATCCCGTCGCCATGATTTTGGGCCGTTGGGAGGCCGCCGCGGCCCATCGAGTTCCAATCAGCGACGCAGATCGCGCCGCAACTCGGCTTGCCCATCCGAATGCCTCTGAGGAACTGCTGGCTTTGATGGCGACGCTGCGCGGCCCGATCAGCGCCGAATCGCTGGCCCGTGAGTACGAATGGCGGGTCCACGGCCTGAACGGCAGCCATCCGACGCTCTCCGGCGTCCCCCGCGATCCGATCGCTCGGGCGTTCACGCCGCGGCTGTCGGTCGCCATGCGAGAGAACTTCCTCCCGGTGCGTATGTGGGCCGAGGACGCCCCCGCGGACGATCCGCCCTATGGGAAATACGTTCGGGGTGAGATGATTTCCCTCGACGCTTTCGCGTTCGGGACGCCGCGGTTCGAACAGGTCACGCCGGTCATCCGCGCCCAGAACCTCGATGCCGACGCGGAGTCCGCCCGTCGTCCCCCGATTCGCACCGCCCTGTTCACCCAACCGGCCGGCGACGTGCCGACTTGGACGCTGCAACGCCGGATCAAGAAAACCGCCGTGCCGCGTCTCGTGAACGACCGCCAGAACCGCCAGCCGCTGACGGCGCCGCGGCCGTAGCGGATCGGTCCACGGAGACCTCTGCGGGTGCGAACGTCGCTTGCGGGGCGCCCCTTCGACGGACCTTTATGAACCCGCGTCGACTTCGCGAATACGATCGACGCGGTACTGCTTCTCTTTGTCGTCGGAGTGGCACCAGGCGAACAGGTACAGCTCCCCGCCCCGGCGTTGCAGCCGGCGGGGGGTAACGGAGCGGGCCGCGACGCCCTTCGTGCCGCCGTCGTACACGATACGAACCGGGGCCCGGTTCGCGATCGCCAGATTGAGCGCCGCCTGATCGCCGGAGGGCGGTTCGTACCGCCGTCGCCGCCGCGGCCAGCCGCCGCTGGAGGATCGAGCCGGCGACGCGATCTCCGCCCGCATCGGTCCGCAGCCGCACAGGGCGTCGAGTTGCCCGACCGTCGTCACGGCAGGCGGTCGATGCACGAGGTTCAGGAAGACCGCCATCAACGCCCGGGCGTCGGACAACGCCCGGTGGGCGCGATCGTTCGTCACGCCGAAGCGGGCGGCGCAGTTCTTGAGCGAATGGCTCCGCTCGGTCGGCATCCGTCGGCGGGACAGCCGGACGGTGTCGAACACGGGCGAGGGCGGCGCCGATAGCCCGGCCCGCGCCAGCCCGGCCCCGACGAAGCCCATGTCGAAGCGGGCGTTGTGGGCCATCAGGATCGGCGGGGCGGCGCTCGCTGCGATCCAATCGAGGAACCGCGGGGCGACCTCCGCCATCGGGGCGGCGCCGGCGACCGCGGCGTCGGTGATGCCGTGAATGCGGATCACGTTCGCCGGGATCGGCCGCTCGGGGTTCACCAGTTCTTCGAAGACGTCCAGTTCCCGCCCGGCGAGGTCGAATCGCACGGCGCCGATCTCCACCGTCCGATCGGCGGCGGCCGTGCAGCCGGTCGTTTCGAGATCGAACGCCACGAAGCTGACGTCCGCCAGCGTCGCGGCCGGGTCGGGGACGGCGGTCGGTACGGTCATCCGGTCCGGTTCCTCAGGTAGCGCGTCCCCGCTTCGCCGCGGAGGAAGGTGGACTATTGTCACGTCCCGTTCGAGGCTGACAACGGCAGCCCCCCGGGCGATCCCCGAGGAGCAGCGGGACATTCTCCCGACCTCCCGCCTCGCGCCGCGGGGTAGAGTTTTCTCGGCTCGTTCACCGCCCCCGATCCTGACGACACGCCCCCGATGTTTGAGACGACCCGCGGCCTGCTGAAGGGACTCGCGCTGGGCGCCGGGGCGATGTACCTGTTCGACCCGCAATACGGATCGACCCGGCGCAGCAAGATCAAAGACCAGTTCGTTCGCGCCGGCTCCGACTACGGCACGCTGTGGGAGAAGGGATCGAAGGATCTCGCGAACCGCCTCAAGGGGCAGGCGTTTGAAGCGAAGGGCTTGCTGACCGGCGAAGTCGCGGACGACGCCACCGTCGAGAACCGCGTCCGCAGCGCGGCGGGGCATGTGCTGACGGACGCCGGCGGGCTGCGCGTCGAAGCCCGCGACGGCGTCGTCACGCTGGGCGGGACGGTCCGTCCGGGGGAGCCGGATCTGCTGGTGCCCGCCGTGGAGAAGGTCCGGGGCGTCCGCAGCGTCGAAGCCCTCCTCAGCACGGCGGGAGAGCCGATTCCGCACCGCCCGCAAACGGGACTCGCCGCGAACCTGCCGACGGGGGAACTCACGCACGGCGCCCGCCTGGGCCTGGCGACCGCCGGCGTGGGGCTGCTGGCCCGGGCCGTGCTGCGTCGCGGGCCGTTGATGGTGCCGCTGGGCGCCGCGGGGCTGGCGCTCTTTCAGAAGGGCCGCCGCGGCGGACGGGTCGAGGATCTGTTGGGGCTGGCCGAGGCGCCGAAGCCGGTGCGTCTCGCGAAGACGATCCACATCGACGCCCCCCGCGATCAGGTGTTTCAGTTCCTGCTGGACGCCGAAAGCAGCCGTCGCTTCTTCCCCGGACACTGGGAGGTCGAGGATCTGGGCGGCGGTCGCCATCGTTGGGGCACCACCTTCGCCGGGGCGCAACTGCACTGCGAGGAAGTCGTCACGGAGCAGGTGGAGAACGAAAAGGTGCTCTGGCAGAGCACACCGGACAGCTTGGTGCAGTACGAGGGGCAGGCTCGGTTCGAGCCGGAAGGCGACGGCACCCGCGTCAGCGTTCACCTGAGTTGGCAGCCGCCCGGCGGAAGCCTCGGCGAGATCGCCGCCCGGGCGTTCCGCATGGACCCCAAAAGCATGCTCGACGAAGGTTTGAAGCGGTGCAAAACCCATCTTGAAGAGCATGCCGTCCGCCCCGCGCGCACCTGATCCGAAGTCCGTCCCCTTTCTCACGTTCCGATGTTTCAAGTCATGGCGCACGACGCTCCCGCAGGCACCGTCGAATACTACCGCATGCGGCTGACGGTCATGCACGACCGCCTCGCCCGTCAGATCGCTGACGAGCGCGAGCACGCCGAGGACTCCCTCAAGGGTTCCACGGGCGACGGCATTCTGCACACGCACAATGCGGACATGGACACCGAGGGGCTCGACGCCGCCGTCGGCACGGCCCGCGGGCTGCACAAGGAACTGGACGAGGTCGACGGCGCCCTGAGCGAACTGACCGACCGCCCCGGCGACGCCAAGGTCGAAGAGCGGGAGAAAGCCCGTTTCGACATGGTGCTCTCCACGCAGGACTTCGCCGAAGAGATGGACCGGAAGTTCGGCGCCAAGAAGTGACGCCGGTCGGGGCTCACGCCCACCGCTCCGGTCGCCGCGTGTGCCAGTCGGTCGCCCGCTGATAGGCGCGCCCGACGGCCAACAGGCGGTTCTCGTCGAACGCTCGGCCGACGAGGTTCAGCCCGGTCGGCAAACCGTCGGGGTCGAAGCCGTTCGGCAGGCACAACCCCGGCAGTCCCGCGGCGTTCGCCGGGCCGCCCAGCGTCTCCGCCTGCGTCCCCGGGGCATAGCGATCGAACGGTCGATCCAGCGGCGGGGCGACGGTCGAGCGCGCCGGGGTCACGACCGCGTCGTAGGGGGCGAACAGGGCGTCGAGTTCCCGAGCGAACTTCGCCCGCAGCCGCAGGGCGTTCAGATAGTCGACCGCGGGAATCAGGCGTGCGGCGTACCCGCCGAAGCGATCCTCCGGGGCGGTCAGATCCCACGTCAGACCGGCGGCGAGAAAGTCGTCCGCGGCGGAGGCCAACTCCGCATTGATGATCAGCGTCGCCGCAATGCTGTAGGGATACGGGGGGAGTTCGATCTCCTCCACCGTGCCCAGCGACCGCAGCGTTTTGAGGCTCGCGTCGTAGTTCTCCCGCACGGCGTCCTGCGCCCGATCCGCCGCCCCGGGCAGGATCGCCAGCTTGAACGCCGGAGCGTCGTTCTCGTCCGGCGGATATCGATAGGAGCGATCCGCAACCATCTCGTCCCGCGGGAAGCCCTCACCAGTTCCCCCTGCTTTGCCGTCGCCGCCAGGCGGCGCGCCCCCCGCGATCGCGTGCAACACCAGCCCGGCGTCGTGCGCGGTGCGGGTCAGCGGGCCGAGTTTGTCCATCGTCCAGGACAGCGTCATGCAGCCGGTACGGTCGACGCGGCCGAACGTCGGCCGCAACCCGCATACGCCGTTGTTGTTGGCGGGCGAATGCAGGCTGCCCCACGTCTCGCTGCCGAGGGCGAACGGCAGCAGACCGGCGCCCACCGCGCTGCCGGAGCCGCTCGAACTGCCGCCGCTCCAGCGTGTGTCGTCCCACGCGCAGACGCCGGGACCGGTGAACGAGGCGTCCGCCTGCTGATACCCGAACCCGCCGGCCCACTCCGTCATCGCCAGTTTCGCGCACAGCACGGCCCCGGCCGCGGTCAGCTTCGCGACGACGGCGCTGTCGTGATCGAACCGCTGATCCCGCAGCGGCGACGCCCCCCAGGTCGTCGGATAACCGCGAGCCGCGAGCAGATCCTTCACCCCGTACGGAATGCCGTGCAACGGTCCGCGATCGACGCCGTTCGCCAAATCCGCGTCGGCCCGCTTCGCCTCCCGCAACGCCCGATCGCGGGTGAGGGTGACGACGGCGTTCAGCGCCGGGCCGTGGCGTTCGAGGCGATCGAGGCAAAACTCCGCCAATTCGACCGATGAGTAATCCCCCCGCCGCAACGCCGCGGCGTGGGTGGGCAGGTCGGCGAAGGGGTCGATCGGCATTGGGGGCTCACGCCGTCAGCAGCAGGCAGGCGGCGAGCAGAAACCCGCTCATCCACCGCGGCAGCCCCCGGCAGAGGACGAGGCCCAATGCCGCGCACCCCATGCCCGCCCACCACAACATCGTCGCCGACCGCTGAAGTTCCGGATCATTCTCCAGCCCGAATCGCAGCGCCAGGGCCGCCGCGATCAGCAATCCGCCGATCACCGGCGGCCAGGAGCGCGAGGGACGATGTTCCCGCCGCACCTCCCGCGCAGCGAAGTCGGCCGGCGATTCGCCTCGGCGAGGACGGCTCACGGCGTTTCCCCGTCTGTCGCCCGATACGCCGTCCACAACGGCCCCGGGCCGTCGAAGTGCGTCAGGCCAGCGGAGGCCAGCACGCGGCCGTAGTAGAGATTCGTCGCGATGTCCCGGGCGATCTCGTCCCGCTTCGCCTCGACCCGCGACTCCGGGAACTGACTGAGCAGCACCTCGTACAGCAGCGCCGCCTGCGTTCCCAACCCCCGCGGGACGGGCGGTTTGGGGGCCGTCAGCGGTTCGCGGGCTGTGCCCGGCAGCGTGGAAGCGGTCGCCCCCGCGGCCACCAAGGCGGCGAAGTCTCGGCGGGAGAGCGAGTCGGCCATCGCCCCACTCTAACGTCGGCGAGCCGGGGGGTTCATCCCCCCGGCTCGCCCGGGAATCACTTCGCCAAGGCGTCTAACTCTTCCAACCGCAATCGCACGGACAGAATGTACGGCTTCTCGCCTTCGTCCCAGTGGCCGTAGGTCACGGCGAGAATCGTGCCGTCCGGCAGGATCTCGACGCCGGGGTAGGCGCAGTCCCAGGCGTGGGTGTTGTCCTTCAACCGCACCCGATACTGACCGGGGCGACCGCCGACGATGTCGTCCCATGTGCCGACCCACGCGACCCAGTCGCCCTGCGTGGGGCTGTCCGCGGCGGTGTCGCGGAAGGAGATGAACAACCGGCCGTCCGGCCCATAAACGGCCTGATGGCGGTCGCCGGTGAGCGATTCGGTCATCTCCCGGGGCGGCGCCCAGTGTTCGCCGCCGTCGGTGGTGAAGATGACGTGCGAGTTCTTCCGCCGACGATTCTCCCGCAGCAGCGCCGCCAGCGTCCCGCCGTCCGGGCTGCGGACGAAGCCCGGTTCGCACAGATGGACGTCCGAGCCGGACCACAGCGTGCGCGGATCCGACCAGGTCAGCCCGCCGTCGTTCGAGCGGGTCTGCAGCAGCTTGAACGTGTCCGTCCGGCTGCCGCCGGGCTCCAGAAACCGGCCGTCATCGTGAAACAGGGCGATGTAGCGACCCGGGCCGACTTCCGCGACGTCGCCCATCACGACGATGCCGCCCCAGCGATTCTCCGGCGGGCCGGCTTCCTTCAAGGGGGTCCAGTTCGCTCCGCCGTCCTCGCTGACGGCCAGCCGAGCCGGGGAGAGGCCGCTCCAGCAGATCAGTCGTTCGCCTTGCGCGTCATGGACGCGGAACAGCGTGGGCGTCTCCTCGCTGGTCGCCCAGTTCTCCGGGACGGGCAGCCGCTCGGACCACGTTTGGCCGCCGTCGTCGCTGCGTTTCAGAATGATCGGCCCGCGACCGTGCCCCTTGGGGTAGGCGGCCAGCACCGTCTCGCCCCCGCCCGGCCGCACCGTGGAGATGTGCCCGAGGTACTGCCCCGCCTCCCGATCGACCACGACGTGCCGGCCCGGATCGTCGTTCAGATCGAGCAGTGGAATCCCGCCCCACTGAGCGGGCAGTTCGGCCGACGGGTCGGCGGCGCCGGCGAGGGACAGCAGGGCGATCAGCGGGAGTGCGTTCATGGCGCCAACGTACCGGGATCGGCCGCCCCGTTGGACCCGGGCCGCATCCCGGCGATACTGCCCCGCCCGCC
>NZ_WTPX01000051.1 GCF_013036045.1 Alienimonas chondri
GGGCGGGGCGGGGCGGCAAGCCGGCGGCGGAGCGATCCTCGGAACGCGCCCCTCTGAGAAGCACGGGAAGCGCCGAACGCTTGAAGCGTCCGCGATGGACGGCACACTCGGGCCGCTCCGCTTGGTTGGAGAAACCGCGTCCCGCCCCTGAATCAAACTTCCGCGTGTCCGACTCGTCCGAGGCAATTCGGTTCGCGCCGCTCGACCGGCTGACCGAACAGGTCTCGCGCGTGCTGCTGGGCAAGCCGGAACCGATCCGGCTGACGCTCGTGGCGCTGCTCGGCGGGGGCCACGTGCTCATCGAGGACGCCCCCGGGGTGGGGAAAACGAGCCTCGCCAAGGCGATCGCCAAGAGCCTCGACGGGCAGTTCACGCGGTTGCAGTTCACGCCGGACATGCTGCCCAGCGACATCCTCGGGGCCAGCCTGTTCAAACCGGACATGGGCGAGTTCGAGTTCCGCCGGGGGCCGATCTTCACCAACGTGCTGCTCGCGGACGAGATCAATCGCACCACGCCTCGTACGCAGTCGGCGCTGCTGGAAGCGATGAGCGAAGGTCAGGTGACCGCCGAGGGAGCCACGCTGCCGCTGGAGCCGCCGTTCTTCGTGATCGCCACGCAGAACCCGTTGGAGAGCGAAGGCACCTACCCGCTGCCGGACAACCAACTTGACCGGTTCATGATCTGCACCGGCATCGGCTATCCGGACCGGGAGCACGAACGTCGGGCACTGGCGAATCACGCCGGGCACGACCCGTTGGACGACGTGACGGCCGTGCTTTCGAGGGAGGATCTGGCCGAACTGCGAACGCGGGTCGGGGCGGTGCGGGTGGACGATTCGCTGCGGGACTACCTGCTGGATCTGGTCTCAGCGACGCGCTCGCACGCCGATCTGGTGCAGGGGGCGAGCACCCGCGGGGCGTTGACGTTCGATACCGCCGCGCGAGCCGCCGCCGTTCTCGCCGGACGGGATTACGTGGTGCCGGACGACATCAAAACGCTGGCGGTGCCGGTGCTCGCCCACCGAATCGGCGTGCGGGGCACGATGCGGGAAGGCCGGCGGGAGAAGGCCCAGGCGGTCGTCCGGCAGATCCTGGCCGAGGTGCCCGTGCCTGGCTGAGGGTCAGCTGCAGGCGGGCTGAAGGTGAGCTGAGGGGCAAGTCGCCGCGGGGAAGCGCGGGCCGGTCTGAAAGTTGCGGGCGATCGCTCTCGCGTCGAACCGGGGGGAATCGCTACACCCCTCGCGCCCGAACCTTCGCCGAACATTCATCGGACCGCTCGCCGTGCTGACTCGATTGCCGCTCGCCCTGCTCCTCGCCGGCCTTTGCACCGCGTCCAGCCCGAGCGACGGGTTCGCCCAGACGAGTCCCAACGCGACCCCGTCGAACGGGACGCCCGCCAAGCAGGACGCGGCGAAGGTCCGTGCCCGGGCGTTCCTCAGCACCGACAAACTGCCCGCCGGCGGACGGACGCGCGTCGCCGTGGTGTTGGACGTCGAACCCGGTTGGCACATCAACTCGAACCCGGCGCCGACGAAGTACGCCGTGCCGACGACGATCGCCGTGCAGACCGCGCGGGGCACGACGGTCGGTACGTTCGCCTATCCCACGCTGCCCCCGGCGACGCCGGGGGGGCCGCGGCGGCCCGTCAAGGAACTCAGCGGTCGCGTGGTGCTGACCGCCCCGATCACGGTGCCGGTCGAAGCGGCGGGGGCGAACGAATCGTTGACGGTGGTGGTGAAATATCAGGCCTGTAACGCGAACAGCTGTCTGCGGCCGAAAACGTTGACGTTCGGCGGTATGCTGCCCGTCGCCGCCCCCGGCTCCCCGATCCGCCCCGCCAATGCGGAGTGGTTCCCGACGGAGTCTGAGCGGGGCGACGCTACCCGCACCGCCGAACGCTAGAACGCTCCGGCGTTCGGCCCGACTCTCTGCCGATCTGTATTTGATGGACGTTTCCCCCCCGACTGGCAACGAGTCTGCGCTGGTCAAGACGAAGATCGTCGCCACCGTCGGCCCCGCCTGCTGGAGTCCCGAGGGACTACGCAGTCTGGTTCTGGCCGGCGTCGACGTGTTTCGCCTGAACTTCGCCCACGGCGAGCATTCGAAGCTCGCCGAAGTCGTGGCGGAGGTCCGGCGGATCTCCGCGGACCTCGATCGCCCGGTCGCGCTGCTGGGCGACCTATCCGGCCCGAAGATCCGCCTGGGCGAGCTGCCCGAGGGCGGCCTGCAATGCGACGCCGGCGAGACGTTCCGCTTCGCCCGCGAGCCGAACGCGGACGACCCGCGGACGTTGACCTGCACCTACGAGCCGCTGCTGGACGACCTCCGCATCGGCGACCGCGTGCTGCTGGCGGACGGGACCGTCGCGATGCGGGTCACCTCCGTGAAAGAGGACGGCGGCCTCCCCGTGTTGGTGGAATGCACCGTCGAACAGCCGGGGCTGATCCGCTCCAAGCAGGGCATCAACCTGCCCGGCGTCTCGCTGTCGACCCCCAGCCTGACGGAGAAGGATCGCGACGACCTCGCCTTCGCCGTGCGGCAGGGGCTGGATTACGTCGGCCTGAGCTTCGTCCGCCGGGCGACCGATATCACGGAGCTCCGCTCCGCGATCGAAGCGCACGAGTCGAACCACGCCCCTCAGATCGTCGCCAAGATCGAAAAATTGGAGGCCGTGGCCGATCTGGAACGGATCGTCGCGGAAACCGACGCCGTGATGGTCGCCCGCGGGGATCTGGGCGTCGAAGCGGACATCGCCCGCGTGCCGGTGCTGCAGAAACGCATCATTCGCCTGTGCAACCACCACCGCGTGCCGGTCATCACCGCCACGCAGATGCTGGACAGTATGCAGGAGTCCGAGCGTCCCACGCGGGCCGAGGCCACCGACGTGGCCAACGCCGTGCTGGACGGCTCCGACGCGGTGATGCTCTCCGGCGAAACGGCGATCGGCCTGCACCCTCGCGGGACCGTGCGGATGATGAGCCGGATCGCGGTCGAGGCGGAAAGCGACCCGGACTTCCACGCCGCGGGCCTGCGGGGCGAAGCGAACGACACCCGGCACCACGCCCACCCGATCACCGAAGCGGTGACGGAAGGCAGCGTCGCCGCGGCCCGGCAGCTCGGGGCGAAGCTGATCGTCGTCGCCACGCACAGCGGCAAGAGCGCCCTGGCGGTCTCTTCCAAGCGGTCGCCGATCCCGATTCTGGCACTGACCGATCAGGCCGACGCCGCTCGACGGATGGCGCTGTACTTCGGCGTCACCCCCATCCGCACCGACGCCGTCGCCGGCGAACCGCGGGAGCTGATCGCCTTCGTGGTGAAGTGGGGCCGCGAGCAGGACGTGCTGCATTCCGGCGACCGGATCGTGCTGGTCGGCACCTCCAAATGGAGCGCCAAAGGGCACGACCTGATGCTGGTGCATCAGATCGCGTGAGCGACTGCGGCGAGCGGCGGGCGTCAGCCCGCTGAGCCTGTGGACCACGGGGGCGAGACGACTCGACGCTCAGCGGGCTGACGCCCGCCGCTCGCCTCGTCACAGCTTGAACGTCTCCCCGCGTTCCGGGATCACCGGGTCTTCGTCGCAGCAGTCGCGGATGAGGCCGGCGAAGCTCTGCGCCACGTCCGGCTCGCCGTGGACGAGAAAGCACTTGCCGACGCCGCCCTCGTCCGCCATCGCTTCGAACCACCACTTCAGATCGTCGGCCCCCGCGTGTGCGGAGAGGCCGCCGAACTGTTCGACGTGGCAGCGAATCGGCACGCGGCGGTCGAAGATCTCGACCCACTCCCGCTTCTCGCTGATCGCCCGGCCGGTCGTCCCGCGGCCCTGATAGCCGATGAGGGCAACGCAGTCCTGCGGATTCGGCAGCGCCCGGGCGAGGTGGTGTCGAACGCGACCGGCGTCGCACATCCCGCTGGCGCTGATCACCACGAACGGCGGCCCCACCTGATTGATCGCGATGCTGTCCTGCCGCTTGACCGTGTAGAGCAGGCCGTCGAAGTCGAACAGATCGTCGTCGATCTTCAACATCGCGCTCGCCTCGTCGTCCATCAGATCCTCGCGGTCGCGATAGATCTCCGTCAGCCGGGTCGCAAGGGGCGAATCGACGTACACCGGCAGGTCCGGCATCACGCCCAGTTCGGCCAATTCGTTCAGGTAGTAGACGATCTGCTGCGTCCGCCCGAGGCTGAACGCCGGGATCACCACCCGGCCGCCGTCGACCGAGGCCCGCGTGAGGATTCGCAGCAACTCGGAGGCGAGATCCCCCGGCGGAGTGTGCACCTTGTCGCCGTAGGTGCATTCGGAGATCAGCACGTCGCACCCCGGCAGCGTCCGCGGATCGCGGAGCAACGGCATCCCCCGTCGTCCGAGATCGCCCGTAAACACCAGCCGCGTCGCGTTGGGAACCTTCCCGATCGAGAGTTCCGTGATGGCCGACCCGAGGATGTGCCCGGCCTCGCGGAAGGTCAGCTTGAGGTTCGGGTTCAGCCGCGTCGACTCGTTGTAGGCGATCGGCTGAAAGAGCTTGATCGCCTTGCGGGCGTCCTCCTCCGTGTACAACGGCCGGGCGCCGGGGTGCTCCGGGCCGAATCGTTTGAGGCAGAACGCGGCGTCTTCCTCTTGAATATGGGCGCTGTCCTTGAGCATCACCGCGGCGATGCGAGCGGTCGCGGGGGTGCAGTAAATCTCGCCGTCGAACCCGTCCCTCACCAGCATCGGCAACCGACCGCAGTGGTCCGCGTGGGCATGCGAGAGCACGACCGCGTCCAGATCGCCGGGGTGACAATCGAGTTCGCGGTTATCCCGATGCGCCGACGGCCCGCCCTGAAACAGCCCGCAATCCAGCAAGATGCGGAACGATCGGTGCTCCAGCAGGTGCTGCGAACCCGTCACCTCTCCGGCGGCCCCCAGGGCGGTGTAAGTGAAGGACATGGCGAAGCTCCGGCGGGCGATGAGAACGGTCGGATGAAGCGAGCCGGTGCAGCGTGAGCAACCCCGTCACGAGACGCCAACCCCGCGATCCCCCCCCGCGGATCGGGAACCGCCCCTTTCGACGGCGGACCGCGTGCGACAAGATTGATGTGTTTCCGCTCAACTCCTTCCAACGCCGTCGCTCTCCCCGTCGTAGTTCGGGGGGAGGACCGCCCATGACCATCACGATGGCCGACCCCCCGGCCCGCAAGCCCCCCGACCCGCACGATTCCGGGACGTTCCCGTCCGTCGGCGATTCGTCGGACGATGCGCCCGAACAAGAGGACGCTCGCCACGCCGCCGGAGAGGCCAAGCTGGTCGAACTCGCCCGGCGAGGCGATCAGGCGTCGTACGGCGAACTCGTCAATCGCTACGAGCGTCGGTTGCTCCGCGTGATCGGCCGGTTCGTCCGCGACCGGGAGATCGCTCGTGATTTGGCGCAGGAGACCTTCATCAAGGTCTACCGCCAGTTGGACAAGTTCGACACCTCCCGCCGGTTCGGCCCGTGGCTGTTCCGCATCGGCGTGAACCTGACGCTCGATCACCTCCGCAAACAGAAGCGTCGCGGCCGCCGGCCTCTGTTCAGCGAAGTCTCCAAGGACCGCCAAATCGACCCGGAGTCCGCCGACCCGCGGGGCGATCTGGATCTGACCGAGGAGGTGGAAGCGGTGCTCGCCAAGATCCCCGAGAAGTACCGCAAGGTGCTGGTGCTAAGAGACCTGGAGAACTTTCCCACCTCCGAGATCGCCGCGATCGAGGGGCGAAAGGAGGCCACGATCCGCTGGCGACTCGCCGAGGCCCGCAACATGTTCGCCGAACACTGGACGAACCGGCAATCCGCCTGATTCGTCCCTGATTTTCCCTCCGGCCGCCCCACGCGACCCTTCCGATGACGATTCCGTCCACCCCGAACCGCCCGCCCTCGCGGAGCTTGTTGACGACTGAGAGCCGCCGTTCGCTGGCCTTGTTGGCCGGCGGCGACCTCGACCCGTCCGCCGCGACCGCGGCTCAGACGCTCGCCGACGACTGCCCGGACTGCCGTGGTCATCTCGCCTCGGTCTGCGGCGGACTGGAGGCGTTGCGCCGCGCCGAGCCTTTGGAACAGCCCGGCGGGCTGTGGAACGGAGTCCAGCAGGGACTGGCGATCGCCTCCCCCGCCGCGGCCCCGGCGCCTTCCCGCCCGTGGATCCCCGTGTTTGCCGTGACCGCCGCGGCGCTGCTGGTCGGTCTGTTCGCCACCCCCTTCGGCGACGTAATGCCGTTCCTCAACGGCCCGGATCAGGGCGTGGTCATGCCTGCCGCGGAGCAGGAGACGGTCGTCCCGCAACGACGTCCGGGCGAGGGCGTTCCCAAGTATCAGGATCAGCAGGGCCGCGTGTACGATGTATACGGGAATCAACTCGGTCCCCGGTCGTTGTCCCCGTAGCTTGGTTCCAGTAAAGGTCGCCCCCCGTGCCGCTGTTCGAATACCGTTGTCGATCCTGCGATTCCCGGTTCGAGGCGTTGGTGCGCGTCGCCGCCCGCGACTCGGCGGTGAACTGCGAATCCTGTGATTCGCCGGAAGTCGAACGCTTGATGAGCGCCCCCGCGGTGCAGGCCGGGCCGGGGGCGTTGCCGATCGCGAGCGACTGCCCGCCGCCGTCCGCCGGTCCCTGCGGCACGGGTTGTTGCCGGCTGCCCGGGTGAGCGGCGAGCGGACCCCGGCGGTTCGCCCCGCGACGATTAGAGCGGAACGAACCGCCGCCCTCCTGCTGCTGTTGGCGGATACGTCCGACCCGGAGGACCTCGACGCGGATGTCGAGCGGGTCGTCACGCTCGGCGAGCGGGGCGAGTTGAGCCTCGACGGCCTGCTGATTGCTCCCGCTGCGCCGCATGGCATCTGCGGAGCGACGATGGTGACGCCCGGCCCCGGCGGCGCCGCGGATCTGTTTCCGCCCCGCTTGGCAGCCGACGCTCCCGCGACTGTCGCCGCCGATCTCCTCTCTGCCGCTGCGCACTACGCGGCCTCGGTCGATTGCGACCGGTTGCAGGCCTTCGCCGACCCCGTTCGAACGGACGACGCGAGCGTCTTCGACAAGGCCGGATTCGAGCGCATCGCCGATCTGCGGATGCTCCGCCGCGACTGCTCGACGCCGGTTTCTCTCCAGCCGAGACTGCTTGACTCCCTGCTAACGCTTGCCCCAGAGACAGAGTGCCTTTTTCGGGAGACAACCCGGGCGTCGTATGCGGGTAGTCGAGACGCCCCCGACGCCCGCGGGGCCGATGCCGACGAGGATTTCGACGCTCACGCCGCCGCGCCGGGGTTCCGACCGGATCTTTGTCGATTGGCCATGCTTGAGGGAGACCCGGCGGGGCTGACGCTGATCGCGGTCTCGGGGGAGGGCGCCGCGGCGGAATGGGACGTGTGCTACCTCGGCGTAACGCCCGCACACCGTGGGCGGGGCCTCGGGCGTGCGATGCTGGCGGATCGATTGGCGGCGGGCCGGGACGCCGGGGCGGCGGCGGTCACCTGCGTCGTGGACGCCGCGAACGAACCGGCCCGGCGGTTGTACGCCGCGGCGGGATTTACGGAGACGGCGTCGCGCGTGCTCTATCTGAAGCGGCTTGAGCGCCCTTCGACGGATTTCGCTGGAAGCTCGTGATCCGCGGCCGGATGGGGCGACGGAGCGGGTCGAACCGTCAGCGCCGAGTGGGCCGGCAGGATGCGTGGAAGCGACGGCGCCGACGGCGCGATCGCGGGACCGCGGGTTCTGGCGGCAGGGTCGCGACGGACGCCGGCTGCGGTCGATTCGAGGGGTAGATTCGCTGGGCGCTCCCATTGACGGGCCGCCGCCGGTTCCCGCACGTCCGCCGCATGACGCACCCCGTTCCTCGAACCGCCGCGGCGTCCGACGACCTCGCCGCCGTCGTTCGCGGGTGCGTCGGGGAGCGCTCCTGGAACGCCTGGTTCGACGGGAAGACCGCATTCGCTCTGGCGGGGGTGGAACTGACGGTCAAGGTCGGCAGTCCGTTCGTGCTGACCTACCTGCAACGCCGCTTCTCGGCGCCGCTGCGAGAGGCGGCCCGTTCGCTGGGCGGGCCGGCCGGCTGCGTGGCCTATGGCGTCGACGCCGGCCTGCTGGACGACGCGCTCGTCCGCGGTGAATCGAAACGCGCCTCCGGCGAAGCGTCGGCGATTCTGCCGTTCAAAGTGCCGAGCGAGCCTCAACCCGTTGCGAAGATCGCTTCCCCGGTCGTCCCGGCGACGCCCTCGACCCGGCCGCGACGACTCAAGGACTTCGGCACGTTCGTGCCCGGGCCGGAGACGGAACTGGCTCTGACCGCGGCGGCTCGGTTCGCCGCGGGGACGGCTCGTTCGCTCTATCTGTACGGACCGAGCGGCGTGGGCAAGACGCATCTGCTGGAAGGCGCGGTCCTCGCCATGCGGCGCCGCACGGCCGGCGGCCGGGTGTTGCTGATGACCGCGGAGGCGTTCGGCAACCTCTACACGGAAGCCCTCCGCGGTCGGGGACTGCCGGCGTTTCGGCAGAAGCTGCGGGCGGCCGACGCCTTGGTGCTGGACGACGTCGACTTCCTCGATGGGAAGGCCGGCTTCGCGGAGGAGTTCCTGCACACGTTGCAGGAATACGAGCGGCTGGGCCGCCCCGTCGCGGTCTCCGCGGACCGGCATCCCCGGCTGCTGACGAAAACGCCGGACGAACTGCTCACGCGGCTGTCGTCCGGCATCGTTACCCGGCTCACCCCGCCGGACGCGACGACCAGGCGGGCGATCCTGACGCGAAAGCTGGAGGGGAAGAATCTCCCCGTCACCGCCGACGCCCTCAAGTGGGTCGCCGATCGCTTCCGCGGCAGCGTGCGGGAGTTGGAGGGGGCGCTGTGCTGCCTGGAGACGTGGCGGGAGATGACGGGGAAGTCCGTCACCCTGCCGGCTGCTCGCAAGGTGCTGAGCGATCTGGAGCGCGACTGCGTGCGGCAGATTCGCCTCGACGATGTGGAGCGAGCCGTCTGCGACGCTGCCGGGCTGACGACGGAAGAGATCCGCTCGAAGAGCCGCGCTAAGCGGGTCACCCGGCCGCGGATGGTGGCGATGCACCTCTGTCGGAAGCACACCGCGGCGGCGCTGCGGGAAATCGGCGGGCACTTCGGCGGGCGGAACCACAGCACGGTCCTCAGCGCCGACCGCAGCGTCAGCGGGTGGTTGGCCGGCTCCGACAACAACGCGATCGACGCCGCCGCGCTGGTCGACGCGGCGGAGTCGCGATTGCTGGCCGGGTAGGCGGAAGGCCGATCGGGGGGATCTGACGGGTTCTGCCGGTTGGCAGACGGGTCGGTTTCGGCGAAGGTCGCCGTTGTCGGTCGGATCCGTGAGCGGTCCGCCCGCCGTTCGCCGTCCGAATTACGAAGTCAGAGCCGATGTCCGCTTCTCCCGCCGGCCGCGTGCCGCAGACCCTCGCCACCGCGGAGGCCGCCCGCGACGTCACCGCGGACCTGTTGTTGATTCCCGTCTGGAAGCGGGACGACGCGGGGGCCGAACTCGCCGCGCTCGACTCGGCCGCGGGCGGGGTGTTCGCCCGCCTGCGGTCGCGCGGCGACCTGACCGGCAAGGCCGGGGAGTGCGTGGTGCTCCCGGACCTGCCGAACGTCGCCGCGGACCGGGCGGTGTGCGTCGGACTGGGCGAGCCGGGCGAACTCTCGCGGGCCGTGTGGGCGAAGGCGATTCGCACCGGCGTGAGGAAAGCGACCGGCAAAGCGGACCGCACCGTCGCGGCGCTGCTGACGAAAGAGGTCGCGGAGGCGGTCGGTCTGCGGAACGCCGCCGAGGAACTCGCCTCCGCCGCCGTGATCGCCGGCGCCGGGCCGGGCCTCTACAAGAAGGAGCCGAAGCGATTCCCACTGCAATCGCTGACCGCGGTTCTCTCCGATACCGCCGACGTGCAGCCGGCCGAGGATTCCCTCGAACGGGGGGCCAAGATCGGGGCAGCGGTGAATCTCGCTCGGGAACTGGTCGATCGGCCGGCGGAGGACATCTACCCGGAAAGCGTCGCCGACCGGGCCGCCGCGTTCGCCGCCGACATCGGCCTCGGCTGCGAGGTGCTCGGCCAAGAGGAGCTGGAAGCGGAGCGCTGCGGCTCGCTGCTCGCCGTGAACCGCGGCAGCTCCCGGCCGCCGCGGGTCGTCGTGCTGTCTCACCTCAAGGGCGGCGACGGGCCGACGCTGGCTCTGGTCGGCAAGGGGGTGACCTTCGATTCGGGCGGTCTCTCCCTGAAGCCCAACGAGGGCATGAAGGACATGAAGTGCGACATGGCCGGCTCCGCCGCCGTGCTGGGCGCGATGGCGGCGATCGCGGGACTGAACCTGCCGGTGAACGTCGTCGGCTATGCGGGCTTGGTGGAGAACATGGTCGCCGGGAACAGCTACAAGCTGGGCGACGTGCTGCAAACCCGTCAGGGCACGACCGTCGAGGTGTTGAACACCGACGCCGAAGGCCGCTTGGTACTGGCCGACGTGCTGGATATGGCCGTCACCGGCGGATCGTGGGCGAAGCCGGCGGATCGGATCGTCGATCTCGCTACGCTGACCGGCGCGTGCGTGGTGGCGCTGGGCGAGGGCGTCGTCGGCGGCTTCCCGGGCGTCAACAGCGACGGAACCGAGGAATGGTGGGCCGAGGTGCAGGCCGCGTTTGAGGCCTCCGGCGAGGAGGTCTGGCGGATGCCGATGTCCGACTCGTTCAAGTCTCTGCTGGACAGCGAAGTGGCGGACGTAAAGAACGTCGGCCCGCGGTACGGCGGCGCCGTCACCGCGGCGAAGTTCCTCGAACACTTCGTCGGGACCGTGCCCTGGGTCCACCTGGACATCGCCGGCCCGGCCTTCCGCGACAAAAGCGGCGCCGACATGGCCAGCGGCGGCACCGGCGTGGGCGTACGGACGCTCGTCAAGCTGGCCGAAGCGTTCGGCAAGTGATCCGTCGGCGAGCGGCGGGCGTCAGCCAGCTGAGTGATCAAGTCGCGATCAAGTGAGGTCGAAGCCTCAGCGAGCTAACGCTCGCCGCTCGCCTCTTCCGAGACCCAGGCGGCGAACGCCGGCAGGGCGCCGGCGGCGTCGAACCGCGTGATCGCCGGGATCTCGTAGGGGTGAAGCTCCGCCAGCCGGGCGATCGCGGCGGCCGCCCGGTCGGCGGTCGTCTTGGCGATCAGCACGGCTTCGGTGTCAGTCGTCACGGACCCCTCCCAGCGGTAAACGCTTTGCATGCCCGGCAGAACGTTGCCGCAGGCGATCAAGCGTTCCTCCACCAGCGCTCGCGCGAGCGATGCGGCGGTCTTCGCATCCGGGGCCGTTGCGTACAGAAACGCGACGCGGTCGGCGGGGCGATCGCCCTCGGGTGGGAACTGAACGGTCATTCCTCAAGACTGTACTCATGAGCGACGAATCGAAAGCCCCGCCCGCCGTGATCGGCCTCGGCGAACTGCTGTGGGATGAATTTGCCGACCCCGACGGCGGAACGAACCGCCGGCCCGGCGGAGCCCCGGCGAACGTGGCCTTCCAGTGTCACCAACTGGGCCTGACCGGCCGCGTCGCAACACGGGTGGGGCGCGACAAGGACGGACGCGATCTGGTCGAGTTCCTCACAACGAAGGGGCTGCCGACCGACCTGATCCAGACCGATCCCGCCCTGCCGACCGGCACGGTCGGCGTCACCGAGGGCGAGAAGGGGCCGGAGTACGTCATCCATCAACCGGTCGCGTGGGATGCCCTCGAAGCTTCTGAGAGCATCCGTGAGGCGATCTCCGAGGCCGCGGCGCTCTGCTTCGGCTCGCTCGCCCAGCGGGATATCCGCGGTCGCACAGCAATTCAGGCGTTGGTCTCCGGGCGTCCGCAGTCGGTTCTGGCGGCGTTCGACGTGAACCTGCGGCAGGACTTCTACACCGCCGATTTGCTGCGGGAATCGTTGAAGCGGGCGAACGTGCTGAAGCTGAACGACGCGGAGGTTCCCGTCCTCGCCGCGCTGCTCGGTCTGCCTGAAGAACCGTCAGAGTTCCTCGAGGCGGCGATCGATCGATGGCGGCTCGACGCCGCCTGCGTAACGCGCGGGGCCGAGGGCTGTCTGGTGCAGAAGGAGGGCGAACGAGTTGTGCAGGTTCCCGCCGATCCCGTCACGGTCGCGGACACCGTCGGCGCCGGCGACGCTTTCACCGCGGGACTGATCTTCGGCTTGCTGCAGAAGGCGGACGCGGAGACCTGCGGGCGCTTCGCCAACGCCGTCGGCGGGCTGGTCGCCAGCCGAGACGGCGCGATGCCGGACCTGCGGAACGAGTTCACGGCGCTGAGGGAGAAGCACTTCGGCGAGCAGGGGGCGTCGGCCCCCTGAGCCTGCACAATCGTCGAGAGTTCTGAATCGCTCAGAGGGCGAACGCCCTCCGCTCGCCTGTTGCTACGTCAGCAGTTCGACGAAGAGCGCCCGGGCGAGGTGCATGCGGTTCTCCGCCTGATCGAACACCCGTGACCGCGGGCCGTCGATTACCTCCGCGGTGACCTCTTCGCCGCGATGGGCCGGCAGGCAGTGCAGGAAGATCGCATCCCGGCCGGCGCCCGCCATCAGGGAAGCATCGACTTGGAAGTTCGCGAAGGCCCGCAACTTCTCCTCCTTCTGCGCCTCCTCGCCCATCGAGGCCCACACGTCGGTGACGATCGCATCAGCACCGGCGACCGCGGCGGCGGGCATCGCGGTGTGCTCCACCTCGGACCCCGGCACGGCCGCTTCGAGTCGTTCAAGGAACGCTGCGGAGAACTCGTACCCCGGCGGGCTGCACAGCGAAAATTGCACGCCCAACTTGGCGCAGGCGATCGCCAACGACCGCGACACGTTATTGCCGTCGCCGACGAAGACGATGTGCCGCCCGGAGAGATCCTCGCCGAAGGTCTCCCGCAACGTCAGCAGATCGGTGAGCGCCTGACAGGGGTGGAAGTCGTCGGTGAGACCGTTGATCACGGGGATCGCGGCGTCTGCGGCGAGGGCTTCGACGCGCTCCTGACCGAACGTCCGCATGACGATCGCGTCCGCCATGCGGCCGAGCACCTGAGCGACGTCCGACGGGTCCTCGCGTCCCAACAGACCCGCTTCCTTCGAGGTGAGGAACAGATCGCTGCCGCCGAGTTGCGTCATCGCCGCGGAGAAGCTCAGTCGGGTCCGCAGGCTGGGCTTGTCGTAGATCTGCACCAGCGTGCGGCCGACCAGCGGCCGTGAGCAGTCGCCGTTCCGATACGCCGCCTTCAGCGACGCGGCGCGATCGAGCAGCCCCTCGATCCGCTCCACGGACCAATCGAACAGCGTCAGCAGGCAGTCGTCCGGGGCGACGAATGCGGACGCGGACTCTGCGCGGCTCACGGCGGAGTCGGGAAAGGCGACAGTATCGGTCACGTCATTCTCCTCCCTCGGGGGCGTCGCCGGCCTGGTCGGCGGCGTCGGATAGGCAATCGATCAGGACGGCGCAGCCCTCGTCCACGTCCGCCGGGGCGACGTTCAGCGCCGGGAGCAAACGGACCACGCTGCCTTGGGTGCTGTTGATGATCAGGCCCCGTTCCAGACAGGCATCTTGGACCGGACCGGCGGGCACGGTGAGTTGGACGCCGATCATCATGCCGCACACGCGGACCGCCTCGACGATCGGGTTGGACGCGATCAGCGGTTCGAGTTGCTCGCGGAACCGCTCCGCCATGTCGCGGCAGTGTTCGAGCAGCCCCTCCTCTTCAATCGTGCGGCCGGTCGCCAGACCCGCGGCCATGGCGAGGGGGTTCCCGCCGAAGGTGCTGGCGTGCATGCCGGGCCGCAGCGATGGGGCGATCTCGTCGCGGCACACGATGCCGCCGCAGGCCACGCCGCCGGCGACGCCCTTGGCGAGCGTGAAGATGTCCGGTTGCACGCCGAACGTCTGCGAGGCGAACCACTCCCCGGTGCGGCCCATCCCGGTCTGCACCTCGTCGAAGATCAGCAGGGCGCCGGTCTCGTCGCAGAGGTCGCGGAGTCCCTGCAGGAAGCCGGGCGGGTGCACGTTCACGCCGCCCTCACCCTGCACGGGTTCGATCATGATCGCGGCGGTCTCGTCGTCCATCAGGGCGCGAACGGCGTCGAGATCGTTCAGCGGGGCGTAGCGAAAGCCCGGCATCAGCGGTCCGAGTCCCGCGTGATACTTCGGCTGGGCGGTCGCCGTGACGGCCGCCATCGTCCGGCCGTGGAAGCCCTTCTCAAAGGTGATGACCCGATACTTCTCTTCGGGCGTGTGCAGCCGGGCGAGCTTCAACGCGGCTTCGCAGGCCTCCGCCCCGCTATTGCAGAAGAACGCTTTGCCGAAGCTGCGTTGGGTGAGGAAGTCGGCGAACGCCGCCTGTTCCTCGATCAACCAGGTGTTCGGGACGTGAATCAGGCGCCCGGCCTGCTCCTGGATGGCTTGCACGACCCGCGGCGGCGAATAGCCGAGCAGGTTGCAGCCCCAGCCGGGAAAGAGGTCGAGGTAGCCGCGCCCCTCCGCATCCCACACCCGCGAGCCTTCGCCCTTCACGAGGCTGATCGGCAGACGGGGGTAGTTGGGGATCACCGCCCGGTCGAACAGCTGCGCGGTCTCCGCGCTGGAGAGCGAGGAACCGGACCGGGACGAACCGGACGGCGGAGCGGGGGCGTCGAGCGTGGCGGGCATACGGGGTTCAGGCGGGCGATTCGTTCGGGTCGTCGGCGACGATTTCCGTGCCGACGCCGCTGTCCGAATAGATTTCGAGCAGCACGCTGTGCGGCGTCCGTCCGTCGACGAAATGGATTTTGGTCACGCCGGCGTGCAGCGCCTCCAGCGCCGCCTCGACCTTCGGGATCATGCCCCCGGAGATCACGCCGCTGCGGATCAGCTCCTCGGCGCGGTCGGCGGTGAGGTGCTGGATCAGCGTCGATTCGTCCTGCGGGTCGGCGTACAGCCCGGCGACGTCGGACAGGAACACCAGCTTTTCCGCTCCCAGCAGCCGGGCGAGGGAGGCGGCGGCGGTGTCGGCGTTGACGTTCAGCAGCCCCGCCGGCCCCAACACGCGGCGATCGCGGGCCAGGGAGGGCAGCACGGGGATGCGGTCTTCCCTCAAGACCTCTTCGATGGCCCGGTGGTTCGCGCCGATCGCCTCGCCGACCAAGCCCAGGTCCAGCGTTTCCCCATCCTCCCCCGCCAACGACAGCGGGCGACCGTAGAGCGCGAGGGCGTCCGGATCGCAGAGGGCGACCGCTTTGCCGCCCTGTCGTTCGATGCCCGCGGCCAACGAGCGGCTGATCTTGGCGAGCGTCTTGGCGACGACGGCGAGGGTATCCGCGTCGGTGTACCGCCGGCCGGCGACGAACTTCGCTTCGAGTCCCGCTTCCGCCATCGCGGCGCTGATCGCTTTGCCGCCGCCGTGCACGAGGACCGGCTTCAAACCGACCGTTTCCATGAAGCGGACGTCGGCCAGCAGGCAGTCGACCGCCTCTTCGTTCTCCAGCGCGCTGCCGCCCAGCTTCACCACGACGTAGCGATTGCGGAACGCCCGAATCCATTCGCCGGCGCTCAGCAGCGTTTCCGCATCGCGGATCGCGCGGGCGCGGTCGTCCGGGCTGATCGACGCGGATCCACGCAGAGCCAACGAGCCGTCGTCTTGAGGGTTCGCCGGCGGCACGGGATCGATTCGCGGCGGGAGCGGCACGGAAAGGGGAAGGGGCGATTGTGGGTCCGCCGGCCGACGCGGTCAAACCGCGGAGGGCGTCCCGACCGGGGTCTGCGTGGGACTTCGCAGAAGTTTCTTCGCCCGTTCTGGTCGTCACAGCCCGCTCCCGCCGTTCGATCGGGGGGAACCCAACGCGGCGGACAGTTCGCTCTGCGAAGAGGCGCCGCGGCTGTTCCGCCGGCGACCGTTCGTCCGATCTCCATTGGGTCGCGGCGCTTTCGCCGTGGACCTTCCGCCCGCTTCGACTCCACCTGCACCCGGCCAAGGACGGCCCGCCGGACCGCCCTTATGCCGAACTCGCCCCGTTTGAATTCCCACCTCCCGGTGGGAGATTTGCTCGATCTGGCCGACCGCGAGCGACCCGCGTCGCGCCCCGCATGGTTGGATCGATTTGTCGACGCCGCGGCGGAGTTGTTCGATCCGCTCAGCGGCCTCGGTCGGGTGGGGTTTCGCAGCGAGCCGAGCGAGGAGGGTTGGAACGTCGCTTTGTTTCTGGGGGCGACGGAGATCGTCGGCGGCCCCGGCGACGGCTTGATCGCCCCGGCCCGCTTCCGTTTCGACGCCGCGGGGCTGGCGGAATTGTTCGACGCCCCGCCCACGGTGGGGCTAGAGGTCTCGCCCCAATTGACGAATCACGGCGTGGACGGCATCGACGCCGCCCTGACGCTCGTCGGCGAGATCGACGGCCACCCCCTGACCGCGACCGTGCTGAGCGCCCCCCCGACCGGCGCCCAACCGGGCTTCAAACGCTATGCCAACGGCTTGGAACCGCGCGTCGCGGAGTGATCCGCGCGGTTCGGGGAAGCGGAACCGAGGCGGAACGGTACACTGCCCGCCGCTCCGCCGACGCGCGTCGGCCGCTTCGTTCTCGTTTCCGGCCGGTCTCTGATGTCGCCGAAAGTTCGCCGCACCGCCGGACTCGTGTTGATTTGGCTGGTGGGATTGGCGCTCGCAGCCAGCGCCGGTCTGAAGCTGGCGGGCATCCCCGTCGACGATCCCGCCGAAGCTCCGTCCGTCGAAACGGGCGAGGCGGCCGCCGACGCCGTGGGGGATAGCTCGATGGCGGGTGGGTTCGCGGAACTGATGGTTCCGCTCGGTCTGGTGGAGTTGGCCTCAGCCGTGCTGCTGCTGATCCCGCTGACGCACCGCCTCGGGCTGTTGCTGTGCGTCGCCTACCTCGGCGGGGCGATGGCGGCGAGCATCGCGACCACCGGGCTGAGCGAAGCGATCCCCTCGGCCGTGCTGCAGGCGATGCTGTGGACCGGGGCGACGCTGTACACGCCGGATCTGCTGGGCCGAATCCTGGTCCGTGAACCGGCGTCGGGATCGAGCCATGCATGATCCGCTGCACCCCGACCTGCCGTCGCGGCACGAACATTGGATGCGGCGGGCGCTGGACCTCGCCGCGACCGCGGGGGAGATGGACGAGGTGCCGGTCGGCGCCCTCGTCGTGTATGCCCCGCCGGTCGGTCCGGAGGAAGAGGACGTCGGGCTGACCGCCGAGCGCATCGTCGGCGAAGGCTACAACCAGCGGGAAACGCTCTCCGATCCCACCGCCCACGCGGAGATGATCGCCCTCACCCAGGCCGCCGAGGCGCTGGGATCGTGGCGGCTGGAGGACTGCACGCTGTACGTCACGCTCGAACCCTGCCCGATGTGCGCCGGGGCGATCGTCAACGCCCGCGTCCCCGCCGTCGTCTACGGCGCCGCCGACCCGAAGGCCGGCGCCTGCGACAGCCTGTTCCGTCTGACCGACGACCCCCGCCTCAACCACCGCAGCGCCGTCCTCGGCGGCGTGCTGGCGGGCGAATGCGGGGCGATCCTCACCGACTTCTTCCGCGCAAAGCGGGCGATGGGGAAGAAGTGACGAAGCGGCGCGGCCCGCTTGGGCAGCCCCGGTCGCTCCGCTAAGCTGTGCCGGCGTTCACCGTTCGTTATTCGCATCGTTCAACCTATGTCCAACTCCGTCTCCCGCCGTACCGCTCTGCAAACCGGGGCGGCCGCCGTCGCTCTGTCCGGCACGCCGTTCCTGCGGGCGTCCGACAAAAGCGGCTCGAAACCGGTCACGGTCGGCTCGGGCGATTACGTCTACGAGTGGCACAGCAACTGGGGCGAGCTGCCGGACGGCTTCGAGTGGGGCAACACGCACGGCGTGTGTCAGGCCGCGGACGGCACGATCTTCATGTGTCACCAGGCCGAGAACGAACCGAAGCGGGACGTGGTGCTGGCGTTCGACGCCGAGGGCCAATTCGTCCGCAGCTGGGGCGACGAGTTCCACAAGGGCGGCCACGGGCTCGACCTGCGTGAGGAGGGCGGCGAGGAGTTCCTGTACCTCACGGCGCTTCAGTCGAACGACGGCCCCTGCACGGTGAAATTCACGCTGGCCGGCGAAGAGGTCCAGCGCTGGACCAAGCCGGAGGGCTACGGCGACAAGCGGTACAACGCCACGAACGTTGCCTTCCTGCCGGACGGCGGGTTCTTCATCGGCGACGGCTACGGCTCCAGCCACCTGATTCGCTACGACGCCAAGGGCGAACTGGTCAGCGTGCTGGCTTCCAAGGGCAGCGAACCCGGCCAGCTGAACTGCCCGCACGGCTTGCTGTGGGACGATCGCCCCGGTCGCGAGCCGGCGCTGGCGGTCGCGGATCGCTCCAACCACCGCATCAGCTACTTCGACATCGACGGCAAGTTCCTGCGGGTCGAAGCCGCCTGGACCGTGCCCGCCCCCTGCGACTTCGCGGACGTCAACGCCTCTGGCGTGCGGGTCGTGCCGGACCTGAACTCCCGGGTCACGCTGTTGGATGCGGAGAACAAGGTGCTCACCCACCTCGGCGACGATGCGGAGTGGATCAAGTCGGCGATGGCGGACGGCCGCAAGATGCGTCGCACCCCGGAGAACTGGGTCGACGGCAAATTCGTCGCCCCGCACGACGCCGCCTTCGTGAACGACGGCGACATTATCGTCGCGGAGTGGGTGCCCAGCGGTCGGGTGACCTATCTGAAGAAGGTGTGACCCGCTCCCCTGGGGTTCGTGAAACCGGGGTTCGAGAAGTCGGGGTTCTGCGAGACGCCGACCCCGCCGGCGGGGAGGCGCTGTCCGCCGTCGCCCGACGGTTGGCGCTCGTCCATGCCCACACCGCGGACGGGTTGCTCGTCGCGGAGCCGGGGCGGGGGCTGTTGCTCACCGAGAGTCTGCCCGGCGTCGCCGGGCCGATCCGGTGTGGACGGACGGCGCTGATCCCCGGCGGCCCGCTCGCCGCCCCGGAGCACGCGGCGGCGCTCGTTCGATACGTCGAAGCGTGGGCGACGCCGTTGGGGCTGTCGCCGTTGTGGTTGAACGTGACCGCGGCGGAATTGCCGGCGTTGGCGTCCGTCGGCTATCGACCGACGCGGATCGGGGCGGACTGCGTCGTGCGTCACCCGGGACGGTGGGAGGGCGGTCGATTCCGTGCGGTTCGAGCCGCCTGCGGCCGCGCGACGCGAGCCGGCGTCTCCGTCAGCGAGTTGAGCGACGATGAGTCCGCTTGGGGCGACCTCCCCGCGATCGTCGCCGCTCACCTCGCGGCGAAGCCTCAGCTTCGACCGGCGACCGCCTTCATCGCCCCGCCCCCGGCCGGACCGTCGGACGGACGGCGGGTCTGGATCGCCCGTAAGGACGGCAGAACGGTCGGGTTCGCCTCGGTTCACCCGCTGGGGGTTCGAGAGACCGACGGCACGCGACGATGGACGCTCGGCGGGTTTCACACGCACCCCGAGGCGCCGTCCGGGACCGCCGCGGCGCTGGTTCGCGGCCTGCTGGATGCACTCGCGGCGGAAGGGGTCTCCACGGTCTCGCTCGGCCCGGCGCCGGCGGCCTTGATCGGGCCGGCGCCGGCCGGGGAGAACCCGCACGTTTGTCGCGGCGTGGCCGCGTGGATGCGAGCCGGTAACGGGCTGTTCGACGCCCGCGGACTCTGGCACTTCAAATCACGATTCCGGCCGACATTGGAACCGCTGTTCGCCTGCGGGGCGCCACGGGTCTCGGTGCGGCAGGCGGCGGACTTCGTCCGGGCGAGCGGCGTGCTGCGGGTCGATCCGCGGCCGGCGCTGCGGGGGACGTTCGCCGATCTGAGGCGACCGGCGGCGTTCGGTCGGATTCCCTGACCGCGCAGCAAAACGCCCCGGACCATCGGATGGTCCGGGGCGTGATGGATGACTCAAAGCCCAAACGATTACGGGCCGAGCACCGGCATCGGGTCGGGGATCTCGGAGATCAACCCGGCTTCATACAAGCGGCGGGCGCTTTCCGGGAGGTGCTGGTTGAGGTAGTCGAGCATCGCGGCGTCGTCCGGCTCCCAGCCGTAGCGGCCGAGGTCGGCGTAGACCTCGGCGCAGTCGTCGCGGCGAACCAGCAGGCGATAGGCGGCGATGATGCTGCCGGTCCGTTGCGAGCCGGCGGCGCAGTGCACCAGCACCTTCCGACCGGCCCGGCGGGCCCGGACCAGCGAGGCGAGGGCGTTGTAGTAAACCTCATAGTCGCCGGTCCCGTCGCCCCGCAGGGGGAACCGTTCGAACTTCACGCCCGGCATCGCTTCGACGGCGGCGACCTCCGCGACGTGTCCGGGGTCTTCCCGGTCGTTGCCCATCAGGCAGACGACGGTGTCGATCTCGTGCTCGCGGATGGTCGGCGTGAACATCGCTTCGGAGATCTGTCCGCTGCGGTACAGACCGTCCGGTTCGACGACGCCGAATCGTTTGGCAATGAAGTCGTACTTCACCGCATCCCAGATGCCCACGGCGGCGACGCCGCAGGCGGCCAGGATCCCGGCGATCCACCAACCGCGACGCGTCAGAAACGCGTCGTCGCCTGTGGATCGGCGCTGGTCGGATCGGGCGGGCAAAACGTCTTCGGAGGGACCGCCATAGGCGGACGGGGGGGTGGCGACGGCGACGGACATGGCGGGGTTCTTCGGGGAGAGCGCCCGCGTCATCGCACAATGTCGGGCGGCGTGGGAACCCGATTTCTCAGTTGTGCGACGGTCTATCTTACGCAACGGGAGGGGGGCTTTGCCCGGACGACCACTCGACTGTCCCAGATCGAATTTCCCGAACGGTTTGCCCGTCGAATACCCGCAGCGCACCGTCCGGCGCGACGCCGCAGGCCGTGCCCGTCACGGGGCTGCCGCCGAGGATCGAAACGCTTCGACCGGCGAGTACGTCCCGGCTCGCCCAACGGGTGGGATCGAGCCGGCCGCCGTCGGCGAGCGCCTCGATCTCCGTTTCCAGCCGCACCAGCAGATCGATCAGCACGGTCACGGGATCGTGCGCGGCGCTGTCTCGCCGCAGGCTCGCGGCGGGGCGGGGCAGGTCGGACGGGAAGGCGGCCGGGTCGCTGTTCAGATTCAGGCCGATGCCCACCGCGATCTCACCCGTCGGGGCGGCTTCGCACAGCACGCCGGCGAGCTTGCCCCACGGGGCGTCGGGCGCTGCTCGCAGCAGCACGTCGTTCGGCCACTTCACGCCGACCTCCGCGTCGGTCAACGCAGCCGCGACCTCCGCGACGACCAACCCCGTCAACGGGGCGAGCAGCGTCGCGTTCACCTCTTCTCCCACTGACTCACTCGCCGACCGCGGCGTCGGTCGGTCGAGCAACAGCGTGAACGTCAGCCCGCCGGGCGGCGCGGCCCAGCGGTTGGAGCCACGACCGCGACCCGCGGTCTGCCGTTCCGCGAGGATCACCGCCGGCCGGTCGATCGCGGCGCCCTCCGGCCCGCCAACCAGTTCCAGCGCCCGATCATTCGTGCTGCCGAGTTCGCCGTGCACCTCGACGGCGCGGACGAACGTTTCACTGCGAAGGCGGGCGGCGGCGTCGGGAGATAAGGGCATGGAGCCGCGACCGTCAGGGAGCGTCACGCGCGATCCGCGACCGTAGAGAGACGCTCCCTGACGGTCGCGGCTCGTTGTCGTTTCAACTCTCCAGCGTCACCAGCAGATCGCCCGCGGCGACCTGCGAGCCGGCGGAGACGTTCACCGCTTTCACCACGCCGGCGGCCTCCGCGGCGAGGTTCGTCTGCATCTTCATCGCCTCGATGGTCAACAGCTTCTGACCCGGCTTCACCCGGTCGCCGGCCTGCACGGCGACGGTCACGACCATGCCGGGCATCGGGCTGCCGATCTGGTTGGCGTCGGCCGGGTCGGCCTTCACGGCGGCGGCGGCGTCCGGTTCGAGGCTGCGGTCCTGCACGGTCACGTCCCGCGGCTGGCCGTTCAACTCGAAGAACACCGTGCGGGTGCCGTCCGGGTGGGGCGAGCCGACGGCGAGGAACTTCACGATCAGCCGTTTGCCCGGCTCGATGTCGACCGCGACCTCTTCCCCCGGTTCGAGACCGTAGAAGAAGACCGGCGTGGGCAGGCCGCTGGTGTCGGCGAACTCGCGGCGATGGGCGGCGAAGTCCTTGAAGACCGCCGGGTAGAGCAGCTTCGAGAGCACGTCGCGATCGGTGGCCTCGCCGGGGGTCATCTTCTCGACCTCGGCCTTCGCGGCGGCGAAGTCGGCCGGTTCGAGGCTGGCGCCGGGACGATCGGTGAACGGCTCCTGATCGCGGAGCACCTTCTTCATCACGGCTTCGGGGAAGCCGCCGGGGGGCTGACCCATCGCGCCGCCAATCAGGTCGACGACCGATTGCGGGAAGCTCAGTTCGCGCTCGGAGGTGAGAACTTCGTCCGCCTCCATGTCGTTGGCGACGAGGAACAGCGCCATGTCGCCGACCGCCTTGCTGGTGGGCGTGACTTTCACGATGTCGCCGAACAACCGGTTCACCTCGGCATAGATGCGGCAGACGTCCTGCCAGCGGTCGGCGAGGCCCAGCGCCCGGGCCTGCTGGAACAGGTTCGTGTACTGCCCGCCGGGCATCTCGTGGTCGTACAGGTCGCCGGTGGCCGGCAGCACGTCCGCCTCGAACGGCTTGTAGAATTCGCGGACGGCCCGCCAGTAGGTGGCCGCTTCGGAGAGGGCTTCGGTGGGAAGCTGCGTGTCCCGCGGGCTGAACCGCAGCGCCTCGGCGAGCGTGTTGAGGTTCACCTGGGCCGTTCCGCCGGAGAGCGGCGCCATCGCGGCGTCGGCGACGTCGAGGCCCACGTCGGCGGCGTTGAGGATGCTCGCCGCCTGGATGCCGGCGGTGTCGTGCGTGTGGAAGTGGATCGGCAGATCCGTTTCGTCCCGCAGCGCCTTGACGAGCAGGCGGGCCGCCTCCGGCTTGCAGAGGCCGGCCATGTCCTTGATGGCGAGGATATTGGCGCCCAACGACTCCAGTTCCTTCGCCAGCCCGACGTAGTACTTCAGGTCATACTTCGTCCGCTTCGGGTCGAGCAGGTCGCCGGTGTAGCAGAGGCAGGCTTCGCAGAGGGCGCCGGTCTCCCGGACGGCCTCCATCGCCACCTGCATGTTCTTCGTCCAGTTCAGCGCGTCGAACACGCGGAACAGGTCGAGGCCGGCGTCAGCCGTCTCCTTGACGAACTCTTTGACCACGTTGTCCGGGTAGTTGGTGTACCCGACCGCGTTGCTGGCTCGCAGCAACATCTGGAACAGCAGGTTCGGGGCCGCTTCCCGCAGGTCCGACAGCCGCTGCCAGGGCGATTCCTTCAGGTATCGCATCGACACGTCGAAGGTCGCTCCGCCCCACATTTCGAGGCTGAACAGCCCGTCCAGCCGGTGCGCGTAGGCGCCGGCGACGTTCAGCATGTCTTTCGTGCGAACGCGGGTCGCCAGCAGGGACTGGTGGGCGTCGCGGAAGGTGGTGTCCGTGATGAGCAGGCGTTCCTGATCCCGGATCCAGCCGCTGAACTTCTCCGCGCCGAGTTCCTTGAACACGTCCCGGCTGCCCTTGGGCATCTCCGCTTTCGGGTCGTAATGCGGCACCGGGGCCGACTCGCGGCGGACCGCGGCGGGGCGGTCCTTCACCAATTCGTTGCCGTTGACGATCGTCTCGCCGAGGTACTTCAGCAGCTTCGTGGCCCGGTTCTTCCGCTCCGGGAACTTGAACAGGTCCGGGGTGTTGTCGATGAAGCGGGTGGTCGCTTCGCCGGCGGCGAAGGTGGGGTGCGCCAGCACCTTCAGCAGGAAGGGGATGTTCGTTTTGACGCCGCGGATGCGGAACTCCATCAGCGTGCGATGCAGCTTGGAGATCGCGTCGTCGAACCGCCGTCCATGCACGGTGACCTTCACCAGCAGGGAGTCGTAGAACGGGTTCACGACCGCTCCGCTGAACCCGTTGCCGGCGTCCAACCGCACGCCGGGGCCGCCGGAGCTGCGATAATGGGAGATGCGGCCGTAGTCCGGGACGAAGCCGTTGCTGGCGTCTTCGGTTGTCACGCGGGCCTGCACGGCGAAGCCGTCGACGCGCACGTCGTTCTGCGACGCCAGGCCGATCGCATCATCGCCCAGCTTCGCCCCGCCGGCGACGAGGATCTGCGATTTGACGATGTCGATGCCCGTCACCTCTTCGGTGACGGTGTGTTCGACCTGAATACGGGGGTTCACTTCAATGAAGAAGAACTCCTCGCGGTCGGCGTCGTAGAGGAACTCCACGGTGCCGGCGCTGCGGTAGCTGACCTCGGCGCCGATCTTCACCGCGGCTTCGCACAGGCCGTCGCGGACGCTCGCCGGCAGGTTCGGGGCCGGGGCGATCTCGACCACCTTCTGATGGCGGCGCTGGACCGAGCAATCGCGTTCGCGCAGATGCACGAGGTTGCCGTGCCCGTCGCCGAGCAATTGCACCTCGATGTGCCGGGCGCGCTCGATGAAGCGTTCGAGGAAGATTTCGCCGCTGCCGAAGGCGGTTTGGCTCTCCCGCTGGGCGCCCTCGAAGTTGTCGGCCAGCTCCTCCGCCTTGCGAACGATCCGCATGCCGCGACCGCCGCCGCCGTGGGCGGCCTTCAACATCACCGGATAGCCCATGTCGTCCGCCAATTTCTTGGCTTCGGCGACGTCGGTGACGCTGTCGGTGCCCTCCAACACCGGCACGCCGACCGCCTTGGCGGAGGCGCGGGCGCTGGTTTTGTCGCCCAGTCCTTTCAGCACGTCGACCGTCGGGCCGATGAACCGCACGCCGGCGGCTTCGAGTTGTTCGGCGAACTCCGCGTTCTCGCTCAGGAACCCGTACCCCGGGTGCACGGCGTCGACGCCTTCGCGGACGCACAACGCGACGAGGTTCGGCACGTCGAGGTACGCCGCCAGCGGTTCGCCCGGCTGGCCGACCTGATACGCCTCATCCGCTTTGAAGCGGTGCAGGGCGAAGCGGTCCTCGTGGGTGTAGACGGCGACCGTCCGCAAACCCAGTTCGGTGGCGCTACGGAAGATGCGAATCGCGATTTCGCCCCGATTCGCGACCAAGAGCTTTTTGATCGGCCCGGCGGAAGGAGAGTTATCGGCCATCTGTGACGAAGCTGTGGGGCTGCGGGTCGCGGGGGACCGGGAGGATACCCGCGACCGGCGTTCTCTTCTCCCCGACGCCGCGATCTTCGGGGCCGGCGCGTCACTTCTCCGGCAAGGCCTTCGGAAACTTCCGTTTGATCGCCCCCTCCAACGCCTTCCTCACGCCCCCGCCCAACAGCCCGCTGAGCGCCGGCACGTCGCCCTCGGCATGCACGTGCTCCGCGTCGACCCGCATCGAAACCCACACGCCGGGGCCGGTCATCTTCACTTTGCGGCGGTCCTCGTCCCACTCCACGCTGCGGACGAACTGCCCCGCCTTGGACGTAATCTCCGCGACGGTCTGGGAGAGCTGCTCCTCGGCCTCGGCGAGGGTCGCCCCGTGCTTCATGGAAACGTTGACGAGCGGCATCGCGGTCAATCCGGGGCGGACGCGGTTCCTCAAAAACCCGCGCAACCGCAAGCGGGGGAGCGATTCTACCGCCCTCGCATCAGCCAGAGAACGAGCGAGCCGCCGATCAGCAGGGTCGCCGCCTCGCCCCAGGCCCACCACGCGGGCATGTCGCTCATCAGATCGACGATCAGAAAGCAGACCCCCGCGGCCAGCATCAGCCCGCCGTACAGCTTCAGCCAGCCGGCGAACTTCGGCACGTCGGTCGTCGCGAACAGCAGCAGGCAGCCGTGGAAGGCGTACAGCAGGCTGGCGCTGCGGGCGAGGTACTCCGCGATCGGGGCCTCGGGAAACGGCTCGGTCAGGAGCGTGCGGTGCCCCCACTCCAACAGCGACCGCGGGCCGAACGCGAACAGCAGCGCCGTGAGGTTCAAGCCCCCCGCCGCCCGCAACAGCAGGGCGACGGTGCGGTCGGAGAACGCCGGGCCGCGGTTCGCCGGATCGCGATTTGCCGACCGGGCCAACGCTACTCCTCGTAGTGCCAGGTTAGGCCGCCGTCGACGAAGTAGCTGCTGCCGGTGACGTACCGCGCTTCTTCGCTGGCGAGGAAGGTCACGACGCCGGTCACGTCGTCGGTCTCCCCGACGCGACCCAGCGGGGTTTGCGCGATGAGATCCTTCACCCGCTCCGGGTTCCCCAACATCGGGGCGTTGATCGGCGTCTTGATCGCCCCGGGGCACACGTTGTTGACGGCGATCTGCTTGTGCCCGAGTTCCACCGCGAGGTTCCGGCAGAGCAGTTTCAGGCCGCCCTTGCTGGCGCAGTACGCGGCGTGCAGGGGGAACGGGATCTCCTCGTGCACGCTGGACATGAAGATGATCCGGCCGCCCACGCCTTCCTCATCGAATCGCTTCGACATGTGCTTCGCCGCGGACTGGGCAGCGAAGAACGCGCCTTTGAGATTGATGTCCATGATCCAGTCCCAGTGCTGCTCGTCGATCTCCAGCACCGGCGTTTCCTTCTCGACGCCGGCGTTCGCCACGAGGACGTCGATGCGGCCGAAGGTCTCGACGGTCTGATCGATCAGACCGCGAACGGCCTCCACGTTCGCCATATCCGCCTGGATGACGAGTCCGCGGCGCCCGGCGGCTTCGACCGCCTTCAGGCACTCGGCGGCCTCGTCGGCGCTTTTGCGGTAGTTGATGACGACGTCCGCCCCTTCCCGCGCGAATCGTTCCGCGACGGCGCGGCCGATGCCGGTACTGCTGCCGGTCACCACGGCGACCTGATCTTTCAAACGCATCGGGGACGACTCCGTGGGCTTTGCTCTGTTCGTGCGGGGTAGGGGGGGAGTCTACGCGGGCCGCCGCCGGGGTGCATCCAACGCAAAACGCCGCACGTCGGACGGGCAAAAAAGAACCCCGCCCGCGGCTGGAAGCCGCGGGCGGGGCGCTGGTCTCAGGTGCGATCGACCGAGCCGGCCGGCCGGCTCACCACTTCCAAGTGACGCCGACGTCCCAGTTGGTGAAGTACAGCTGACTGCGATCTTCCGGGTCGCTGTTCACATACGGGTTGCCGGAGTTGGCTTCCCGCCAGATGACGGAGTCCAGCGGTCGGCTGATTTCCCAGAAGCTGGTGACGCTGAAGCCGCCGGTGAGGCGGGCGTCCTTCAGGTATCTCATCCGGTTGAGGACCGGGATGTAGGGGAACAGATTCGCTTCGCCGCGGATGTTCGCGTCGAGGAACGGGCTGAACCGGGCGTGCGACTGATCGTCGTTGAACGGCATCAGATCGCCGGTCGTGTGCTGGTTCAGGTTAAAGCCCTGACCTTCGACGCTGATCTTCTCGCCCAGCCCCGCGACGCCGGCCTTCACATGACCCCGCACACTGAGGAACTTGCCCTCGATGTCGGCGTGGAGACCGGCCTGCGGACCGAACAGATAGGTGCTGACCTCGTTGTCCAAGTCGCTCTTGTAGGGAAAGATCCCCACGTTGTTGCCAAGTTGGCCGTTCACCGGATTGATGACGACGCTGGATGCCGGATCTCCGAAGGCGCCGTTCGTGCTGCTGGGCGTCGTGTAGTTGCCCAGCGAGTCCTGCACGTAGATGGCGCCGCTGTCCAGGCCTTGGAACTTGTAGCTTTCCTTGACGTAGTTGAAGCGTAGACCGGCAGAGGGGCGAACACGCAGTCTCCCGCGACGAATCATCGGGGTGAAGATGTAGGAGAACTCCGTCCCGGCCTGTTGGCTGGAGAACTCGTTCTCGTACAGCAGGTCGTAGGTGAACGCTGCGAGGGTGCGGTCCAACTCATTGGTCAGCGAGACGCCGCCGTAGTTCAACGGGCGATCGATCGCGTTGCCGAACAGGTCCGGGTTCGCGTCCACCACGATCACGCCCAGGGGCGACGGGCGGAAGTTGAGGTCCTGACGATTGAACGTGCTTCCGAAACCGGAAAGCGGGCCGTTCACCGCATCAAATTGGTTCTGGTAGTACCGGACGGCTTCCTCGGAGTTGCCCCGGGAATACTGATCGGCCTGCTCGGACAGGTAGTCGCCGGACCACTGGAATCCGCTGCCGTCCGCGTCGTCCCAGCCGAATTGCAGGCGGAAACCAGGGTGGTCCGCGTCTTCGGTCCGGGTGCCAATGAGCGGATCGTAGTTCGGCAGCAGAGCCTGATTGTGTTCGGAAGAGAACACGTCGCCGGTGATCGGCTCGTAGCCGATCTGATCGAGCGTGACGCCGCCCACGGAGTCGCCCGCGGTCCCGGGGATTACGGCGGCGGTGACTGCGTTGACCGCCACCGCCGCGTCGTAGAACGGCACCAGCCGCGTTCGGTTCGCCTGGAACCCGATCGTCGCCGGATCAGGATCGAAGTCCTCGCGGACGATCGCCAGTCCGGCGTACTCAAGGACCAGCGCGTTGGCCGTCGGGACGAGAGCGGCTTTGACCCACGGCAGCGTGACCAGCGGGCCGTCCAGGGTGTTGATGCCCAGGGTCGGGTTGTTGAAGCCGAACCCCTGGGTCGGGGCGTACAGCTCGTCCAACACCTCGTCCAGCGAACGACGCGACCCGATCGAGACGCGATTCGCGGCCTTGAACTTACCGCTGATGAAGTTGGCGCTGGCGCGGTAGCGGCGGGGCGAGTTGTTCGCCGTCCGCATCCACAGGCCGCCTTCGTTGGCGAACTGGTCGAACTTGTGGTCGTACGGGCTGATCCGCGGGTACGGACGCAGCGAGTCCGGCATCAGGCTCGGACCGCCGGGGCCGCCCGGTCCGACCGGGACGCGACCCGGGCCTCCGGTGCCCGCGGCGTTCGCCGGCGGAAGCATGCCCGGCGGCAGCGCGTCCATCATGTCCCCCGGCCCGGCGAAGGGCATCGCCCCCTGCGGGACGGAGTACCGTTGACCCGGGATCGGCTCGACGCCGGGGGTCACGGTGGGGAAGTCTTGACCGACGGCCGCGCCGGACGGGGCGGCGGCGACGGCGACGCCCGCGGCGGCCGACAGCAACGTGCCCCGGAGTCTGTTCCGCATTGATTCGTCCCTGACTCGATTCCCGGCGGTCCCCGCGGCTTTCCGCCGAAGGTCCACGTCGGTCGGTGTCGCACGACGCGACTCCGAAACAACCGACGCGGTCCCCACACGGAGCGGGGGGGTGTGACGGTCGTATCGGCCGCTTTGGTCGGCGTTCTGTAACGGTTGTGATGTTTTCCGCGGGAACGCGGGTTGCCCGCTCCTGTCGGTCCTGCCCCGCATGCGGATTCCGCGGTTCGCCCCCGCGCGCGAAGAGACCGCGAATCCGTCCGGGCAGGCTCGTTGAGGGGCCGTCGTCCCCCCGCTACGGTTCCTTTCGCGTTCCTTCCACCGCTCCGCGCAGCCCTCGATGTCTCTCCCGCGGCTCCTGTTGACTCTCGGGGACGTGGCCGGCGTGGGCCCGGAAGTCGTCGCGGCCGCGGTGGCCGATCCGAGGACGGCGGCCTGCTGTCGACCCGCCGTGATCGGCGACGCCGCGATCCTCGCTCGCGCCGCCGGCGTGTCGGGGGCGGAAAGAATCTCGGTGGAAGAGGTGCCAAGCAGGGCGAGCCTGTTCGACGGCCCGCAGCACGCCATCCGCTGTTTCGATCCGACGGGCGGCGTCGCTCGCGACGTGCCGCCCGGTCTCGTCAGCGCCGACGCTGGGCGAGCCGCCCATGATTGGCTGACGACCGCCGCGGATCTGTGTCTCGCCGGCGACGCCGACGGGATCGTCACGGCGCCGCTCAACAAAGCCGCCCTCGCGGCCGCCGGCGTGAAGCATCCCGGCCACACGGAGATCCTCGCGGAGCGGTGCGGCCCCCGTCCCGGCGAACCCGTCGAGGTGCGGATGACGCTGCATCTCCCCCCCGGCCCCGCGAACTCCGCCGACTTCCCCCTCGGCCCGGACGGATTGACCGTCGCTCACGTCACGCTGCACACGTCGATCGCCTCCGTCCCCGGTCTGCTGACGTCCGACGGCGTGATCGGGACCGCCCGACTGCTCGATCGCTTCCTCACCCGGATCGACGCCCGCCGACGCCGGATCGGCGTGTGCGCCCTCAATCCGCACGGCGGGGA